>NZ_CP021425.1:357500-715000 GCF_002162375.1 Oleiphilus messinensis | reverse complement strand
TGTAATTAATTTGAAAGAAATCTGTGATCGCTTTAATATGATCATTTTGCGAACAGAATCACACAAATTTAGCACACTTTTTAGCCACATCAAGTTTAGTTTCTAAAACATATAGCTCAAATAAGCCAAACCAAAATTCCAAAAAGAAATAAAGAAGAAATAAAGAAGAGATAAAGAAGAGATAAAGAAGAGATAAAGAAGAGATAAAGAAGAGATAAAAGCATGCGGCATCCAAGAGCGAGTGTCCAGTTAATTGCCTACTCTGTTACTGAACACTCAAAGCAACGCTATATCCCTCGAAACACTAGCCCGCCATTCGCTTTTCCAACATCCCTTGTTCGATAATAAAATCCATAATGGTCTGAAGACCATCTCCACGCATTAGATTGGTGAACACGAATGGCTTATCTCCTCGCATTTTCTTCGCATCTCGATCCATAACATCGAGTGAAGCATTAACCATTGGAGCCAAGTCTGTTTTGTTAATGATTAGCAGGTCCGACTTTGTAATGCCCGGTCCACCTTTTCGGGGAATCTTGTCCCCCGCGCAAACATCAATTACATAAAGCGTTAAATCGGAAAGTTCCGGACTGAACGTTGCACTGAGATTATCCCCGCCACTTTCTACAAGCACGAACTCCAATCCGGAATGCCGAGATTGCAATTCATCTATCGCGGCCAAATTCATTGAAGCATCTTCGCGAATAGCTGTGTGAGGACAACCTCCGGTCTCGACCCCCATGATGCGATCGGACGTTAACGCTTCATTACGCAACAAAAACTCGGCATCCTCTTTGGTATAGATATCATTCGTTACCACAGCCATGTTGTAATGCTCCCGCATTGCAAGGCACAATTGCTTAAGTAATGCAGTCTTACCGGACCCAACGGGACCACCGACACCTACACGTAAACACTGAGTTGTCATTTTAACTCCTGAATAATCTTGAATATTGTGTTTCATGCAATGCACTTGCAATGGCCAACCCGGGTAAACTCACACCAAGTTGATCATCTTCCAGCACTGCTGATCGCTCGATCGCGACCTCAATTTGTTTTTTCATGGACATCATGATTTTTTGTCCATCCGTTTGCCCCAGTGGAATCGTCTTACAAGCGACAGCAACCTGATTTTCCAGCCAACTCCAACAGAAGCCACTCAAGGCGGCTTCAATATCAATGTCCCAGTGCTGCACAGCAGAGCAAAACATCAGCGCATAGCTTGCGGGCTTAGGTAAACGATCCACGCCGGTAATTTCAAGAGACAATAGCAACCGGCGCAACGCCTCACCGACTTGCTGATCCTCAAATTGCAACTCATGACTTTCTCGGCAGGCGAACAGGAACTGATTCCAGTACTGAATGCTGCGTGAATCCTCCCCGGCCAATGCAAACACCATACGCCGCATAACCGGAAGCTCAAGATTGGACATACCCTGCGACAGAATACCGCTCAGCCAGTCCACCATAGTCGCTCTGTCTTTTACCCATCCCAGCTCAATGGCACTCTCCAGCCCTTGAGAATAAGCAAACCCACCGACAGGCAATGCTGGACTGGACAGGTGAAGTAAAGACAACAACTGCTGACAGTTACCCATGACTGTGCCCATGCTTGTGGGCATGACTTGAACCACTGTATGCGCCGGACTCCGGATTGAATGGCGCGACCTCAGACTCAATATCCAATCCCAGCAGACGCACCATGTCTTCAAGCACATGGTCAGACTTCATGCGCAACCAGAGCGCACCAATTTCCAGAGGAACATGACGGTTGCCAAGATGGTAACAACATCGAGAAAACGTAAACCAATCATTGGTGCGCACGATCACAACCTGTTCAGGCAAACTCTTAACCAGAACCAAACGCCCGCATTCGCTTTCCAGCACATCGCCATCCTGCAGAACCTTGCCTCGCTCCAGAAATAGCCCGACCTCCTCACCAGATTCCAACGCCGATTTCAATCGACCTTTTACCCGCTCATCATAACTCAGTGTTACCACACCATAGTATGGGGCATGGATATGCCCCTTGTTTTTAACTAACTTCAACATATAACCGGTTTTTCTCCTGATGCTTGACCATCAAAATTGAAATCGATACGGACTAAAACAAGAAGTACCGCTGCGCAAGTGGCAAGGATTTAGCAGGCTCACAGGTTAAGAGCTGCCCATCTGCCCTGACTTCATAAGTTTGCGGATCTACTTCGATTACCGGCATATAATGATTGTGGATCATCTGGTGCTTGGTCAGGGACCTAACCCCCTTGCAGGCTACCAACTCACGATCCAGACCAAGCTTTTCATTTAGACCTGAATCAAGGGCTGCCTGACTGGTAAAGCTGATACAGGTCTTTGCTGTTGCTTTGCCAAATGCGCCAAACATGTACCGGTAGTGCACAGGTTGTGGTGTCGGAATCGAGGCATTAGGGTCTCCCATCGGCGCTGCAGCAATAAACCCTCCTTTCAAAATCATGGCAGGTTTCACCCCAAAAAAAGCAGGCTTCCACAAAACCAGGTCGGCTAACTTGCCCGGTTCAATTGACCCGATGATATGCCCGACGCCATGGGTAAGCGCTGGATTAATCGTATATTTTGCAATATAACGTTTCACCCTGAAGTTATCAGCGCCGATATCCTCATCTTCCGGCAGCAAACCGCGCTGTACTTTCATTTTGTGTGCGGTTTGCCAAGTCCGGCAAATCACTTCACCAATTCGCCCCATAGCCTGGGAATCTGAAGCAATCATCGAGAATGCCCCCAGGTCATGAAGTATGTCTTCCGCGGCAATCGTTTCTTTGCGAATTCTGGAGTCAGCAAACGCCACATCTTCCGGAATATTGGGATCCAGATGGTGACAAACCATCAACATGTCTAAATGCTCATCTACCGTATTGACCGTATAAGGCCGCGTTGGATTGGTTGATGAAGGCAATACGTTGGCATGCCCAGCTGCCTTGATGATATCGGGCGCGTGGCCACCACCGGCACCTTCGGTATGGTACGTATGAATACAACGCCCTTTGAATGCGGCCAGCGTATCCTCCACAAAACCTGACTCATTCAGTGTGTCGGTATGGATGGCAATCTGTACGTCGTACTGATCCGCAACAGTCAAACAGTTATCGATAGATGCGGGTGTCGTTCCCCAATCTTCGTGTAGCTTCAAACCACACGCTCCGGCCTCCAGCTGTTCAGCCAGAGCTTCGGGTAAACTCGCATTACCTTTTCCCAGAAATCCAAAATTCATAGGTAAGCTGTCGGTCGCCTGGAACATCTTCCCGATATTCCAAGGGCCTGGCGTGCAGGTTGTCGCATTGGTGCCAGTAGCAGGGCCCGTACCACCACCCAACATAGTGGTAATACCGGACATTAACGCTTCTTCGATTTGCTGCGGACAAATAAAGTGGATATGTGCGTCAATTGCCCCAGCGGTCAAGATCTGTCCCTCACCGGCAATGATTTCCGTACCCGGGCCGATAATAATATCAACACCTTCTTGGGTGTCTGGGTTACCCGCCTTACCGATTGCGGCTATTTTTCCTTCTTTAACCCCGACATCTGCTTTAACGATACCCCAGTGATCAACAATCAGCGCATTTGTAATCACCAGATCCATTACCTCGGCACTGGGTAACTGGCTCTGCCCCATACCGTCACGAATTACTTTACCGCCACCAAATTTGACCTCGTCTCCATAAACGGTAAAGTCTTTCTCAACCTGGATCCAAAGCTCGGTATCCCCCAACCGGACTCTATCTCCCGTTGTTGGGCCGAACATATCGGCGTACGCCTGTCGTGTAATCTTTGCCACTGCAATTCCCCCTCTGCCCGGGATTCGTTCTACCGCGGAACTGACCCGTATTTTGCTTGTTGACCGTATTCCAGACTGATCCTCTCAACTAGAGGTCGCCCATAACCTCACCGCGAAATCCGTAGACCCGGCGCTGACCTGCCAGACTCACCAACTCAACGGTGCGCGTTTGCCCTGGCTCGAAGCGGACTGCAGTACCCGCAGCAATATTGAGGCGGTAACCTCGGGTAATCGCGCGATCAAACTGCAATGCCGGATTCGTTTCATAGAAATGGTAATGAGAGCCGACCTGTACAGGCCGATCTCCGGTATTGGCCACCTCAACACTGACCGTTGTACGACCTGCATTGAGTTCAATATCACCTTCAGCAATCTGATATTCGCCAGGTATCATATGGGCGCTCCTGTGAATGTTTAACTTATTGGATCGGGTCGTGGACAGTAACCAGTTTGGTACCATCCGGGAAGGTCGCTTCAACCTGCACTTCGTGAATCATTTCCGGAATACCTTCCATAACATCATCCCGAGTTAAAATGGTTCTGCCGAGACTCATCAATTCCGCAACCGTGCGACCTTCGCGAGCACCCTCCATAATTTCCGCCGTAATTAACGCAATGGATTCAGGGTAATTCAATTTGATGCCTTTTGCTTTACGCCGCTCCGCAAGCAATGCAGCAGTAAAGATCAACAGTTTATCTTTTTCTCTTGGAGATAATTCCATGGATGACCTCGATTAATATGCTTTTAAAATTATTGCCCGGACAATGTCGAGACCGGCTCATATAGTCCGCTTAGGTATTCCAAATGCGCGGCCCCAGCGCAGAACGGCCAAATAATACAGGCCGCGTCATCACCCAGATTTGACGAAAAATTTGCTGGGCCTCTTCTGTTTTCGGACCAATGTACCGCGCAATCAACAAACCACTTTTAAACGTGAATGCAACCCGCCCACCCGAGGGCAGTGCTTGATTATCGGGACAGAAGGCCGCCCGGAGTTCTGTGATCAGCGCATCGGGAGCTTGCGCAAATCCCGAGGCCAGTAATGTCCCCATTACAGGCTGACGACCCAAGCCCCAATGGGCATTGAGCATAGCAGCATCTGCTTTCGTTTGCCGACCGTCCACAGCGAACCGGTCAATAAGTAACGGTATTCCGTCCCGGGATACCGTAAGTATTTGCTGTAGGGAACCCGATTGAAAAGGTAACTGGCTCGCAGGTCGCCCTAAACACACCAGATCCCACCCCAAGAAACGGGCAGCCCCGGACAATTCGATTTCCGTTTTCAATATACCGTTGGCACCATCGAATACGATGTTTTCCTGAGGTAGCCATTCCAGATCACCCGCAACCGCCAGGCGGTTAATTTGCGTCTGTGGCAGCAGATCGCTGTCAGCCCGATACACTTTACCCGCGGAAGGGGTCGTAATCAGTGCTTGTGTTCCCTGTGGACTATCAACCAGGACTTGCAATGTGTCGCCACTTACCAGACCACCAGGGGGGTGTAAAAGATAAAGGTGGCAGAGTTCGCCCTCAGGGTAGAAGGGGCGCTGCACACGTACCGGCCCGACAAATCGCATCGTTTTCAGGATAGTTTTCGTTTCGCGGCGCTCAAACCCTAATTCGAGTGTAGCCTGCCAGTTTCGATCAGCCCCATAGCCCTGGCTTGATTGCTCACCCTCGGGGCTCTTGGTTTCACAAGCTGCAACGCTGTGCAATGCGTTTTTCCTTATTTGTAGAGAGTAGATGAGCTTTCCGAAAGCATTCGTTCGGAATGACTCGAAAACAGATGCACTCCAGTTGTCGAGCCATTGGTGCTCTAAACTGGAGTATGGATGAGACTAACGTAACCTGTTATTTTTAAACCGTCAAATAGGTTTTAATCAGATTTTCATTCAGGTTTTCAATTTCGTCCTGAGCAACAACACGACCACGATCCATGATGCAAAATCGATCACCAACTCTGCGCGCAAACGGCAGCTTTTGCTCCACCAGCAGAACAGTTAAACCCATTTCCTGGTTGAGCTTCCGGATGACATCCCCGATTTCCTGAACGACGTTCGGCTGAATACCTTCCGTCGGCTCGTCCAGAATCAACAGTTTGGGATCGATAACCAGTGCCCTGCCAATGGCTAATTGCTGCTGTTGGCCACCGGATAAATCCCCGCCGCGCCGCCCCAGCATCTCTTTCAATACCGGGAACAACTCGTAAATAAACCCGGGAATCTGTTTCGCTTTATCCTTTCGAACCGGCAAGCCGATTCGCAAGTTTTCTTCAACCGTCAACATCGGAAAAATTTGTCGCCCTTGAGGTACATAGCCAATACCTTGTGGGGCACGCTGTTCTGCTGACAATTTGACCAAGTCAGTACCATTAAAGTTTATGACTCCAGACTTCAGGGGCAAGAGCCCCATCACACAGTTGAGCAAAGTGGTCTTACCGACTCCATTCCGCCCCATAATGACGGAGCACTTGCCTTCTGGAAACTCGACATCAAGATCCCACAGAGTATGACTCTCGCCGTAATATTGATTCAAACCCGTTACCGCTAGCATGCCACCCCCGCTATTCACCTAAATAAACTTCTTTGACTTTTGCATCATTCTGGATCTGATCCATTGTTCCTTCCATCAATACGCTGCCTTGGTGCAATACCGTAACAGTGCGGGCAATAGAACGGACAAAATCCATATCATGCTCAACAACGACTACAGAGTGCCGTCCTGCGAGGGAGTTCAAAAGCTCGGCTGTACGATCCATTTCCTGATGGGTCATACCGGCAACCGGTTCGTCCACGAGCAGCAGTTTCGGGTTTTGCATCAACAGCATGCCGATTTCCAACCATTGCTTTTGTCCATGAGACAACGATCCCGCACGCTCATAGCGACAATCCTGCAAGCCGATAAGGGTCATCACCTCATCGATTCGATCTTTTTGTTCGCCTGATAACCCAGCAAATAACAAAGACAGTACTTGCTTGTCACCGGCCATGGCCAGCTCCAGATTATCGAACACCGTATGCTCTTCAAACACGGTTGGTTTCTGGAATTTTCGACCGATCCCGGCTTCCGCAATCTGGGGCTCAGACATATTCAACAAATTCAAACGCTGCCCAAACCACGCAGAGCCCTTGTCCGGTGTGGTTTTCCCGGTGATGATATCCATCATGGTGGTTTTACCGGCACCATTCGGCCCGATGATGCAACGCAGCTCACCCTCTTTAATATACAAATTCAGGTCGTTGATCGCTTTGAAACCATCAAAGCTGACACTAATATCTTCGAGATACAGGATGTAGCCTTTACTGACATCCAGCTGGGCACTTGCCTGGGGCATCATGAAATCAAAGACTTTGTCACGATGGCGCAAGTCTTCCAGAACGCTTCCAAATGACATGATCTATGCCCCCTTCTTCTTGAACAAACCGACAATACCCTGGGGCAACAGCAACGTCACGATGACGAAAAGTCCACCCAGTGCAAATAGCCACACATCAGGCAGTACCGCGGTAAACCAGGATTTCGCATAGTTTACGGAAAGTGCACCAACAACGGCCCCATAGAGCGTTGCCCGACCACCCACCGCGACCCAGACCACCACTTCGATCGAGTTCAAGGGTGAAAACTCGCCCGGATTGATGATACCCACCTGGGGAACATAAAGTGCGCCCGCAATTCCTGCTAATGCGGCAGAAAACGTGAACACCCATAACTTAACGTTTTCCACTCGGTAACCCATAAAGCGAGCCCGACTTTCCGCATCACGCACAGCGATCGTCACACGCCCTAATTTCGAGGTAACAATGTAACGACAGGCAAGATAGCCCAGCGCGAGGGCCAAAGCTGACAGTAAAAATAATGCGATGCGTGTTCCGTCACTCTGCAGGCTGAAGCCGAGTATATCCTTGAAATCTGTCAGACCGTTATTCCCGCCAAAACCCATTTCATTACGGAAAAAAGCCAGCATCAGGGCATAAGTGAGAGCCTGGGTAATAATCGAAAGATACACCCCAGTGACCCGGGAGCGAAATGCCAGCCAGCCGAAGACAAATGCCAATATACCTGGCACCAGAATAACCATGATCATGGCGAACCAGAACATATCGAAGCCTTGCCAGAACCAGGGTAGTTCCTGCCAGTTCAGAAACACCATAAAATCTGGAAGGTCAGGATTACCGTATACACCACGGTCGCCAATCTGACGCATTAAATACATACCCATGGCGTACCCACCCAGTGCAAAAAAGGCGGCATGCCCCAAACTCAGAACCCCCATGTATCCCCAGATTAAATCTACAGATACCGCAAGCAATGCCAGGGTGAGGTATTTACCCAATACCGTGACCGAATAGGTCGACATGTGCAAAGCACTGCCTTCCGGGATGATCATATTGGCAACAAAGACCACTGCACTGACAACCAGCAGCACGCTCAGGAACAACTTGCTTTTACCATCCAACACCCGGTTGTCCGGCTTTTGCATTATCAATTCTTTGTTTACAGTTACACTATTCATAAATGGTTCTCACCCCTCTGCAGCCCGGCCTTTTTGAGGGAATAGTCCCCTTGGTTTTTTCTGGATAAATAGAATGATGAATATCAATACCAGAATTTTCGCCAACACGGCGCCAGAAAAAGGCTCAAGGAACTTATTGGCAACACCAAGCGAGAGCCCGGCAACCATCGTACCCCATAGATTACCCACGCCACCAAATACCACGACCATAAACGAGTCGATAATATAGGCCTGGCCCAGATTCGGCCCAACGTTGGATATTTGACTAAGTGCAACACCAGCCACACCAGCAATTCCGGAACCCAAACCAAAGGTCATGGCATCAACCCACTCAGAGCGTACCCCCATGGATCTCGCCATCGCCCGATTTTGGGATACAGCCCGAACCTGGAGGCCCAGATTGGTTTTCCGGAGAATAACAAACAGAACGGCAAACACCATGAAGCAGAAAAGAATGATGTATAAACGATTTAACGTCAGAGAAAAGACTGGATTGATTTCCAGCAGACCGCTCATCCAGGAAGGCGTCTCAACACTCTGATTAAGAGGGCCAAACAGTGAACGCACGGCTTGTTGTAGTACCAGGCTCACACCAAATGTCGCCAACAACGTTTCCAGTGGGCGACCATATAAAAATTTGATAACGCCACGCTCGATAGCGATCCCAACCACCCCTGAAACCAGGAACGCCGCAGGAACGGCGATTAACAACGAATATTCCACGCTCCCCGGGAACAATGCTTGAACTCCCCAGGTGGTGTAAGCACCGATCATAATCAGCTCACCATGGGCCATATTGATAACCCCCATGACGCCAAAGGTGATGGCCAAACCAATCGCAGCCAAAACTAAAATCGAGCCAAGACTTAAACCAAAGAATACAGTTTTAACTTTCTCGTAAAAATCGATCTGCCCTTCTATGTGGGCAATTGCTTTTTCAATTTCTTTACGCAGTTTTACATCAGTTACCTGATCCACTTTTTGCTTCAGCGCGATCCGGACATCCGGCTCAAGGCTATCATATAATAGATGAACTGCTGCGAGCTGCTTCTCAGCGTCATTACTATCCAGATCAGCCAGCGCGAGCGCGGTTGCAATCAGAGTACTGACATACTCATCCGTTTCGACCGTTTCCCGTTTCTTCAAAATTGCTAACGTATCCTCATCCAGATCGCCCAACAATTCCCGGATCGCTGCAGCTCGCTTTTCTGCCTCTGGATGCTTGAGATTAATCCCTGCCAACGTTGTCCGGATCATGCTGCGCAGGCGATTATTTACGCCAACACGCTTCACCCGTCGGTCTTTGGCCGATTGAGGTTCGGCATCATCCTGAGCAACCGGGACAACCCAAACCAAATCTTCACCTTCTTTGGTGATGTATACAACCTGATCGGTATCGCGATTACGATACAACTGACCTTCGAGCAAGTGCTTGAGCACTTTGGGCACCCGCTCATCTTCACTATCTGACAGCAGCGTTACACCCTGCTGTACATTTTTAATCTTGCCTTTCGCAAATTGTTCCAACGCCTGATCAAAAGCTTCATCAGCCTGGGTTAACGCAGCCAACAACATCAGGGGTACTACTAACAGTACGCTGCAAAGCAGCCCGGACAGAGTTAATCGTGTCCTCATGATATTCTTTCCTATAAATGATTCTTGAGAAATCCCGCCAATTCTCCGAATCCAGACACCAAGACAAAACTGGCAGATCTCTCTCCTCGGGCTTGGTCAGTTCGAGTCAAAAGATCTGCCAGAAAACTTGATGCAGGAACAACCTGGAGCACCTGATTGAGTGCACCCAGGTTGCCTAGGTCAACTTAGAAGTTTTGACCAGAGCACTTGCCAGTTTTGACGTTGTAGTTACCGCACGATAGCGGGGTACGCCAATCGGAGATAATATCTTTAGAGCCCGGCAAGAAGTCAGACCATGCATCACCCGCAACCGTACCAGAGGTTTGCCATACAACCTGGAATTGGCCATCGTCCTGAATTTCACCGATCAACACTGGCTTGGTGATGTGATGGTTTGGCATCATAGCGGAGTAACCGCCGGTGAGGTTCGGAACTGTCACACCGATCAATGCATCCTGCACGGCTTCAGGATCAGTCGTTCCCGCTTTCTCAACCGCCTTCACCCACATATTGAAGCCAATGTAATGGGCCTCCATCGGATCGTTGGTTACGCGCTTGTCGTTTTTGATGTAGGTCTTCCAGCTTTCGATGAAGTCTTCGTTCACATCAGCTTCTACGCTTTGGAAATAGTTCCAGGCCGCCAGGTGACCAACCAGTGGTTTGGTATCGATACCGGAGAGCTCTTCTTCACCAACGGAGAACGCCACTACTGGAATATCTTCCGCAGACAGCCCCTGATTACCCAGTTCTTTATAGAATGGAACGTTTGCATCACCGTTAATGGTGGAAACTACCGCAGTTTTCTTCCCGGTAGATCCAAACTTCTTGATATCAGAAACAATGCTCTGCCAATCAGAATGACCAAATGGCGTGTAGTTGATCATGATATCGGAATCTTTAACCCCTTTCGCTTTTAGGTAAGCTTCCAGTATTTTGTTAGTCGTACGTGGATAAACGTAATCGGTTCCCGCCAGAACCCAGCGCTCAACACCAATCTCGTTCATCAGGTAATCTACCGCTGGAACAGCCTGCTGGTTAGGTGCCGCCCCTGTATAGAATACGTTTTTCGAAGACTCTTCACCTTCGTATTGCACAGGGTAGAATAGAATGCTGTTCAGCTCTTCGAAGACAGGCAGTACCGACTTACGGGATACAGACGTCCAGCACCCAAAGACCGCAGAAACTTTTTCTTTCTCGACCAGTTCACGCGCTTTCTCAGCAAACAACGGCCAATTTGAGGCAGGATCAACCACCACGGGTTCCAACTTTTTACCTAACAAACCGCCTTTTTTGTTTTGCTCCTCAATCAGCATCAACATTGTATCTTTCAATGTTGTTTCACTGATTGCCATGGTACCGGAGAGCGAGTGAAGAACCCCTACTTTGATGGTGTCAGCGGCCAGCGCCTGAACCGACAAAGTCATGGAAATTGCAGCGGCCAAACCGGAAAGCGCCAACTTCGTTTTTTTCATCGTTATTTGCTCCTGTCTTCCTACCCTTCTGTGGGGCTATGAGAATTCGTCAAATGCTATTATGGTTTTAAATAAATAGAACGTGCTGACTAAAACTTGAGACAGCGATCAGCTGAGTGACGCAAAGAGCACCGCGATTACATCAACGAAAACCCTGATCCGGTCTCTTGGCGAAATCAGTTTTGTCCTTCGTGACTTATAGCAGCAACCATACCAAAATGAACATGTTGTTGTTTTTTATAAAATTATTGAAACAAAAACGACTAACACTCAAGCTAACGGGGAGAATCGCAAGGAATAAGTGCACCAACAAATACCACAAACAAAATGAGCGCACCATAACAACACACAATTTCCCTAAGTGGCACAGTGCACGGAAAAATGGCACCAATACTTTCTAATCACGCACCATTTAAGCTCAATTTAAATTTACGACAAATCGAAAAATGAAGGCTTTCTTAAAAATATCGAAGGGTTTAATACACATATGACAAAAAATATTAAAACCCCCTTATCACCTGATTTTAAAGGAAAAAGAACCACAAAAATAATAATAAGGTCACTGCATATATTAACCATAGCGGGTACAGCCGGTGGAATTTTCTTCGGTTTGCCTTTTGATAACTGGGCTTGGTTTTGGTATGCGGCGATTACAACGGGAAGCGCACTTTTTTTGCTCGACGCCCTTTCAAATCTCATTTGGTTTGTGCAAATTAGGGGCATAATCATTATGTTAAAAATAGGACTGCTCCTTCTCGTAGGCATTGCACCTAATTGGGACACGTT
This sequence comes from Oleiphilus messinensis, assembly GCF_002162375.1. GTDB lineage: Bacteria > Pseudomonadota > Gammaproteobacteria > Pseudomonadales > Oleiphilaceae > Oleiphilus > Oleiphilus messinensis. Next base: position 702,782 of record NZ_CP021425.1, on the reverse strand, counting down.
GATTATGGTGGTGGCAATCATCGCCTCGGGAATCATATCCCACGCACCGAGTAACTGGCGTTACTACTCGATCTGGCACCGACGGATCATTAGAAGCAGCAAAGACAGTAAAGGCTGAGGAATGACTCAGCCTGATGGCACAAACGCCGAACCAGAGTTTATTCAGGGTTCGGCTTTATGCTGATTGATTCAGTTGCTCAAGATGAAACTGGAAATGGCTCCCGATAAATGAAGCAATAAAGAAATAACTGTGATCGTAACCCGGGTATAAATGGTATTCGAGCGGATAGCGTTTATTCTGACACAGTTGCACTAAACGCTCCGGGTGAAGCTGGGCTTCGAGAAATGAATCAGCCCCCCCCTGATCGATTTTAATCATGCACTGGGGCTGATGTTCTTCCAGAAGCGCCAGTGCATCATAATCATTCCAGGCACGTCCGGCTTCCCCCAGATAATATCCCAGAGCTTTTTGCCCCCACGGGCAGTTGGCAGGATTTACGATCGGAGCAAAAGCCGATATCGAGCGAAAGCAATCCGGATTGCGCAGACCAATAACCAGCGCACCGTGCCCGCCCATTGAATGTCCGAAGATCCCTTGCCGAGCTGTATCAACCGGGAAATGCTCCGCAATTATTTCAGGCAACTCGGCACTGACGTAATCATACATATGATAGTGAGTACGCCAGGGTTCCTGAGTCGCATTCACGTAAAAGCCGGCACCGAGGCCTATGTCCCAGCTACCGTCCGGATCATCGGGCACCCCTTCTCCTCGGGGACTGGTATCAGGCGCAACCACAATAACACCGTGTTGTGCTGCGTAGCGCTGAAACCCGGATTTTTGCACAAAATTTTCATCGGTGCAGGTCAATCCCGATAACCAGTAAAGCACGGGTAATCGGGCCCCCGACTCTTCCGCCTGGGGCGGTAGGTAGATCGAAAACGTCATATCACACTGACAGCATGACGATGCATGCTGAAAACGTAATTGACGACCAGCAAAGCTCAAACTTTCAGAAATCTGTTGCAATGGACTTTGGGTTGTAGTGTTCATCGATGGTAGACCAATCTCCGGGATCGTAACGATTACTGATTTGTGCCGACTTAATAAATAATAACCGAACGAATACTTTTCCCTTCGTGCATCAGGTCGAAAGCGTCATTTATCTTGTCCAGCCCCATGGTATGCGTCACCATTTCATCAACTTTGATGTCACCACGCATATACTGCTCAACGTAGTCAGGTAATTGTGTGCGGCCCTTCACACCACCGAATGCCGTGCCGCGCCATACCCGGCCGGTAACCAATTGGAACGGTCGAGTACTGATTTCCTGCCCGGAGCCTGCAACGCCGATGATAACGGATTCCCCCCAGCCCTTGTGGCAGCATTCCAATGCAGAGCGCATCAAGTTGGTGTTGCCGACACACTCGAAAGAATAATCTACACCGCCATCTGTCAAGTCAACGATCACATTTTGAATGGGGTCGCTGTATTCCGAGGGGTTAACAAAGTCAGTGGCCCCGAGCAACTTGGCCATTTCGAATTTTTCGGTGTTAATATCAACGGCAATAATCCGTGATGCCTTGGCGAGAACCGCGCCCTGAATTACGCTCAGGCCAATCCCTCCCAAACCAAATACCGCAACGGTCGCACCGGGCTCCACTTTGGCGGTATTCAAAACCGCGCCGATTCCGGTGGTAATACCACAGCCCAGCAAACACACTTTATCTAACGGTGCTGCTTTATTGATCTTAGCAACCGCTATCTCCGGCAGGACGGTATATTCTGCAAAAGTGGACGTGCCCATGTAGTGAAAAATGGGTTTACCATTTTTAGAGAAGCGACTGCTGCCATCGGGCATCAACCCCTGCCCCTGTGTCGCCCGAATTGCCTGACACAGATTGGTTTTACCAGAAAGACAGAACTTGCACTTGCCACATTCAGGCGTGTACAACGGTATCACATGATCACCAACCGCTACCGACGTAACACCGGGCCCCACAGCCTCTACCACGCCGCCGCCTTCATGCCCTAAAACCGATGGAAAAATACCCTCTGGGTCATCGCCGGAAAGCGTATACGCATCCGTATGACAGACTCCTGTTGCCACCATGCGCACCATAACCTCACCTGCCTTGGGTTCTGCAACGTCAATTTCTTCAATGGTCAGTGGCTTGCCTGCTTCCCAGGCAACAGCGGCTCTTGTTTTCATGAGTAGTCCTCGGTAGAAGTTGTACTGTCAAAAATACGATCGAAAAACATTAAAATCGATAGGAAATGCCTGCAGTATAGTTGGTTTTGTCACAAGAATGCGACATCCCGTTGTAGGCCAACAGAGACTCTCAGTGACGAAACAACTCGAGTTGAGCGCGGTCAGGTGATGGGCGGCGGCGTTTTTGCGCGACGCGGTCGGAGCCGAGCTGCCGGGTTTCGGGAAACAGTTTGAAGCCCATTTGTTTACGCCGTTTGAAAATATCACGGAGAATGCTGCGGGCATGGGGTAAGTCATGACAATGAATGATATGAGTCGTTCCGGACTTATCACGGAGACCGCCCTGACGGGTCATAATGCACAAGTCACCGAACAAATCACGCTGCAATGTCGCAGTAAAAAAACGTTCATTACTTTCCCAGTACAACACCAACCTCTACCTTTGTGTTCATCGGACTTTTTTGAAGGGGGCGCCACTGTAAGGAAAACGGGGGCAAATGTCGAATAGATTTTTTACCCAAAATCCCGAGCAAACGCAAAGCGCTCCCGATATTGTGAAGGGCTGATTCCGTATTGCTCGTTGAATTGCCGACGTAAGGTCTCCGTAGACTGAAATCCACATTGCGTGGCAATGATTTGAATGGAGAGGTTGCTTTCTTCAAGCAGTTCCCGACTCTTCTCCAGACGCAGAAATGCCAGCAACTTCATGGGACTGGAGCCAAACTCCTGCTGAAATTTACGGGCCAAATGCCGAGGACTGACACAGGCCTGCTCGGCCAGAGTGGCCACGGTCAAATCTCGATCCAGATTTTCAGCCATCCAGAACACGAGCGCTTCCAGATGGTTCGATGTCCGGCTTTGGAGCTCCAGCACACGGCTGAATTGCCGTTGCCCTCCCGGGCGCTGAAGATACAGTACCAGCGAGCGGGCAATGGTGATGGCCACAGCCCGGCCATAGTCTTGAGCCACCAGAGCCAGACACAAATCAATTCCAGTCGTCACCCCGGCGGACGTATAAACTTTACCATCACGGGTATAGATTGCATTTTCATTGACCCGTGTTTCTGGAAAGTTGGATTGCAACGTCTGGCAGGCGCTCCAGTGGGTTGTTGCCACTCGATTGGTCAGGAGCCCCGCTTGTGCAAGCAACAACGCTCCCGAACACACTGAGACAATCCGCTCAAAGCCCCCTTCTGCGCGTTGTAGCCATCGGATTAAAGCAGGGTTTTCCATTTGTGCCAGTGTTCCTTGTCCACCAGCAATCACTAGCGTATGGGTGTTTTGCCCAATATCCGCCAGCGCCCCCACCGGAACCAATTGTAGCCCGTTGCTGACACGGAAGGGTTCACCATCGGGGGAATACAGCCCGATGGTGTATCGATTGTAACGGCTTTCCGGTTCCACTTTACCTTGTTGATTTTGGCCCATTGCCACCCTGTTCGCTTGGGAAAATACTTCCATCGGACCGGTAATATCCAGCACCTGGGCATTCGCGAAGCCAATAACGGCAACTGATTTCGCGCTATTGCTCGGAATTGTCATGGCAAACGACCTTGCACAACCTTACTCAACCGCATCAAGCCCGATCATGCCCCGCGATAGCCTGCTTACGGGAGTCTGCTAGTTTGTTGGACAATATCATGTAGGCCTCCATTTTCTCCGGTGTTTTGTGCATGGTAAAAGGAGGCTGCGGATCATACTCAATGCCAAGTTGAATCAACTCCGCAGTTTCGCGGTCTACCAAGCGATCAATTAATGCCAGTGCCATATCAATCCCAGCCGAGACCCCGGCAGCCGTAACGACCTTACCATTCTCGGTGATTCGTTGGCCGCTGTATGCTAAACCCAATGCCTTCAGGCGCTCTTCTGCTGCCCAGTGACTGGCTACCGGACCGCTAGTGACGATACCATGGGCCGCGAGAATCAATGCCCCCGTGCAAACCGAAGCCGTCACTGTGGTTTGTGCATGCTGCCGTTGTAACCAGGCCTTCACTCGCTCATTTCCCATCATGGCCACCACACCACGGGCAGGCCCACCGGGCACCAGAACTACATCCGCCAATGGCGCGTCTTCCAGTATTTGGTCGACCATCAAGCCAAGCGATCCGGTATCCGTCCGAACCGACCCCGTGTCCAACCCGACCATAGTTAATTGAACACCAGGGATACGGCTCAAACACTCATAGGGGCCAATGGCATCCAGCGCAGTCATATTTTCATAAAGCAGAATTTGAATGTGCATCAATTATGTCCTTCTGTGTTGGGAAACATAGCTGTATATTCGCATCGCAGCAAAGATGGCACAATGACAACCACCCCACAAAAAAGGACACATATCCAACAAGACAAAGAGGCGCCTCAGGGGCTGGTAAACTCAATATCAAATACGGTCCAACCTATTTCATCATCCGCGATACTGAGGCTGTAATCGATAGAAAAGTCTACGGGAAAACCGGTATTTTCATCAAACTCGATACTATAATAACGCGCCTCCCCAACCACAGCAGCCTCCGCAATGGTCAGCATATTCTCCAGCGTAATCGCATCCGCAACACCAAATTCACCATAGGGTTCCCCGGTATCCGTATCTTCAATAGCCACGACGGTACCATTTTCAACATGGACGGTGATATTGCCACTTACCGTGCAGAAACAATACAATGCAAGAGTCGCAATATAGTTATCCCGATTAGGCAGACTTCGCCAAAGCTCAAAGTTTTTCAAATACATTTCCGTGACGTCTGGATCAAGTGGCAAGAACCTTCTATTCTCGGTGAGCGCTAAATTTACCCGGGAGCAGGCGGCCTCCAAGTCATTATCATAGAAATTCAACAACAGTGGCACTTCAGACCATACTTCCAGTTCACTTGGAGAACGATAATCGGGCGGCCCTTGCCGAACGACTTGAAACACCAACGCCGTAACGCCATCGATGTAATCCAGATCACGACCCGTCGCGCCCCGAAGTACAGCAAGAGCCATTTCCGCATAGGTCACCTGACCGGAGTCCAACTGATTCTGCCAAAACGCAAAACCAGCATCATCCGGAGCTCGATTGAAGAGCCATTGATATAACTGCTCCACCAGCTCTGCGTCGTCCAAATCACCAAATCGATCCGAAAATTCTTTCGATTCGCCAAATATCGTACTTATGGCAGAGAAATCATTACCATTGTTTTCCAGTTCCATTTTCCAAAACTCATAACCACCGGCATCAGGAACACGCCCGTAATACGCCAAGTAAGCTTGAATAACACCTGCTGTCGAGTTATCAAGATCAGCGATATTACATTCCGCTCGCACAGTGTTTGTATATGTGAGCAAAAAACCAAACAAACATACAGGAATCGTGACCAAGGCCCGATTTTTGATTATTTTGACAATTCTGCGAATCATAGCAGCATCCTTGTATTAAAAATTAACGATGGAATTACAAGCCATCGCCCGCAATTTATCGTCCAAATTCGTCAAAACTACATGTATATACAACCATTAAAACGTAAAATGAATGACAAACGTTATACTGAGCACTAGCGCACATGCTAGCGCTTCCCTAAGGTACGCCTCGTTTTACGGAGTGACAATAATACAAAAGCAGTACATCAGTATTGCCTTAGCCAGCCATTAAAAAATTTACCGCGAACTAATGCGCTTACGTCAAAAAACTATACACCCTGAAACTGAGACCATAATCAGAATGAAGCAAAAATATCCAAAGTATAGGATTTCATTCAGGCAATAGTATGCAATACTGATTTAGATAAAATCAGGAGACGAGGGATTGGATTATGCGTTCAGGAAAGGGAGTACAGTACTACAAAAAATCACTTCTGGTGGCAAGTCTCTGCCTCGGATTGGGCGCCTGCGGTACGCTGCGCACGAGTCTGCACACCGATCAGGAAATAAAACGGAACCTACACAGCGCGGAGACCTACTGCGAAACAATCCCGCGGGTTTACTCTGGATTTACCTACAGCCTTTGCCATTTGCACGCCCGACCACAATCTACCACCTCTGGTGAGCTCGCGATTTACTATGGCGTAGAACTCGCCGCCTCTGCCGCGTTAGACACGGTACTTTTGCCCTATACGATTCAACAGCAGCACAAACAAGGCAGCATTCCTATTCACTAGCATGCGATGCTGAGCATCAAACCGCAAGCTACTCTGAAAAATCATGGCCAGCGGACTACACTGGCCACCTTGCATTAAAATTGATATTCCATTAATTCTACGGGGGCACCATTCATCTCGATAAATGCAACCCGCAAGCCTTCACTAGGTGAATTGGGTTGAATTTCATAATCGCACCCCTTAAAAGGCCTCATGAGGACCAAAAACTTCGTAATGGATTCGGTGTTCTTCAACGCCGAAGTTTAGTAGCTGTGTTTTAATAAACTGCATGAATGCCACAGGCCCACAGAGATAAAAATCCCCATGTGCAATGGGTAATTGTGCCACCGCCGCAAGATCCATCAATCCCCGCAGCGTACCAGTCTCTTCCGATTCGGTGTTTCGATACCAAGTATGGGCATAAAAAGTTAAACACTCCTGTAATACCGCAACCCGGTTGCGAAATGAATGCTGAGACGCGTGTTCACAGGCATGTAGATAGTGCACTGGATGCGAGTACTGCACTGAGGCCAGGTGTTCAAGTATCGCTTGCATTGGCGTGATGCCAACACCCGCAGAAATCAACACCACCGGCGCTTCGCGGTCCACAAAATAAAAGTCACCGGCCGGTGCAAATAACTCCACTGAATCACCGACCTTTAAAATATCGTGCAGATAGTGTGACACCACTCCCGGAAAATCGTGCCCTTCCCGTTTTACCGATATTTGGTAGGATTTCCCATTACATCGGCCGGAAATCGAGTATTGCCGAATCGCTTTAAATTCGTGTTGCAGTGGTTGAACTCGAATACCCAGATACTGGCCCGGTTTGAAGTCAAGCACAGATCCACCATCCTCGGGTTCAAACACAAAAGATGTTACCAAATCTGACTCCGCGCGTTTTTCAATCAAATGAAATGCACGGGGACCTTCCCACCCACCGACAGCATTTGCTCTTTCATGATAAAGTCCGCCTTCCCGGTCAATAAACACGCCTGCCAATTGCCTGTACGCAGCCGTCCAGGCTGATTCCACCTCTTCGGTAAACGCCGGCCCCGCCAATTCCCGCAGGGTTTCAATTAAGTGGTGGCCGACAATATCGTACTGCTGAGGACGAATGTCGAAGGACGTGTGCTTCTGAGCAATGCGCTCCACTGCGGACTTCAGCCGTGGAAGGTCATCAATAAACCGGGCGTAAGCGGCCAAAGCATTGAACAATGCAACCGATTGACGCCCGGATCGCTGGTTACTCATATTGAATACGTTCATTAATTCAGGGTTGTGTTTGAACATTCGTTGATAAAAGTGCGTTGTGAGCTGATCACTGGCGTCTTCCAGAAGAGGAATGGTAGCTTTGACAACGGATATCTGTGAATTGGATAGCATAAATTCTCCCAGCTAGGATGATTGGCTGATTTACGTATTGAGTTCTCTCGAAATGAAATACATTTATCGACAGCATGAAGATCACAGTGCTAAAGCACGACTTGGCTCCGACCTCGATGACCAACCAGATTCAGGACATAACCCACCTTCAGCAACCCGGCGAAAATGACAACACCCAGATGGCCGGCGATTTGAGCCTTCATGGAAAACAGGTCCGGTATGACATAACTCACCAACATGGACACAATAATCATGACGAAACTGACCAACATGATTTGATGAGATCGACGCACGACTAAATCATGAAATTCAAGTGGCTCAATGGTGTGTGTTGTGGTTGTCATGGCAGGTTTACCCCTATCTGTTTAATGTCTTGATTCGATACTCAGCTGTGTCACTAAACATGCTTAGCCAGGTTTATGCCAATCCAGTAAATTCATTATTATCAATAATATACAAAATATTCACAGGATATATAGGTCATATCGACACACAGCAAACCAGTGTCATTTTGACTTGACTGTACCACTTTAACTACAATCTCTATTTAAATTACGGATTCCAGCACACTCAGAGCAATGACAAAGATGATCACTCCCAGGGTTCATATATCGACCAGCACGCTACTGGATCTTGCCATTGATATGGCCACCAGTGTTACGGCTGAGGATCGCTTCGAACGTTTATTGAATACAGTCCGGGGCATTATTCAATGTGATGCAGTCGTCATGCTGCAAAGGCAGGGTGAACGCTTAAAGCCACTGGCTCAGAAAGGACTGGTGCGAGATGTGCTAGGTCGGCGCTTTGATATTCAGTCCCACCCCCGATTCACACAAATCCTGAATTCAACCGGCCCCGTTCGATTTGCCAGTGACTGTGACCTCCCTGATCCGTACGACGGTATGGTCCATGCGTACGAGGGTAATCTACCGGTACATGCCTGTATGGGCTTACCGCTGCGATCCAACAACGAAGTAATTGGCTTATTGACATTGGATAGCCTGACCCCTGGCTGCTTCGATTCTATCCCGGAGCGGACACTGGAAATCATTGCAGCGATGGCCGCCGCTTGCCTGAATACCGCGATGTTGCTGGAAAAGCTGGAAGCCCACACCCAGCATGTGCAGCGCGTCGTGTGCGAGTTGACCGAAGAGGCACTCACCAAGGATGGCGGAGAAATCATCGGACACAGCCAGGTGATGAATCGACTGCGTGAGGAAATCAGCGTTGTCGCCCCTTCTGATTTTACCGTGCTCATCGAAGGGGAAACCGGAGTGGGAAAAGAACTCGTGGCCAGAACCCTGCACCAGCAATCAAACCGGTCAAACGGCCCTCTGGTTTATGTTAATTGTGCAGCCTTACCTGAAAATCTGGTAGAAAGTGAACTTTTCGGACACGTGAAAGGCGCGTTTACCGGGGCGGAACGCAACCGGGCAGGAAAATTCAGCCTCGCAAACGGCGGTACCCTGTTTCTTGATGAAGTTGGCGAGTTACCGATGGCAACCCAGAGTAAATTGCTACGTGCGCTACAAAGCCAGGAAATACAACCGGTAGGTCAAGACGAGCCGGAGTATGTAGATGTGCGGGTACTGGCCGCGACCAATCGTCAACTCAAACACGAAATTGAACGGGGCCAATTCCGCGAAGACCTTTTTCATCGCTTGAGCATGTATCCGCTACAGGTACCCGCCCTGAGGGAGCGAACAGGCGATATTACCCTGCTCGCAGGCTATTTCGCAGAACAGACCCGGCGCAAACTGGGGCTACAACAACTTCTGATTGACAACGGTGTTGTGGCACGCCTGGAGGCCTACGACTGGCCCGGAAATGTTCGAGAACTGGAGCATATTATTGGTCGCGCCGCTTTACGGGCGAATGCCTCCCGCCCCCATGCCCTGACGACAATAAAGATAGAACACCTCGAACATCTTGCGCCTTTAGGAAAATCGTCATCAAGCCGCACGCCATCAGAAGCCATAAAAGAACCGGACTTTTCACCCACAGTCCCGATCTCCCTGAAAACGGCAACAGAGCAATTCCAGAGAAACCTGATTTTGAAACAGCTTCAAGATCACCAGGGAAATTGGTCAGCCACGGCTCGCGCTCTGGAGATGGACCGGGCCAATCTCAGCAGACTGGCAAAGCGCCTGGGAATTGCAGTAAAGAAGATCGTGCATCAACCCAGTTCAAATGTTGTGACACCAAAAACACGCTCATGAGTAATATCCGGGAATCCGCCGAGGTACATTCACGGGCAGCCCAGCTGACCAGCTCGTCCACTTCAGGTCGAGTCATATTGCGAATATCGAGAGCAGTATTCATCAGCTTTTCAGTCTCCTGACGGGAGGGATTATCGGAATATAACCAGGTAAAGGCGACAATAATCAAGAGTGATAAAAATCAAGCCATCACAACATAGATCCCATAGAGTCCTATGCCGAGCCAGGTCACGGCCAACAAGCTCCAAGGAAGCCATGAAGCATTTTGGCTAACCTGAACAGGCTGAGCCACAGGTTCGCCTGTTTCACGAGTCCGGGCCTCTTTTTTCCGCTGCCTGTCCTGCTCGCGGGCTTTGAACTTTTGCTGCTTTTTGTATTGATCAATCCCCTTCTGGATACCTTGGGCGATCAGTTTGGTTTGTTCTTTCGTTTGTCCCGGACGCTGGGTAGCTTTTGCTACCGCAAGCGCTTCTTCCTGGGTTTCAGGGGAAATAGCCTGTTTTCGTTTATACTTTGCCATGGGACTCCTGATTTAATAATTCAGCGCTCGCCCGGCAGTCCCTGAGCCCACGAAATCTTCACTTTCCGGCTCACCGCAATTCCGGGCATGACGGCGTACACTGCTGATCAGGTTTCGTGCTTTTGTCACATTCAAGCCTTCTTCACGTAAGTAACTGGAATAGCCTCTTTCACGATAGGTCAGGTATTTATCCAGATTTTCAATATCCACACCCGAAGCATTTTCATGGATGTAGTCCAGTACACACCGACAGTATGATTCGCTTTCATTTCGTCGACAGGCTTTGAGAAAACCGGGATCAAACTGCGCATAAATAAGCCTGCTCCAGCGCTCGTTAACGTCATTCCATTCCCCGTCACCGCTTTCCTCAGGCTCGGCCACTTTATCTTCGGATAATAAAGCATCCACCTGGCTGGCAAACTTACCCAATATTTTCAGGTCTTTAGCCAGCGTTCTGTAATCAATCAGATCTCTGCTGGGCATACCACCAAAATCAGAGATGACAGGATTTCCCGGATAACTAATGGATATGGAACCGTTACGCTTTGCCAGCACAAAGTCCATTAACTTGCGTTTACCGTGCTTCTCAATCAGCTGTTCAATCGTGGTCACGGACTTGGCGTAACTCGGCTCTACATTGAAACAAACGACCAGAATAATCAGAAAAAAGAGGGGCACAAAAAGGAGACGTATGATCATATAACACGCTCAAAAGCTAAATGAGTGAAACGGCAGTCTATCCTTGACAAAGTGCAATATGATGACGAGATATCGACTGACTTACCTGCATTAATTATAGATAGAATTGGTAAATATCAAAACCATCTGTTAATGCGAAAAGGCAGAATTCAATTCAAACGGGGGCCGCAAATTGAGACAAAGCCCCCATTATCAATTTATCAAATCCGAGTTCAGACCACACCCGCGACGTCCAGGGCCACGCCCTGACTCCGAAGCTGGGCATCTTCTCTGGAACGTTGGTCGATTTGAGCAAATGCTTTGGGTAAAAGCCGTCGAGCCAATCGATTCACTGGCTTTTCCAGCCAATCGGGTAAGTTCATGCCTAATGGATTGGTTTCAGCGATCTCCGGGTCTGAAATCACACGTGTACCCATAATATAATCAAACCAGGGCCGGGTAACGCACCAATTGGCATCCTGACTTGCATTCATATGATGATCGTAGTGCCAGGGAATTCGGGTACGGGCATAATCCGGATCAAGATGGCACTTTTTATGAACGCTCCAGTAGCGCCACATGCCATACCAAGTGCCCAAGGTGAAAAACGGGGCAACCGGTGCGACGACCGCAGTTGCTGCACACAATCCTATGAGTCCGACCTTTTCATTAAACATTTCCTGATCTTTCCACATGGAATTGTTGTAGCCTTCATCGTGAAAATCATTCTGCCGGGCGCGTTTATGGTGTCGAATATGGGTAAAGAACGGACTGCTTCGGTGTTTCGATGGGTATTCGTGTAACCAGACTTTGTGTGCATACCACTCGACTGCGTTTGCCGCCAAGACCCCAACAGGAAAACCAATCATCCTCAAATCCTCTCATGTGTTAATTCAAGCGAAATTGTAAAGATTGATTGACAAATATTTTTGACCTCAGCGCTATGGTACTTGATGACGCTTCGGTCAAGACTTTGACAAAGCCTGCTTGCGTATCCGGTAATCGGTGGGCCGCTCCCCGGTCCAGCGCTTGAACGCCCTGGCAAAAGCCGAGGGCTCTGAAAAACCAGTCAAATACACGATTTGATCAAGACTATGAGTTGTTCTGGATAGCAGTCGCCTGGCGAGACGCTCTCGATAACGGGCCAGGACCTGATTGAAATTCGTTCCCACTGCAGCCAGCTCGGCACGCAGGGTTCTGGGGTTTCGATTCAAGCGTTGGGCGACAATGGACAATGACACTTCCCCACTTTTCAGCAAGTCATTCAATTCGGACTCAATTTGATTAATAATGCTAACCCGCCCTATGGCAACAGCATTCTGGGCCGCGAGCGCTTCAACCTGAACAAAAAGCTGTGAGTTCGCTGAGCGAGAGGGGCGCTTCAGCAGGGCTGCATCGAACAGAATAGCGCCCTGAGAGGCCCCCATACTGACTGGCGCGCCCAAGATGGACAGATACTCGCTTGCGTCAGCGCCAATCGGATATTCAAGCCTGATTTCAGCCGGTTGGAAATCATCATCTGTCACGAACCGCAAAAAGTTTACGATAGAGGGCAGAAAACACTCGAGGTAATGCCGCACAGGGTGGGAAAACCCGGAAAGAATTGCGGCACCCTCTTCAATGTGCAAATTCAGATTCAATGTGTTGGTAAATAAAACACCATAGCGTATTACCGCTCTCAGACCCTCCTCAAACGTTGCGCTGCTGAGAAAAAGATACTCAAAAATATGACCACGAAACACCGGTAGATAACGGCCCACATGCAGTCCGATGTCGGAGTCCCCGGTGATATCTTCTGCGGCGTGCCAAAACCGCGCCTGGGTTGAATTATCTCGACGAACAAGCGGATCAGGTGGCTCATCCGGTAAATTGACACTGGCAAATATCGCGGCACGATCCATCCCCATCTGCCCCAGGGCGTGGTAAACATAATTCAAGAAAAGTCCGGCCTCATGTGTGTTCTCATTCATTCGTGATGCTCTATCCATGACTTGTTTTTTGAATTCATACTGTGTTCGGATCACTTTCTGCTATGTTTCCTAAACTAAATTATCACAATACGGACAGAGTAAAACGATGAAACTAGAATCAATCGCCTTGCACCATGGCTACGAGTCGGAAGCAACCACAAAAGCGGCAGCCGTTCCCATCTATCAAACGACATCTTATACATTCGATGATACGCAACATGGTGCAGATCTCTTCGACCTGAAAGTACCTGGAAACATTTATACACGAATCACGAATCCCACCACAGCAGTACTCGAACAACGTTTGGCGGCAATGGAAGGCGGTGTCGGTGCACTGGGTGTCGCTTCAGGTATGGCCGCGATCACCTACGCAATCCAGTGCTTGTGCGAAGTCAATTCAAATATTGTGAGCACCAGTCAGCTGTATGGTGGCACGTATAACCTCTTCGCCCATACATTCCCTCGGCAGGGTATTGAAGTCCGAATGGTATCCCATGATGACTACGACGGGTTTGAAAACGCCATAGACGAAAACACCAAAGCAGTATTTTGTGAATCGATTGGCAATCCTGCAGGAAATATTGTCGACCTTCAAAAACTCGCAGAGATTGCCCACAAACATGGTGTTCCATTGATTGTAGACAACACAGTCGCCACACCGTTTTTATGCCGCCCCTTTGAACTGGGCGCCGATATAGTGGTTCACTCACTGACCAAATACACTGGCGGACACGGCACATCCATTGGCGGCGTTATCATTGACAGCGGCAAATTTGACTGGACCGCCGATAAGAAACGGTTTGCAGTTTTGAATGAGCCTGACCCGTCCTACCATGGGGTCGTCTACACTGAAGCATTAGGTGAAGCCGCGTTTATCGGCCGCTGTCGGGTTGTACCTCTACGCAACACCGGGGCCGCCCTTTCGCCCATGAATGCGTTCCAGATTCTACAGGGATTGGAAACCCTGGGATTACGGATGGAGCGCCATTGCCAGAATGCAGAGGCCCTGGCAGATTACCTGAAGGCGCACCCGAAAATTGAGTGGGTCAACTATGCAGCCATGCCGGAAAGCCCCTATTTTGAAACGTGCCAAAAAATCACTCAGGGCAAGGCCTCTGGCATTTTGAGTTTCGGGATTACCGGCGGCCGCGAATCCGGCGCCAAGTTCATTGATGCGCTGCAAATGATTCTGCGCCTGGTAAACATTGGTGATGCCAAATCACTGGCCTGCCACCCCGCTTCAACCACCCACAGACAGCTGAATGCTGAGGAACTTGCAAAAGCCGGTGTCAGCGAAGACTTGGTGCGCATATCAGTGGGCATTGAAAATATCGCGGATATCATTGCCGATGTGGCCCAGGCATTGGAAACTGTTTAACCTTAGCGTTATCCTCTGAAATACCCCGAAGGCATCTATGCATGCCTTCGGATCAGCAATTGCCTTTCGGTCAGACCTGCAATACCATCTCGTGACAAACGGAATCATGCATCGAAAATCAGGGATATTTCAGTATGCAACTTGCTCTTCACATCACCTCCTCAAAATTGCACTGCCTCAATTCGCCATAGTTTTAACCTGGAAAAGCCACAGTTTAAGCACACAATTACCACACTCCTGTTCTACTCTGTTTTGAAGTCCTGACTTAACGGGTTTTCTGGAATTATGACCATGACTACGCCAACTTTATCACCCCTTCTGCAGCCAAGAATGTTTATACACCTCGGTTTACTCCTGGCTTTGATACTCTTTATTTCAGGCTGTGAACCCACACCAACAGAATCACAGCCAGAGAATGCCCCGTCACCGGAAGCAACCAGTCCTGACGCGCCAACGAGACAAGACAGAGCGGCGCTCAGTGCGCAATACGACGGTCAACTGTTAACCGTTTTAGACATATCTGAACGCACATTCAATGGTAAAAATGCCATTGCCGTTACCCTGTCTGTACCGCTTGACCTTGAAACGACATTCCAGCAGTTTCTCAATATTTCACTGAACACGCCGAACAACGGTTCAAGCCAAAGCAGTGGCAAAGTAGATGGCGACTGGGTTATCGATGACACTGGAAAAATCGCTTATTTCCCTTATATCGAACCGGAAGCCAACTACACGGTTTCTGTTTATCAAGGTCTCGCAGCGATCAATAATACTGAGCTAAAAGCAACCGAAATCACCACACTGAACACGCGCAAGGTTCCCCCTGCATTCAGTTTTTCAACCAAAGGGTCGTTTCTGGCACAAGGTCTGACAGAGGGATTACCGGTATCCGTTGTGAACGTGGATGAAGTGGAGATAAATTTCCACCGCTTGAAAGCCCCTCATATCAGCGCCTTTATTCAGGAAGTAAACGAGGCACGGCGCTATCGCTACTACAATTTACGTCGATTTTCTCAATGGAGTGATCTGGTTTATACGGGGAGATTCGACCTGAATCCGGAAGCCAACAAACGGGAAGACAAAGCCATTCCCGTTCAGGACATCCCTGAGCTCAAACAGCCCGGTGTTTACCTCGCGGTGATGAAGCAGCCAGGCAAGTATGATTATCAAAATGATGTGACCTATTTTATGGTGACAGATCTCGGGGTTCACGTTCGAGTCTATGCGGATCAACTCGACGTGCATGTTTCCTCCTTGAAGTCAGCCAATGCCATTTCAGGCGTGACCGTCAGCCTGATGGATCATCAAGGGCAAACGCTACAGGAAACAACCAGCAGCGGCAGGGGCCTTGCCAGCTTTGCCCGCAATACGCCGAATGCAGAAAGCGCCCGGTACATCGTGGCACAAACTAAAACCAGTTTTGCGATTGTCGAGCTAACAGGACCGCCGTTGGACCTGGCTGATTTCAACCTCGGTCAACGGCCATATCATCCGATTGATGCTTTTATTTATACCCCGCGAGATTTATACCGTCCTGGGGAAACCGTGGATATCTCCGCGTTATTGCGTAAGGCAGATGGGCGCGCACTGGATAGCTTCCCCGTCCGGGCCGTGATTCGCAAACCGGATGGCAGTGAGTCGAGCACGGTTACAATGGCTGAACAATCGGGTTTCTATCGGCATCATGCTTTCTCGATTCCCGGCAATGCGGCAACCGGGAAATGGACAGTACAACTGGATTGGGGGGCCGGTAAAAGCGAGTTATACGGCTTTCTCGTGGAAGAGTTTCTACCTGAGCGCATGAAACTCGAGTTTAACGAGGGCAAAACTGAAACTAAAACATTCAACCACCAGCAAACGCTGACCATACCCGTATACGGCGCCTATCTCTATGGTGCACCCGCTGCCGGTAACCGGCTCTCAACCAGTGTATTATCCTATCTCGCACGTCAACCGGTGGCGTCATTACCCAACTTCATCTTCGGCGATGAACGGGAAAACGCTCGGCAAACACTAAACCTCGACGATATCACACTCGATGAATCCGGCCAAACCGTGTTGAATATTCCGGCCCACTGGCAGCAAAATCATTCGCCCATTTATGTCAAATTAAACAGCAGTCTTTATGAAACCGGCGGTCGCCCGGTTGCCCGCAGCTATCAAGCTTTGCTGTGGCCTGAAGACGGTTATCTCGGCGTACGACCTGATTTTGGCGACGAAAGCCCTCAAGCCAACAGCCGAGTTCAGTTTGCCATTCTCCGGGCTCAGCTCGATGGCCAAAAACTTCCGGGTGAAAATATCGAATTGACTCTGATTCGGGAAGATCGGCAGTATTTTTGGGAGTACAATAGCCAGCAAGGCTGGCACTACGAATTCACCGAGAAAGAATTTCCAGTATTTAACCAGACCGTCAATTTCAACGCCGGAGAATCCGCAAAGATCGAAGTGCCCGTTGACTGGGGACGCTATCGCTTCGAGGCCCGTGATCGACAACGAAATGAAGTAACCACCGTGCGTTTCTTCGCGGGAACAGACTGGTATGCCAACTGGCGGCAAAGCCAGATCGGCAATACTGCCAGCAAACCTGACCAGGTCAATATCGTTTTGGACAAAGCGGCCTACAGAGGGGGCGAGACAGCACAACTGACGATTAATCCTCCCCATGCAGGTGAAGCCATCGTTCTGGTGGAATCCGATAAACCCTTGTGGTCCACACGACTGGCCATGGGTGCTGAAGCCAAAACCATCTCGATTCCCATTGACGCAAGCTGGCAACGCCACGACATTTATGTCTCCGTAGTCATGCTGCGCCCCGCCAGTAGAGAACAGGAAATAACCCCTGCACGCGCATTCGGTTTGATTCACTTACCACTTGATCGCTCGGAACGAACGTTGAACGTGAGCATTGAAGCCGATGACAAAACCGAACCGGAGCAAACCTTTCCCGTGAAAGTCAAGGTCGAGGGGCAGAGTATCCACCCCGCTTGGGTTACCTTATCTGCAGTTGATGTTGGCGTGTTGAATATCACGAATTACGACACCCCCAACCCTGAAGCACTGTTCTTTGGCCCCAGGCGCTACAGTATCGAATCCCGGGATATGTACAGCAAGTTGATTGAACTGAACCAGTATGAGCGTGCGGGCATTCGCTTCGGTGGCGACATTGATCTCAGTCAGGGCGGGGATGAACCGCTTTCAGAAGTACAAATCCTGTCGCAATTTTACAGACCACAACAGGTCGATGCCGAAGGCTATGCAACATTCCACCTCCCCCTGCCGCAGTTTAATGGCCAAATCCGATTAATGGCGGTAGCCTACTCGGAAGAAACTTTCGGCCACAATGATCATGAAACAACCGTTGCCTCGCCTATCGTGACGCAATTGGCAATGCCACGATTCCTGGGTGCCCATGACCAATCCCAAATCGCGCTGGATATTCACAATCTAAGTGGCGAAAGCAAAAACCTGGATGTCACAGTGCAGACCTCCCCCCCCTTGAAAAGCGAACAATTCACGAAAACGCTTGCGTTGAAGCATGATGAAAAAACCACTTTGACCTGGCCGATTCACGCTGATTTTGGATATGGTAAGGCACCCATAACCGTTAAGGTAACGGATACCGCTACTAATCCCCCTCTCAAGGCCATTGAACGCACCTGGAATCTCGGTGTCCGCCCAGCGTATTCCCCCGTCACCCGGCAAGAAAAAGTCGTGCTCGGAGCCGGCGACTCAGTAATCCTGGATGCTCTGACCCTGGATGCATACTATCAATCCGAATTGCGTGGAAAACTCAAAGTCAGTGCGAGACCCCCACTTAATCTGGACAGTCATCTGCAGTCACTGTTGCAATACCCGTACGGGTGTCTGGAACAAACCAGCAGTCGCGCCTTTCCCCTCGCAATCGCCACACAAGAGAACCTGCAACGATTCAACCTGGCAAAATTGGATGAAGCAGAGCGCTTGAAACGAATAAATACCGCACTGACCCGTATCGCCGGCATGCAGCTCAGTTCAGGTGGGTTCGGGTTGTGGGACAACCAATCCCCTGAAGAACATTGGCTGACTGCCTATGTGACGGATCTACTGCTACGCCTGCGAGATGAAGGTTATAGGGTATCTGAAAGCATTCTTGATAAAGCCCTGAAACGTTTACAGCACTATACCGTGACGCAGGGTGGGGCGATCAATCAACGCTACAGTGAAAACGAAACGCATTACACATTTGCCTATCAGGCCTATGCGGCTTACGTACTTGCACGGGTAAACAGAGACACCTTGGCTGCAACACGCTTGCTTCTGGATCGACTGCTACAACTGGACACCCACACAACGCGGGGACATGCACCAGTGGAATCCGGTCTGCCGTATTTGCACCTGGCGGCAGCTCTGAGACTACAGGGAGACCCATCACGGGCCGAACAAGCAATCGAAAAAGCGATCCATACAACACGCGATCAGCACCGCTATCTGGGTGATTACGGAACTCCACTTCGGGATCGTGCCTTGATGATCGCGCTAATGCTGGAACATCATATCGAAGAACATACGGCGCTCACCTGGGCCAATGAATTGACCGACCAGATCTACCAAAGGCGTTGGTTGAGCACGCAGGAGCGAAATGCATTATTCATGACCGGTTTGCAACTGGAAAACAAAATTGACACAGGTTGGGAGGCGAACATCACACTGGGGGAAAACCGCTTTGAGAGGAAACAAACCGTGAGCGAGCTCCTCGAACTCAATTCAAAGCAGTTACTCAAGCGTATTAATCTCACCAACAACGGTACAGGCCCACTGTTCATCGAACGAACTTACCGCGGCTATCCAAAAACCCCCGCCCCGGTTACTGATGCGGGCTACCATATCAGCCGACAATATTACAATACTCAAGGTGAGGCGATCGATCCAGACCAGATTAAATCCGGCGAATTGCTACTGGTACATTTGCAGGTAAACAGTGAAGACCGTCATCCGGATACGCTCGTCGTCGATCTAT
Organism: Oleiphilus messinensis; assembly: GCF_002162375.1. Classification (GTDB taxonomy): domain Bacteria; phylum Pseudomonadota; class Gammaproteobacteria; order Pseudomonadales; family Oleiphilaceae; genus Oleiphilus; species Oleiphilus messinensis. Next base: position 683,312 of record NZ_CP021425.1, on the reverse strand, counting down.
TACCTGCAGGCTTGGAGCTGGAAAACCAAAATCTCAGCCATGCAGTGAACCTGAATGACTTTGTGATCAACAATCAGCCCGTACAAAAGCTGATTTCCGGAACCACAATTACCTATCAGGAATATCGAGATGACCGTTACATTGCGGCCATCGATCTACGGTATCAGAAGGCGAACCTGTTTTATCTGGCGCGGGCTGTTACTCCCGGAATCTATCAAGTTCCAGCGCCTTTTGTCGAAGATATGTATCGTCCTGAACATCGGGGAGTGGGATTTACGCAAGATAAACTCAAGGTGCTTCCCCGCCAATGAACAGCACTCGGGGCTTTCTCAAAGCAGGAGGGTTACGACGCTCAGCACGGTTATTGCGCATTGCCACTCCAATCATGTTGATGGCCCTGGTTTTGATTGTTCTGGATCGCTGCTTTCCACTCAATCTGCCACAACACCAACGCCATTTTGCGCAAGTGGTGACCGATCGAGACGGAATACCGCTACGCCGCTTTGCAGACGACAAAGGGGTGTGGCGCTACCCCACCCACCTTGATGCGGTCTCCCCGCGATATATCGAAGCCTTACTGGGCTACGAAGATCGCTGGTTTTACTATCATCCTGGCGTCAACCCAATTGCTTTGGTCAGGGCATTTTTACAAAACGTGCAAGGTGGGAAGATTGTTTCCGGTGGTTCGACGATAACCATGCAAGTCGCTCGGCTGTTGCACCCCCACCCACGATCCGTTCCCGGGAAACTGTCACAGATTTTGCGCGCAATCCAATTGGAGTGGCATCTCGATAAACAGGAAATTTTAGCGCTTTATCTGAATAATGCGCCGTTCGGTGGGACGCTGGAAGGTGTGGAGGCTGCCGCCTTTGGCTACTTCAATAAGTCGGCGGCCCAGCTCAGTCATGCTGAAGCCGCCCTGCTGGCCGTGCTACCTCAGGCCCCAAGCCGATTCCGCCCTGATCGTCATCCTGGCCGGGCCGAGCAGGCACGGAACAAAGTATTGCAACGGCTTGGGGAATTTCAAATCTGGACTGAGCAGACGGTTCTTGAAGCCAGGCAGGAGAAAGTCGCAGCCTTCGGCCTGCAAAGTCCGCAGCTCGCACCGCTATTGGCGCGCCGCCTGATGCAGGACAACCCCGAACCACTACTGCAAACGACGCTTGAGTTCAACTTGCAACAGCGGGTGCAAGACTACGTCAAACTTTATACGGCGCAGCTCCCCGCTCACAGCAGTGTCGCCGTTCTGATTGTCGAGAATCAGAACATGGAAGCAAGAGCCTATGTGGGCAGCGGCCAATTCGGGAATACTCAACGCTTTGGTTATATCGACATGGTAACCGCGGATCGCTCTCCCGGGTCAACGTTAAAACCATTCTTGTACGGGATGGCTATCGATGCCGGATTAATCCATTCCCACTCACTCCTGACTGACACTCCCAGAAGCTATGGCCTGTATCAACCCGATAATTTTTCAGGCGGTTTCAATGGCCCGGTATCCGCAACAGCGGCATTGCAAAAATCCTTAAACATCCCCGCTGTAGATTTATTAGCGCGGCTTGGCCCGAAAACCTTCGTCAGTCGCTTGCAGCATATTGGAATACCGTTAACACTACCGAATCACGAGGCGCCAGGGTTGGCTCTGATACTGGGTGGAACCGGTACATCTCTGGAGGCTTTGGTCTCCGGGTTCGCCAGTCTGGCTCGAGGTGGATTGGTCGCTCCGGTTCGCTACCAGCACCATGAACCGCTCAAGAACAGACGCCTGTTTTCGGAGGGAACCGCTTGGGTGATACACCGGATATTACAAGACTCGCCACACCCCGACCAGCTCCGGACGCGACGGGCACGGGGTTCCAATACTGACAACCCCGGAATCGCCTGGAAAACAGGTACTAGCTATGGTTACCGGGATGCCTGGTCTATTGGCGTGTCATCAGACTATACCATCGGCGTCTGGGTAGGAAGGCCCGATGGAGCCCCGGTACCGGGGCATTTCGGCGCGGTAACAGCTACCCCGCTCATGTTCACCCTGTTTAAACAAATGCCTGCACGGCGTACGACAATCACCCGACCTGGTACCGTGACAGATGTTGAAATCTGTTGGCCTACGGGCACGAAAAAAGTCGATACCCGACCGAATCACTGCCACAAAACCCTGACATCGTGGAGTGTCGACAAGCAAGTTCCACCCACTTATGCTCTGGCACAAGAGAATCAGGTGGATCGATCACCTCTGACGACAATCTGGATTAACCCCGAAACCGGACTGAGGGTTGATCAGAATTGCGTAAACATCAAACGGGTAAAACGTCGCGTTGCACTTTGGCCCGGGATAGTAGAGCCATGGCTACCAGCAGAGCAAAAGCGTGGACAACAAGTCCCGCCACTTGATCCCCGTTGCGAACAACCCGCTGAATTAAGTGGTCAGAGTCTGGTCATACACAAACCCGAGACCGATACCCTTATTCAACCCCCTCCGGGTAGCAACGAGTTACCCACAATAGCGCTCAGTACTTTGGGGGGAATCGAGCACATTGGCTGGTATGTAAATGGCCAGTTGTGGAAACAGACCGCGCCGAATCAAAGTGTTGCCTTCAAACCGGAGCACCCCGGAAAATTCGAGTTCGTCGCGGTGGACGGTAGTGGCAATACGGACCGACGTATTCTTTACTTCACTTCATCGCGACGCCCAGCCCCAAAACCAGGCTCAGACATATCGCTTCGTTCCAGCGTAGAATCGCCCGCCCTGTCTGAACCAAAACCTGAATCCGGGTGAAGTGTCCGAGTTATTAATTCGGGATCAGTCGCTGTGTTCGCCGCCCGAGCGGCGGACGCGGTATTGCTGCCCGCTGGTGGATCATCAACCAGATCCAACACCGCACTCGAAGCCCCGAACACGACCTTTCCGCCAAGCTTAACGGAACCATAAATCAGACCGCTAATACCATGGTGTGCAGTTTTAACAACTGTCGCCGCAGGTTTTACTGGCGTTTTCTCCAAAATATCCAGTGGTTCATCCGCAATGGAATGATGAATTTTTTCCACCGTATCCACGGTTTTCTCAAACCCAGTTCCAAGCAGCTTGATCAGTCCGGAAAGTTGCTGTTTATCCATTTTTTTCCTCACTAAGTTTGAACCACAACCTGTCACAACTACATATCACAACTACATGCCACAACAACATGTCACAACAACAGTGCACTTATCATAATTGATTCTGGCACCACTTCAGTATTTGTTCGTACACACGATCAGAATGAGCCAATGCAAGGTGATGAGTTGCATCAAAATGGGCATATTCACTCAACGCCGGAGCATTCGCAGGTCTGGCGCTGTCCACACGCACTAATGCATCGCCCACCATCTGGTTGGCGAAACGATTCTTCTCCGACGACACGGCACCACTGATGAAGAAATGGCGAACAGCGTCATTAAAGGGTAAATACTCATCCTGATCCGGGCCAAAATTAACACCGTGGCGCAGGTCTTTAATTCCCTGACTTCGAATATTCACCCAGTCTGCCCAGATATTGACATAGGAGCGAGGCACTACACCCAGTACTTTACCTGCGATATGGCCCAATTTTTCCAACGGCGCGCCGGAGTGAGGTGAACCGAGATAGAATACCCGGCTGACTTTATGTAACCAATTCTGTGTCGATTCATGCTCCAAAAGCTGAGCATAGCGCAACAGCAGACCACCCATGCTGAATCCGATACAAACAATTTCATCAACTTCGACGGGACTGGCATTGACGAATTGCGTCATTAACGCCGAAAAACGGTGGGCGTTGTCCATAATTTTCAGACCGGTATTGTAGCGAAGATACAATGGAATATAACGGGCATCGCGGGCGAGCCGCAAGCCATAGTTATCACGTCCAAACTCTGATGTGGATTGATCCGTGATGGATGCGGGTTGATCCATCGTCTCGCGCAAGGGGAAATCCCAAATGGTTTCATCATTGGTCAAACCATGGAGAAGCACGACCAGTTTGACCGGGCATCGCTCAAGAGGTGCAACGCCATCTCCCTGCGAGTACTGATCGATTAATGGCGTCAAATGGTCTGGCTCAAGTAACCTGGACTGATGATAAAACCCCATATCGATGGCTAAAGGGTTACCACTTTCAACCAGATAATCCCCCAGAATTCCATTCAGGATCGAAATCCCCTGGCTTTCTACCCGGCGCCATGACATTCGTTTTTTCACTTTTCCATGCTCCAGCTTGAAAATAGAAAATATTAGGAATACGTTAATTGCTATAAAATATACAACTATTTTCAGTTAGTGTACACATGAACACAAAAAATAAATAGCTTACCAAAGCACGTTTTTGAAAACATTGAGTGCTATTTTTGTGCTCACTTGAGTACAAACAAGGTAGTATGAACACTCTACATCAACTTATTTAATGGAACTTCGCGAACCAAACCGTAAATCGGCGAGAAATAGGACTGATCTCGAAGGTTGAGTTTGGGCCTGAAACGGTAACACACCCCAGAATTTCATTTCATTTTCTAACTTGTGTTTACAGGTGTCAGTCTAACAAAATAATTCGAAATTATTCTTTTATGCTCGATTTACAACACTCTTCGAAAACAACTCCATTCATCAGCACAGCGTGATACGGCAGGTCAATCTGGAAATTGACGGAGAAGTCTGGACAATAGGGCCATATTTTTTTGCCGCAAAAACCGGCACAATTGAACTTCAAAGTAGATAGCGTTATTAATGGGAAACTAGCATGAACAGAATGATCGACCTCACCTCTTCCGTGGTTGCTTCAACCCTTCGTTCCTGGCGGGGCAGCATGAGTAGCAAAGCATCCACGTTGCTCAAGCAACCGATCCAGCTTTTCGATCAGGAAGGACACCCCCAGTGCCGCTTGGTTCGGGAGGCGATTACCGAATTAAATCTGGATACCATGATTTACCCCTGCCCCGAAGGTGGCACCCGCCACACCGAACGACTTAAGGAATTGGCAGGTCACCAGATTATTCCGTTCCTGTATGACCCGAATACCGGCTATAAGGCGACGGGAGTCAATGCAATTGTGTCTTATCTGTTCGACCACTACAGCAAACGCAAAGCGCCTTCGTTCTTGCTCGAATCACCCATTACTGTCGCCTCATCAAAACTGGCATCGCTGGCCCGCTTCCAAGCCGGCACCAAAGCCAGAGCGTCCAAAACCCCAAACCAGTCACTCACCCTTTATAGCTTTGAAGCCAGTCCCTTTTCGCGTTTGGTTCGTGAGAAACTAAGTGAACTGGAACTCCCTTACTTACTGGTCAACCTGGGTAAACAACAACGAGCAGATATTGGCCCTGCTGTGATGCGACTGACCTTGAAGCCCTATCGCCCCTTGCCCGGAACCAAGCGCGATGAGTTTTTCAAGAAGTATGGTGATGTTCAAGTACCATTCCTGATTGATCCGAATAACGATACCGAAATGTTCGAGTCAGCGGATATTGTGCGTTATCTGGAAGACAAATACGCGCAATAAATTATCCATCCAGGCCTGCAGCATTAATCCAGTCTTGCAGGTCTGGCTCAAGATAAACCTGATCCAGTAACTCACCAGCCCAGGGCTCATCCTTCAGGTAGCTCAGAATACGCACCGCCATAACCTGCACTGCCGGAACTTCACTCCAGACCGATTTACTCAAACAACGCCAGTGGAGAATATCCATCCGTTTCGGTTTTTCGATATTGCCCCGACAAACAGCACACAGGAATAAAGTACGATCCAGTTCCGGCGTTTCAGAAAGAGGTGGAATTTCAAACGGCTGCAAGGCCACACCGCACTCAAGACAGAGCTCACAACAAGCACCTGAACGCCGCGCCAGGTCTTTTCCCAATAGACTGATCAGACCTACTCGTTTTAAATGTTTATCATGGCCTTTTGACATGCACACCTCCAGGGCCTCGTCGTGCTCGACCGTCTTTATTACCCGACCTGTTTTATGGTAAGAGAATACTTAACCATAGTTGAGAGTATATCCTCCGTCGAGCATCAAGATGGCGGGACGCTCTCCCCTGATCGCTTCACGAATGCGGTGACTTGGTATACACTAGGTGCCAGAGATATGTAAGGGTGTGTCTGCCGGAGTCCTTTATCTTTATCTGTCGTTGTACGAATAGACGTAGATTGTAGCTCTGACTAATGCTGTGATACTGCCCAAGAAATCTCGGCCCCTCTATAGGGATGCAGTTTCCGGGTTTAACATCCCGGCACAGATTGAGTCAAGTTGCACACAAAGGTAATTTCAGCATGTCCGAGAAACTAACCGGCACCGTCAAGTGGTTTAATGAAAGCAAAGGTTATGGCTTCATCACACGGGACGGCGGTCGTGATTTATTTGTCCACTTCAGCAGCATTCAAACCGACGGGTTCAAAACCCTGAAAGAAGGTCAGAAGGTCGCATTTATCGAAGGCGTGGGTCAGAAAGGTCCCCAAGCTGAGCAGGTTAGCCCTATCAGCTGACACAGCAGAGGCCATGTGTGGCGCTCCATATGTGGCTTCTCTTCATCTCTATTCACCCCCAAATTCACCTGTTTGCAAAAGGAGAACTTATATGTCCATAGCAAACGGAAAAGTCGTACAAATTCACTATACCCTGACCGATAATGACGGTAATGTTGTTGATTCATCCCAGGGCGCAGAGCCTTTAACCTACCTTCATGGTGCCAGCAACATCATTCCTGGCCTGGAAAATGCCTTGACGGGCAAAAACGAAGGCGACGAGCTGAATGTTACCATCGCTCCGGAAGATGGTTATGGCCCACACGTACCCGAACTGGTACAGGAAGTGCCTCGAGAAGCCTTTCAGGGTGTGGAACAAATCCAGGCAGGGATGACTTTCCAAGCTGCAGATGCAAGCGGTAACACACAGAATGTGGTCGTTACAGCCGTCTCTGATGAAGCAGTCACCGTTGATGGCAACCACCCTCTGGCCGGTCAGGATCTCAACTTTGCGGTTTCTGTTGTGACCATTCGTCAGGCAGAAGAAGAGGAAATCGCACACGGACATGTGCACAACTAGCCTCGCGACATAACAGCGGCCCTGTACTGATTATATACAGGGTTAATAGTGGTTGACGTTTCAGTTATGGCTATTGCTGCACTTCAGTGATCATACCTGAAACGTCAATACTGTAGTCGATACACAGCTACCTGCCACAAAACGGGTCAACAACACAGCAAACGATGTCAACACGCCTTACCTACCCAAGCGAAGCCCCTTGCCCCTGTGGCAGCCAGCAAACTTACCTGACCTGTTGCCAAGCATTACACAACACGGTATCTCACGCAGAAACCGCACTGCAATTAATGCGTTCACGGTTTAGTGCTTTTTACTTACAGGATGCGGATTATCTGTGCAGAACCCATGCGAAAGCTGCACGTCGCGAAAATGAAAAAGTAGAATTGCTGGCCAGTTTTCAACAAACGCAATGGCTCGGCCTGCAAATCATTGAAACGGTGGAAGGTAACAAAAATGAATCCGAAGGCTGGGTTGAATTTGTCGCCAGTTACTGTTCAAGCCTGGCACCAGCTCTGAGCCGAGCACGTCCGATTTCTGAACTCGACATTGGCAGGCAAGCGATTCATCAACTTCGCGAAAAGTCCTATTTTCACCGGGAAGAAGGGCATTGGGTTTACGCCGCCGGCACAATCAAAAACACATCGCCTCCGGGACGAAATGACCCATGCTGGTGTGGAAGTGGCAAAAAGCTGAAGAAGTGCCACCCCCCGGCATAATACGCAAGACGCGAAAGCCATGGGCGCAGCACCAGCCTGGATCATCTACCTTTGTACCTGCTTAACGATCACGCACCGCACACCGTGCCACAACGACCGCTAAAACACTACAAATCAGCGAACGAATCATCACCACCGGTGTAACTGCTACCGCGGTCAACGGCATTCATTGAGAGTGATAACGGGCAACGACGGGTTGATATGTGCCTGGAGTATTTACTCCATGTTTTCTCCAGGAGCGTTTCCGCGGGCTTTTCGCCCATCATGACCCGCACCATATCACGCTGTTCGTCGTTTTCCGGTAATAATGATCCATCCGCTAATTGAGACAAGGTGACACCTGTTTCACTCAGCAATTCCGCTTCGCGGATGGAAAATAAGCCGGACCGTTTGAAACCACGAGGAAAGTGGATGTTATCAAAAAATTTCTTACCTGACACAAAGCTTTGACTTGTCATCAATCGCTCCTTAAACAAAATCAGACTCAAAACATCAATACCGCTAGGAATGTAAGCAATGTTTGCTTAGCCAGTCATCCAACAGTCTCTTTCAGCCAGCCCGCAGCAAACGCTCAACTGCACATGGTACGCTGACTACACTGCACTTTTCTTACCGTTTTCCTGCAAAATTCAATCAGTAGGCTGTGCTATCTCAGAATAAAGATCGAATCACAAAATTAGTCAATAGTTTTTTATGTAATTAAACTTAAAAAGAAACATCCACTGCACCACACAGAAACCTCATCAATGGGCTTGATGCCCCGTAGGCTTCAGCCACTTCGTTAATAAACTCAATGGATTGTGCCTCTTTTGCTGAAGTACGCGCCATAAGATAGAAGCTCTTTCGCTTTATATCCTCCAGGTGCGGCTGATCCGCTTTAAATCCCCGAGGCGGACGGGTTAAGGGCTCACCGCTGACGCCATCGGGAAAGTGCTTATGCAGGTGCGTGTTTTCAAGCACCGCTGTCCACTCATCCGGCTTGGCTACAATTCGTTCGCGGATTTTTAGTAACTGCGGGGAACCCGGTAGCCAGACCCCGCCACCAAATAGCACTTCATCTGGAGCGAGGTGAAGATAGAAACCGGGCGCATGCGCATCTTTTCCAGCTTCATGGCGAAACTGACAAGCGCCGTGTTCTTTATACGGACGCTTGTCTTTGGAAAAACGAACATCCCGATAGATTCGAAACATTGATCCCCCCACTTTTTTGGGACTGGCAATAAAATAGGGCGAAATACCATACAGACGAGGCGACATGGCCTCAATGAAAGCCTGTATGGGCTCTACCACACAACGTTCATATTCAACTTTATGTTCGCTAAACCAGGATTTATTGTTGTTAGCTTTTAATTCAGTAAAAAAACTGAAAAACGACGGCTCAAAGCCGGAAAAAGATGTAGACACGAGCATCCCCCGCAGTGGCATGGCTGGCAAAAACTTTTACAGCAGCTATCAGGTCAGTTGAGACAACACAACAAGCGGTAAGTTATGACCGAACCACAGCAAATTTGCAAGCCACTCGGAAGCGCAGAACCCAGACGTGGATCGCAAAGCGAATTCAGGGAAATTAACAAGAACGGACAAGGTGGTCGGCGGTCAACCGCCGACCGGGAGAAGGATAAGCAATCCCGTTATACAGGCAAGAACAGAAAAAGAGGTTACCTAATCGACCGCTACAAAATACTTAGGATCTTCCAATACGTTGACCTCAACGAGGTCACCCGCCTTTTTCAACATCGAGCGACATTCCGGACTCAAGTGGCGCAAATGGAGTGTTTTGCCTGCAGCGAGATAACGCTCAGCAACACTGTCAATAGCCTCCAGACCGGAGTGGTCACACACGCGGGAGTGAAGAAAGTCGATAATAACGTCATCAGAGTCCTCTTTCGGTGTGAACTGTTCCGAAAAGTCAGTGACAGAACCAAAGAAAAGCGGTCCATTGACATCATAAACAGTTGATCCATCTTCAGACACCTTACGCTTGATCTGAACATGCTTTGCGTGTTCCCAGGCAAACACGAGCGCCGAGACAATAACACCAACGATCACGGCAACGGCCAGGTCGGTCGCAACGGTTACCCCGGATACCAGCACCAACACAAATGCATCATGTCGGGGAATCTTGCGAATAATCCGGAAGCTACTCCACTCGAAGGTGCCCATTACAACAATAAACATAACGCCAATAAGGGCGGCAACAGGAATTTGTTCAATCAACGATGATGCAACCAAGATAAATAAGAGCAAACAAAGCGCCGCGGTAATCCCGGACAACCTCCCACGGCCACCAGAGTTGACGTTGATCATACTCTGGCCAATCATGGCACAGCCACCCATTCCACCAAAAAAGCCGGTTGTTACGTTGGCAACCCCTTGGCCAATACATTCTTTATTACCTCGACCACGGGTCTCGGTAATTTCATCCACAAGTCGCAAGGTCAGCAGAGACTCAATCAAGCCGATGGCAGCGAGAATGACGGCATATGGGAAAATAATTTGCAACGTTTCCCAGTTTAAGGGTACAGAGGGGATATGGAAGCTCGGGAGTTCGCCCGCGATCGAAGCCACATCACCGACCACGCGAGTATCCAGACCCAAGCCAATAACCAGCAGACTTACTACAAGAATAGCAGCAAGTGAAGACGGTATAGCGGTAGTCAATTTTGGGAGAAAATGAATAATGGCCATGGTCAACATAACCAGCCCGAGCATCATGTACAGTTCGGTTCCACCCACCCAGGCAACATCAACGACTGAACCTTCAAAATAGGTGCCAGACAACCAGCCCGCCTCATTCGCAACGCCAAACTGCTGCAGTTGCGCCAAAAAGATAACAATGGCCAAGCCATTTACAAAACCAAGCATCACAGGGTGGGGCACCATACGAATGAACTTACCCAGACGCAGAACACCCGCCAGTACCTGCAAAATCCCCATCAATACCACAGTCGCAAACAAATACTCGACGCCATGTTGAGCCACCAGGCTGACCATAACAACGGCAAGTGCGCCTGTTGCACCTGAGATCATGCCTGGACGACCGCCGATACACGCAGTAATTAAACCAACCATAAACGCCGCATAAAGCCCCACTAATGGCTCAACGCCGGCCACAAATGCGAAAGCAACCGCCTCAGGCACCAGCGCCAGGGCAACCGTCAAACCAGATAATACGTCATCTTTAATACTGACATTCTTGTTCAAACGAAATTCGAACAACCTAACCTCCAACAAACAACGATATTTTGACAACAAGGCGTGTTGATCCCGATCAGGACCTTAAACCATCGTCAAGACAGAAATGTGAACAGACACGAGGGGCGCGAATTGTAACGGATTTGGTGCCTCAACACCAACTTCAGATCATTTTTCACTCAAATACAAACCTTCAACTACAAACCTTCAACTACAAACCTTCAACTACAAACCATTTACTACAAATCTTTTACTACGCACTTTCAACAGTGCTATTGTCCAGCTGTCGGTTTCTGATCCTGAACCAAGACATAAGGTTTTAGGACTAAAGCCCAAAGTTCTACCTGCTGTTCAAACCAGGCTAATGCTTGCTCATCATTTACTGGAGCAACAAGACCTGCAGATATCCAGCGTTCGAATTGCCCTTTATTGTCCTCGCTGAATTGAAATCCCACCTCAACAAGATCCAATTCCCCTGCAACCCAAATCACTTTACCTTGTGCGAACCAGGGCTGCAGTTGCAGCCAGGGAATGGTTCCCGTCTCTAACAGCAGCTTTTCCCGGGAAGACCGGGGGAAATTATCTTCAAAAGATTCCGTAGACATCCATCACACCTTCAGCAAATTAAACGATGAACAAAAAAAGGGGCAAGACTGACCAAAATAAATTCAATTAGCAAGTATTTCAGAATGCGAATCGTCAAAAGTAGACAAATTTTGTCACCCTGAAAAAGTTATAAATACCATGCCCCAACAATTTTTGATGCGGGATAATACGCTGCACGGCACTTTTTTTACGACGGTCGAGCTGAAATTTATCCAGACGAGCCATTCAAATGATAAGACGAAGCTGAAATACACCTTTTTGAATCATGAAGTTAAAGCAAAAAAACCACATCCAGACACAGCAAGTCCAACACAAACACCGCATTGTTTTTTCCAGCAAAGCGAACGATTTAATAAACCAGAACAGAAAAAAGCAATCCTGGCACGAAATCCGCTTAGGTACAGCAAGGTCAATGTAGCAGAATATTCACAATGGCTGATAACCCCTCAGTGTAGAAGCCGAGCCCCTAGCGCATCAACAACGGCTTTTACACTGACCTAAATATGTCGGATTTGTCTATATGAAGCATTTACCAAACGCATCAAAAAATGGAAAGGCTACTTCAGGGAAGCAGAACATAATTGACCTTAACACCCATAGGATTCAACGCGCCAAAGCAATTCGACTGCGACAAACAGGGCTGAATTGGAACAACGACACGCAGCCGTTGCTGTGCGGTCATCAGGGTACCTATGAGACTGAAAGCTGGGTTCGGCTCGCCCAGCATTAGAAGAGGCAGGTATGACGACAGGCAGGTATGACGACAGGCAGGTCTAACTCAAGAAGCGGTCACGGTATATTTTAGGCGCGCATAATATCACGCTCTGCGCTTCAAATTTGCTTGCTCTTGCTCAGTCTGTACTTTTTGCACATACAATTCGTCCACGAAATAGCGCTGGCCTTCCCTCAGCCCGGCACAACACGCTTTTATGTACTGCACCTCTCCACGAACGGTGAGACTCACGTTATTGGTCAACATAACTGATGGTGCTTCACCATCGACTCTCGCCTCATCAATCAAAACTGCAAATTCGCCGGAATCATCCCGATAAACCAGAAAAAAGGATACAAACTGCCCTTCAACTTCAAACAAACGTAACCACATCGCTGCGTTGAACGTCAATTCTTTCAGCGGAGCCTTACCGGCAGCGGCAACTTTACTATTATCCTCTTTGCCTTGACCAAGACGCAGCTTTTGCAAGAAGGAACTACGCTTTTTCTCGTCCAATGGATCAGAACACTTTGGTCCATCCACGTACTCCGACATGGGTACCTGTGCCAGTACTTTCATCTTTAACAATTTGGTTGGTATTTTTTCGTTCATGACTCGCCTCGATCCACCTTCAATTCGAATGACGCATCACTGAATTGAAAAATTAATAAATTAGCATCAACACCTCCAACTATATCGTGCTTGCTTATTTGCTTACCGTGCACAAGACTATGACTTCCTGATACACCGGTCACAACCTTACTTTTGTTTACTATTCCAATAACTTAGCGTTACCAAAGCACTGTTTCAAGTTACATAAATCAATCGTAATTCGATGCAACAGCAGCGCTGCTGTACCTGTGAGATATCCCTTATCCTGCCAGTTGAAAGCCTTTCACATTGAAATCGGGTACACTAGAAACCATATTCACTCTACATTCACAAAATTAAGATGAGACTCGATTATGCAAAACCAATCTGGTGCCCCTGAAGTCAAAATGGATACTGATGCATTGTACCTGGAAGAGGTGTTTACCGACCAAAAAGTCGGGACCATTCGCAAAATGACACCTGTAACCATTGACGGTACACCTGATGCCAATCGACCTACCCTGTTCTTGGGTCAGGCACAAATGCTCACTCCAGCCGGGGCGTTACCATTAAATTTTGAAATCGAAGCCGCGACTCTCGCTGAAGCAGTTGAGAAATTCTCCGCAGCAGCTCAGGATTCCATGGAAAAAACCATTGAAGAGCTGAAAGAAATGCGTCGACAACAAGCCTCTTCACTGGTGATTCCGGATGGTGCTGGTGGTATGGGTGGTATGCCTGGCGGCGGCAAAATTCAAATGCCATAACACCCAAAACCAACTCACTTGGGTGTACACGAGGGCCCGGTACTGATTACGGGCCTGAGTTGTTTATCTTCGCAGTTGTAACCGCACACGATTCCCCATTCAATTCAAGTAATCCAATTTACTGCCCCTCAAAATCGATCATCCCACGAAAGCAGCCTTGAGCATATTTGCTTTACCGATAAAGACAGCGCCAATTCCTACGACTTTGGTATTAGTCATTCACATTTTTTTACACAAAAACGGTAAAAAGTCACATTTTTTGAAAAATTAGTATGAATCACCTAGGGTCTCTGACGCACTATTGTGACGTACATCACATAGAGGAGGTTCGTGATGAATCAAATTAATCGACTTATGTTTACTCGGCCCTTGGCTTTAGCCATCATTTTTTCTGTTGGATTGGAGCTTGTTAATTATCTGGTATTCGGTTTGCTCGCCAACACTCAAGGCGCCAACCTTGGCCAATTTGTCTGGATGGTATTGCTCGGCGGTATCGGTATGGGCGCAGTGTTGGGCGCGTTTATCGACATAATCCTGGTCGGGCGGGTATCTGGAAAAGAAGGTATCCAGGGTACCGTTCTGTTGTCCTGTATGACTATCGGTATCACCGCAAAACTTTTAACTCTGAATTTAACACCACTTGCAACTGATTTTGGTGCCAGCTACTTCCCTGCACTGTACCTGGTAACCGGAATCGCAACTGCAGCCATTTCCGGGTTGATTATGGGCTGGTTACTGTTCACTGAAGAGGGTAATGACCAACTGGATAAGTGGAAATTGTAAAATTAACGGTTAACGACACACTTCAATGCTTCAATCTGCTGTGCATCAATGCACAGCAGCCCCGTTCAAGCTACCCTTAGAGGCAAATAGACCAAACCCCTCAGCCTCTCTAATCAAAGGATTAACACCTTGACTTCGGGTATGCTCAACGAAATTATCATTATCTTGACACTGACCGTTTTACTTGCCGCGTGGCTCCAACGCTATGGCATTCCAACCATACTGCTCTATTTTCTGGTCGGGATTGTGGTTGGCCCCAATGTAACCGGCTTGGTAAGCGACCCACATGCATATCATATACTCGCCGAGTTTGGGGTCGCCTTTTTACTGTTCACCCTTGGTTTGGAATTTTCGTTACCGCGCTTGTTTGCATTACGGAAAACCGTATTCGGCATGGGCTCACTGCAAGTCGTTATCTGTCTCGCCGTGTTTCTTGTGGCCAATCTCGCATGGGGAAGCGAACTCAGCACGGCCTTTATTGCGGCCTCTGCGCTGGCACTCTCCTCCACCGCAATCGTTACCAAAGAGCTTGCGCGCTATCAGCAGATCAACACACGACATGGACAAATTGCAATTGGTATTCTGCTGTTTCAGGATATTGCAGCGGTCGTTTTATTGATTTTCCTGTCCGCCACCGGGAAAAGTGGTGACAGTGGACTTTTCATGACACTGATCTGGACTCTGATCAAAGGTGCGGGGTACTTTCTGTTTATTGGCTGGTCTGGCAAATACATTCTGCCCCCACTCTTCACCCGCATCAGCGCGACTAAATCTCAGGAACTGTTTGTTCTGACCGTACTCACCGTAGCACTGAGCGCCGCTGCAATTGCTCATTTTCTCGGACTCGCCATGGCACTCGGCGCGTTTATGGCGGGAATGATGTTGGGTGAAAGCCATTTTCGCCATCAAATTGAGAATGAAATCAGGCCCTTTCGGGACTTATTGCTTGGCTTGTTTTTCGTCTCAATCGGCTTTATGGTCGATTTTGAGTTACTCACCGAATACTGGTACCGCATCCTGTTCTTCTCAGCGTGCCTGATCATCTTCAAATGCGCCCTGATTACACTATTGTGTGTTCTTTTGGGGGACAAGCATTCAGATGCACTTAGGGCAGGAGTCGTGTTGTGCCAGGGCGGAGAGTTTGGTTTCGCCTTGATTGCCATGGGACAAGGCGATCAGTTGATACCCGTTGATCAGGCTTCATTCTTTGTCAGTATTATCGTTGTCAGCATGGCCGTCACCCCCTTCCTGATGAAACATGTCGACCCCATCGCCCAAACCGTTCTGCGCCGATTGTCACGCTCGACACAAACAGACCCCCTTCCAGCATTCGCGCATGATTCAGTCGCGGACTCGCACTCGGAAACAGCAGTGGAGCAAAACAACTCGGAAAAGCAACAACACGTCATGATTCTCGGCTATGGCCGTGTAGGGCAGGCACTCGGCAGATTTATGCAACAAGAAGATATTCCCTATGTCGCCATTGATGATGACCCCGCGCGCGTCAGAATGGCTCGGGATGCGGGTGAAACCGTATTCTTCGGGGATACCCGAAACTTATCCATTCTCGAAAAGCTAGGCCTGGATCATGCGGCATTGGTGGTTATCAGTTTCGATGATTACCTGACCTCGAAACACATCATTGTCGCGATTCGTGCCACGGGTAATTCCCGGCCGATTATTGTCCGAAGCCGTGACGACAGCCATGCTGATGTGCTGATTGAGTCCGGGGCAGACGAAGTTATACCTGAAATTCATGAGGCGAGCCTGACGATTGTCTCTGCAGTCATGGCCAGCTTGAACATTTCCAACGACCGCATCGACAACTTGCTCAATTCCGTTCGAGCCTCTCGTTACAATGTACTCAAAGGATATTTCCTGGGCGAGAAATCCCGGCAAAGTTTGTCACCGGATGTCGATGCTCAGATCATGCAGCCAGTCTACCTGCCTCAAGGGGCTTGGGCTTGTTCGAAAGCCCCTGGGGAACTCAACTTGGGGCCTCACGGCGTGACCCTGCATTCCATCCGTCGACAGGAGCAGACACTGCTTGCCCCCTATGAAAATTTATTGTTCGAGCGTGGCGATATTGTTGTGCTTGGGGGAAAAGTTTCTCAAGTCGAAGCCGCTGAAGCCTACTTGCTCACGGGCGTTCACTGAGTTTCGCTTTATCTCGGGGCCACTGGCTCAACTGGCCCCTCAGTCATTTCACCATTAGGCGATTCGCTGCTCGGCATTTCTCCGCCCGGCATCTCGCCGCCTGGAACTTCACCGCCGGGCATTTCACCGTCTGGAATTTCTCCGCTGGGCATCTCGCCGTCTGGAACGTCTCCGCCGGGCACCTCGCCGTCTGGAACTTCTCCACCGGGCATTTCACCGTCTGGAACTTCTCCGCCGGGCATTTCACCGTCTGGAATTTCTCCGCTGGGCATCTCGCCGTCTGGAACTTCTCCGCCGGGCATTTCACCGTCTGGAACTTCTCCGCCGGGCACCTCGCCGTCTGGAATTTCTCCGCTGGGCATCTCGCCGTCTGGAATTTCTCCGCTGGGCATCTCGCCGTCTGGAATTTCTCCGCCGGGCATCTCGCCGTCTGGAATTTCTCCGCTGGGCATCTCGCCGTCTGGAATTTCTCCGCCGGGCATCTCGCCGTCTGGAACTTCTCCGCCGGGCACCTCGCCGTCTGGAATTTCTCCGCTGGGCATCTCGCCGTCTGGAACTTCTCCGCCGGGCGTTTCACCGTCTGGAACTTCACCGTCTGGCTCACTTCCAGCTTTATCACGACAAAGTACCCGAACATTGGTGACGGGTTCGAATGCAATGATGCCTTGGGCGTTATCCAGCACACACTCAAATTGATCCGGGATCTCGACAATACGCACGAGATAAGGCTGCTCGGGTTGCAGCCGTGAAGTAAAGGAGAACGTTCTGGGGAAAGTAGTGATTTGTTCTCTGTCATTAAGCGAGAGCGTGATCGGCCCTTCCAGACCCAGAATAGAACCCGAAACAGTAAACGACTTGGGCAATAGCGGCAACGATGCCTCAAATTCATCAGCCTTATCCCGAGGCACCAGCTGATCAGCCCCGGCAGCCGCAATGAAGTTTATAACCTGCTGATCATTTTCAAATTCATCCAAGGTGAAATCGAGGTTATCGGCAAAATCTTCAGCTTGGGTTCGAATCGTTTCATTTAAGGCGATCCCATTTTCCTGATCGCCATCTTCATCCAGTGTTAACAACAAGCGGTAAATGTTGCGCCGGATTTTTTGTTTCCCCTCATCTGTTTGATCCGGAAAACTTTGAGAGACGATATCCTCAAAGCTCACCTCATCACCCGGATCACGGATAATCCCCAGGATTCTTCCCCCCAGGCGCATACGATCAATCTCCACGGCCGTAACAACTTCCTCGACGTCACAATTCTTCTTAACCCCCATACAAAATGCAGTACTCGCAGACTCGCCACACATTTCGTAGTACTCAAACTCACCATTCAGCCCGGTAACACCCGCCACTGACTTTTTAATACCGGCAACAGTCGCTTCCGTTTCACTGCTATAAGAGAGTCCACTCACCCCTTCGAGCGTGGCAGACTTTTTAATTGGCTCGTTTTCATCGGAACCATTATCACAACTGTTTTCAGTAAAAAATTCATTGTCTTCCTGTTCTACAACCAACGCCTCGATTTCGCTGGTTATCGCCTCACAAGCTTCAATAGTTGAGGTTTCATCAGTAGATACGACATCCAGCAAACCTGCCATCTGATCTTCGCTAAATTCAATACCCTGATCCAGAGCCTGAATGACATAATGCTGGCCGACAGCAATCTTGTTACGAATGATCTCTTCATCTTCCCCTTGAATACCGTTAATAATGCTGACCGCTATTTCCTGAAGGCTGATCCGGCCATTTTCAAGTTCATCTACGTAAAATGCCAATCCAGCATCATCCGCACTTCGGCTGAATGCCTGCAAATAGAGATTATTAATCAACGTCTCGGAATCAAGATGTGCAAAATTGCTTTCAAACTCTTCCGAGTTGCCGAAGCTTTCGATAATGGCATCCAACGAACCTTGTTGCTCAACCTCTCCGCTCCAAAATTCAAGTCCCGCCGTGTCTGGAATCCGCCCGTAATAAGCAATGTAAGCACTAATGACTTTATTTTCTGCACCGCTAAATTCAGCAGATGAACATTGGGCTGTCACAAAAGTGGAAAAACCCTGGGTGAATGCCGCCAAAAGAAAAGCAAATAACCCTGAATGTCTGATCATATTGATTACAACCCTGTAAATGGGATAAAACGTCGCTGCACACAGGATAGTGTAGACCCAGAATACAAAGTCGACCTAGAATACATAAACTGTATCGTTTTAGGGCTCAGGTGGAGGAAAGTTGAGGCAAAATCCAATGTGGCCACTTCTTTGTCACCACCAAACTTTGTAAACTAGGGCGCGAGCCTGAGTTGAACCTGAACAGAAAGGGAATCGGGCAAAAACGTCTTACCCAACGAACCTTGGAATCAATAATGGAACTCGTCAAAAACGAAGCGCTCAATGTACTGGGACTCCCACTGGAATCCTGCAGTCTGGATCCGAAAACCGGTTTCTTTCGGGACGGTCACTGCAACACCTGCGAACAGGATGCCGGATCACACACGGTATGCGCAGTAATGACCCAGGAGTTTTTAGAGTATTCACGCTTTAAGGGTAACGACCTATCGACAGCAAGACCGGAATTCGGCTTTCCCGGCCTCAAGTCAGGCGATAGCTGGTGTCTGTGTGCGTCACGATGGCGACAGGCATTTGAAGACGGTATGGCCCCGAGAATCCGGATCATGGCAACTCACATTCGAGCCCTGGAGATCATCGACCTGGAAACACTGAAAACGCACGCAGAAGATCTGCACTGATAGATCGTAGCAGATAAAGAGTTGACTCAGGCTTTTACCGCTGGTTTCAGCACAGAGGTATATAGCGCATTTGCTGACATTTTTGGCGACCCCCGCCCTGCTGCTTCTGCCGCTTTTAGCAGGTCAACGATACGGGAATTGACTGGAGCCTCAACGCCGACTCGCGCCGCCAACTTTACAATTTCACCGTTTAGGTAATCCACTTCGGTTCTGCGACCAAGGCGCAGATCATCCTGCATCGAAGATCTTGCGGATTCATCAATTTTAATCATGGCACTGGCGACTTTCAGAAACATGAAATTCGGCAGTTTTAACACGTGAGGAACCAGTTGCGGTACGACTTTACCGGTTCGCACGGGTGTGATGCCTGCGGCTTTCAAAACCGTCAGGCCTTCAGCCGTCGCCGCCGACACAACTTGGCGATAGGTACGATCCATTAATTGCTCTTTAAGTGCTAACCCAGACAACGCATTAATGGAATTATTCAGATTCAGCACAAGCTTGCTCCACTGAACAGATGCCATGTCTGAGCGGGCGACAATACCCACGCCGGCCCCCTGGAAAAGGTTAAGCAATGATCGATGCGCATCGTCAAGTTCTTCAATGAATAAATCACCCTCAGTGCCGCTGTGAAAACGCCCACCGGGCTGTTCAGCTACATTAAAAGGAATCATCCCGGACAGTACTTTGAATCCGGGCAGGTTCGCCCGCAGTACATCACTATTACAAACGCCGTTTTGAAAACTCACCACCAAGGCTCTCGGTGATGCATACTCTTTAATTGTTTTAGCTGCGCTGGCCGTATCGCCACTTTTTACGGTGACCAATATGATATCGGCATACGTCAGGCACTCCCCTGATTTATGGTAATCCACCGCTTCAGGTGCGAAACTGACTAACCGGCCTTTCCAGTCACTCACGGTTAAACCGAATTCCGTGACGATATTCTTGATCCGTTGTCGGCCAATATAGCTGACCTTAACGCCTGACGCTTGTAAGCAGCCTCCCAGAAAGCACCCTACCGCCCCTGCACCCAGCACGACCACCCGCATTCACAACACTCCTTTCGTCACGATGAATATCTGCATTGTCCTCTCCCTAACCGGCCTACATTATCAGTTGTCCCGGTGCTTATTGTCGGTTTACTTGTGAGTATTCTGCACATCACACAACAGACAGTTCAACTTGTGACCCACAAAATTCGCACGACCTTGTTCTGAGATCACCCATGGCCTGTTTTGAAATGGTGGCCGATGACGTACATGCTGACTGTGCCCACACGCCAGGTCAGCAACCCAGTCCCGCTGTTCGTCCTGATGAAATCCAATGATAGCCTGCCTCATATACACTTCCACTTATACTCTATCCAGAGTAGTATCGAAGCTTTGTATGTTCAAAGTTGAACGACTGAAAGTCAATCACCCAGAAGTTTACTCACAAATTCATGGCTTTGTAAGCATCTTCCATAACTGAAGTAGACGGACTATACAGGTAATTACACAATACGATGGCACTAGATATTAACGCCGAGCTGCTCACCAAACTCGCAGGTCAACAGACTTACGAAAATGGAAAGCACCTCTTCGAAAACGATGCCGTTTCTGAAGTGGATGTGCACCGCCAGGCATCACGGGATACTGTGCAGGGTTCTATTCGTGATGCTACAAATTCGTATTCAGCCATATTAAAGCTCTCACCTACAACACTGGAAGGTTCCTGCAACTGTCCAGAATCTGAAGGCTTTGACTTCTGTAAACACTGTGCCGCACTCGCACTGGAATTTCGTCGCCTGCAGAGCAAGCTCGGTTATATGGATCAAGGTTCTGATCGTGAGAAAATATTAAGCTACCTGTTGCGGAAAGATAAAACCAGTCTCGCGAAGTCGCTTTTGACATTTATTGAGTCCGACCCTCTCACGACCCAACGG
Source organism: Oleiphilus messinensis (assembly GCF_002162375.1). Taxonomy (GTDB): domain Bacteria; phylum Pseudomonadota; class Gammaproteobacteria; order Pseudomonadales; family Oleiphilaceae; genus Oleiphilus; species Oleiphilus messinensis. The sequence goes on along the minus strand of NZ_CP021425.1, from coordinate 662,065 downwards.
TATTTGCTCCACGCGCACCTCACCTCTGGCAACATTGATTATCACGCTTTGCGCAAGCAAATTACAGAGACCACCCGCGTCCCGAAAAACCTGTTCAGACAAAAACATATACAGAATTTTTTTGAGAATATTGAGCTACTGTGGGAATTAATCGAAGAACACAAGACCAATCTCGCACCGGATAAACTGCAAAAGCTTTGCGAGTACAGCCTCTCACGACTGCAAAACCTTCTCAGCGAATTGGACAGCGCGATCGGATTCCATGAACCTGTTTTAAAGACTATTGTAAATTGCCACCAATACAGCCTGAACCGTACTCAGCCCAACTTGGAAAAGCGTTATAAATATCTGGAGTCCATCTGGTCAGACGAAAATCAGTCAATTTACCCGAAAAAATCTGAGATTCTCCAGTACATCAAGGATGAAGCATTCCGGGAGCTGTTAAACAACACGATACTCAGCCCCCATGAATAATTATGCCTCCGGGCCATTGCGCTATCGACTGGATACGACAAGTGAGGTTACGCTCACTACATTCCCATCAGCGCGAACAACCCGCTCATCTTTGACCTGAGCCACTTTCTCCCGATCCTCAGCCCTCCGGTTATTTTGCTCATCAATTTCCGAACTTGATAGCTGCGTTGTGGTGTCCGTAGACAAATTTTGCGTCGTAGAGTCAACCCCTTCTGCTTCACCCGCAGCAGTGGGTTCGAAAGCGCCAGGCAAGTATGCGCCGGCGAGCCCGAATTCATCCAATTGAGGCAAAGAGAATGTCTCCAGTGTACTTCTGCTGACGCCAAACTCCACTTCAACACCGTCAACAATGACAACCACTTTTTCAGCACCCGCTTCGCCGGATACCCGGACTTCGGCATCGCTATTTGGCCCATTAGCAAGCACTGGCAACGCGAACAACATTCCTGACAAACAGGCTCCGAAGTACAAAGTGCTCAAGGGATTCTTATTAAATGATACAGATTCGATCGATTTTTTTAATGTGAATAAACTCATATTCGTGCCTCTGAATGCACATGCCACCGCAACGTGGATCATCACAGCCAAAATAGCCTGTGCCTGTCCGGGCCGGACACCATCCGGCAAGTTACGGGACATGATGTGTTATATGAATATGAAGCAACTGAGCAGGTTATGCCGCAATAGAGGTTATCCAACCTAATCGGGGCTGCACTCTGTGGAGAACTGCAATACAGATTTATTCTGCATTATCACCGGACTGCTTAATCGCGTGAGGTCTTAAGTCACCTCAGCTTCTTATTATTAATGAGTGATACTTATCAAATACGTCGATTTGTTTGACGTGGGCTCACACACCATTGAGTGCAAGTGGTGTAAAACTCTGGCCCCGTCGGCTCAGCTGCTAATTTATTGTACTGCTTTATCTGAACTGCTTTCTTTATTAGCACGACGCACTTTCTACCAAAGACCTTTCTAACACAGGCCTTTCTGCCCACGAACTTTCTTGCTGTCACCAGGCTATTTTTGAACTGTCGTGCTTTTCGTTGATTTTGACTGCTTACTAATTGTTCAAAACAGACACTTGATCATTGTACTTAAACGGAGGTATCAAGCTATTTTTAAGCTAGTCAAAAGTGTGACTTATCACAAGCAAATAGTGTGACACACATCACAACTAATACCATTAATGACTATACTCGTTGCGTTGAGGGACTTGAGATTTTGCTTCAGCAACCCCACTGAGACAGCACATTGTCAAGACCCGCTCTGACAGAAACCTTGGGCTACCTTACTGTCAGCCCCCTTTAAAAAATCATCCGAGCATGATCTCAGGAGCTTAAGCATGTTTAATGTTAATGAATATTTCGACGGCAAAGTGAAATCGATTGCGTTTCAGGGAGAAACGTTGCCTGCAACGGTTGGCGTCATGGCTTCAGGCGAATATCAGTTTGACACCAGCAAAAAAGAAAATATGACCGTAATCAGCGGTGCACTTACCGTTAAACTGCCCGGTGAAAGTGATTGGACAACCTATTCGGCAGGCGAAACCTTTATTGTAGAAGCCAATCAGGTGTTCGATCTCAAAGTGGCAAGCGATACCGCCTACCTGTGCACGTACGAATAACGTTCCTGTAAAGTTCTTGTCATGGAAAAACCACAATCCCGTGATCAAATAAGTAACGGGATTTGGAGAACCTAAATTGGTAAACTGATGCGGCCCTGATCAACACGAAAGGATACTTTCCATGCAAGGATTCAGATTGATATTCACCCGATATTTTCTTGCCGGGCTGATCATATTTCTACCCTTAGTCATTCTCGGTATTTTCTTCCGATGGTTATTCCACACCCTGACAGACCTGATTCAACCCTTCACCAATCTGGTGATCAAACTCAGTGGTTTTCCAGAGCTCGCTGGTGATGTGGTTGTCATCTTGCTGATTCTGATTTCTGTCGCACTCACCGGTTACCTCGTCACCACCAGCGCGGGGATTTACTTACACAACCGGTTTGACGCGACACTGAACAGGCTTGCTCCCGGATATCAAATGATCAAGGAGATTGTAAATCAATTTGTTGGAGACAAGGCATCGTCCCCCTTTGCTGGTGGTTCAATTGCACGGGTAAAACTATTTGGCGAACAAGTCGAAACCACCGTTACCGCGATCATTACCAGTCGTCATGATGACGGGACACTCACGGTATTCGTGCCAACCGGGCCAAACCCAACCTCCGGATTTATTTACCATATTCCTGAACACCTCGCAGAAATCCGGCCCGATATAAAAGTCGAAGCGGCGATGAAAACAGTCATATCCTGTGGTGCAGGCTCTGCAAAACTATTCGCCCCGGCCCCCCCAGACACGAGCAACAGCGCCCCCCATGGCGCACACTTATCCTCATCGGGTCATACTCCATTAGAAAAACGCGAAAACGTAGATTCGCCAGATCAAAATTAAGGGAACTTTTTAAGGTCGTGCCACTCTCAAGGCCTAACGATAAACTTTTGCCCCGGCAAGTGGAGATGCAAACATTTGAATGCCTTTAAGTCTGCCGCTAAAAAAGTAGTTATAATGCTTTGGTCATTATTATTGCTGTCCGCGATCACACTGCTGATCCAGTCCGGTGTCGAAATTCAAGAGGTCCCTGCACTCCTGGAGCACTGGTTAAAGCAATTTGGACACGTAGAGGCGGCGTTACTCTATATCATAATCTATACGCTTCGCCCTCTGGTGCTCTTTCCCGCGACGTTGCTAACGATTCTATCTGGACTGCTATTTGGCCCCTGGCTGGGCATTCTACTCACCATCATTGGCGAGAACATGAGCGCTAATTTAGCGTTTCTGGTTTCCCGCTATCTTGGCCGGGATTGGGTAAAGTCCATGGAAAGTCAGCAGATCTTGAAGTGGGAAAAAAGACTACAGCAAAATGGCCTGATAACCGTGGTAATTATGCGTTTGCTGTTTTTACCATTTGATGCTGTCAACTATGGCTGCGGCCTGACCAGCCTCCGCCACCGTGATTATGCATTGGGAACCTTTTTGGGAATTTTACCCTCGCTGATAGGATTTGTTTTAATCGGTGGAGCACTGTCTTCAACTACACATCAGTCTCTGCTCATACTAATACTGTCTGCGGTATTTCTAGTGCTGGCCATCTCTCTCGCTCACTATCTCAAAAAAAACCAGTCTGTCGAACCAACCTGAGCGGCAAGGGATTCCTGATTTCTATACCGGAATGCTCTATACTGCTAAAGAATGATCAGCGTGCCCTAACGAACCTCGACAACCCTCTACGACAGACGAATCGATGAAATTCAGCTCGCCTTCCCTGCTTACTCTACTTTTTCTCGTATTGGTTCTATTTGGATTAGGGTCGAGCTGGATTTGGGGATTGTTTGAAACTGCGCATCAAGCCCAGATTGAATCCCGTTTGCAAGCCCAGATACAACGTCTTGAGCACAGCCTGGATAAATGGACCCAATCCCGTCAACGAGAAGTCCAGGTTATTGTCAGTACGCCACAATTTCGCGCTTACGCCGAAAACCTGAGGCAGGCGAACGGTACCCTGAACTCGAAAACAGTCAAGGATTTAACCGCCTGGTTAAACGTTATTCTGAAAGGTTTAAACTACCAAGGGTTTTACATTATGGATCAGAAGGGCCAAGTCCTGATCCAATCCGACCAAAATACGATTACAGAGCAAATTCCCGGTAATGGCCCGGAACTGAGCAGCCTGGATTTTAAACGCATGGCCAAAGGTGCGGCATCAATCAGTATTCCGGGCCCGTTACAGCCCGATGATGGAAATCCAGACAACGCCTCTATCTATATCGGAATCGCTTTACCTGCTCAATTGATCAGCAGCTCGAACGGAAACTCACAGAATACCGCCGACAGAACACCGCTTATTCTGGTTTTCGCGCTATCTGCAGCACCATGGCAGGCGCTTTTCGATGAAGCCGCGCAGTTTAACAGTGATGAGCTACTCGCATTTGACAGCGAAGCCAAACTAATGACTCGAAGTCGCTTCCAAGCTGATTTACAGAAAAAAGGCCTGTTCTCCAGCCCAACAGACCTGGCTCCCGGCATCCGCCTTTACCAGCCGGTCAATGCCCACTCCATCGATACCAATCGACCCGTTCTCATTCCCGGAAAATCATTGGCCTTGAATGCAGCGGAGGCCATTGCTGGCAAAAACGGTGTCAGTACCACCCCGTTTATCAATTTTCGCGGCGAATCGGTGGTTGCGGCCTGGGCCTGGTTGAATGAGTCCGGGTATGGCATAACCTACGAAATTGAAGCTGAAGAAGCCCTGGCACTCATGCAACAATCCAAAGTCTTGTGGATTCTGCTTACGGCAGTGTCCATGCTTCTGATGTCCGTACTTTTTGTTTACTTTACGATAACACGGGAAAAAGTACACCGCTTGAGCACTGAACGCCAACACAACGAAGAGCGGCTGACACTGGCTCTTGAAGCGGCGAATGAAGGCATATGGGATTGGGATGTAAAAGGCGGGGAGGTTTTCTTTAGTCCTCGCTGGTTTTCCATGCTGGGTTACCAACCCACACAAGGTCCCCATAACTTCAAAACACTGACCGACTTGGTTCACCCGGAAGACAAAAATGATGTTATTAATGAACTGGTGACCCATGCATCCTGGGGCGATGGCTATAAACTACAGTTCCGGATGCGTGCTTTCAACGGCCAATATCGCTGGGTACTCAGCAAGGGCAAAGTAATAGAACGAGATCGCTCCGGCAACGCAATTCGCTTAATCAACACGCAGGCTGATATCACCGACCGGGTTGAGTACGAGGAAAAATTAAAACAACTCAATCAACAACTTGAGTCAACGGTTTCGGCCAAAACAGCAGCCCTCGAGGAAACCCAGTCCGACCTTTCATTGATCCTGGAAGCCAGTGGCGAAGGTATTATCGGTCTGGATAACGAAGGGGCAATCACGTTCGCAAATGAAGCCGTAAGCCGCCTGACTGGCTACGCCAACGGGCAACTTCTTGGCCAATCTTTCCATGACTTGCTGCATCATCACTACCCGAATGGACGCGCAGTTGATTATACCCATTCGCAAATCACCAAGACCCAAAATGACGGACAAACCCGGCAACAGGAAAATGATACCTTCGTCAGACAGGATGGTACACACCTTCCTGTAGAATACACGGTGTCCACCTTAAAAGATGCCAAAGGACACGCTAAGGGCGTGGTGATCGTTTTTCGTGATAGCACCCAGCGAAAGCGTTATGAATTGGCGCAACAGGACGCAGTAAAAGCAGCAAACGAAGCGAATCAAGCGAAAAGTGCCTTCCTGGCAAATATGAGCCATGAGATTAGAACCCCGCTCAACGCGATCATTGGTTTGACCGAGTTAGCGCTGAACAATATTCGGGAAACTGGACAGCGCAGCTACATCCAGAAAATCAAGGATTCTGCCAGTATTCTACTGGGTATTATTAATGATATTCTGGACTTCTCCAAAATCGAGGCAGGAAAACTTGAAGTTTCCCTTAACACCGAAAATATCTCAAACTTATTGCATCAACAGGTGACGCTGTTTCGCCTTGCAGCACGAGACCAGCAAAACTTGTTGCTCGTGTATATCCACCCAACCGTTCCTCAACATGTTGAAATAGATGGATGCAGAGTCGGACAAATTCTCAGCAATCTGATTTCAAATGCGATCAAATTTACCCGGCAAGGTGAAGTCCGCATTGATATTTCCGTGTCAAATCGGGATCAAAATAAAAAAAATGCAATTGAGCTCGAGTTTCGGATTCGGGACACCGGCGTAGGTATGGACAAGACTCAACAGAAGCATGTTTTTAATGCTTTTGCTCAGGCAGATTCATCCACAACCCGACAATTTAGCGGCACGGGACTCGGCCTGGCAATCTGTAAACGCCTGATAGCAATCATGGGCGGAAACATCCAATTAAACAGTAAACCCAACGCTGGCACGGACGTAGTATTTACCCTCCCCTGTCAACGAAGCGAACAAGTCGACAACCTGAACACGCTTTATTCCGGCCCGATTGAAACTGTCCACTTCATTAGCGAAAACGCGAGTTTACGTGACAACATTCAATTCTGGGTGAGCAATGCCGGTTTAGGGGTGCATACTTTTTCAACTCAGGCGCTTGAGCATGCCGTAGCCGAGGCAGACTCAAGCAGCGTATTTATTATCGATACCCTCTTGCCAGAGGAAATCCAGTCGCAACTCCTCAATTTGATTTCCAGAGCACAGAGCCATTCACCGGTAATTTATCTCGAACATGTCCCCACGCGCACCTATCGAGAGCCGAGGTTTGTAGTCGACACGCCATTGACAGGAACGCAGACGCTAATCGAAATATTAGAAAACATTCCACTCGGGAGCCCGGACAACCCCACCCGTGTGTTGAGCTCCAATGCCGCAGTTATCGATTCGAACACCGAACCGGATATTTTCGCCGATTTTCAGAAACGCTTCCGACACAACCGAATATTACTGGTAGAAGACAATATCACTAATCGCGAAGTTGCCTGCGCACTTCTGGAATGCACAGGCATCCAAATCGATGTTGCCAGCGATGGCCAGCAGGCAATCGATAAAATTGTTCATAATCAATATGATGCCGTTCTAATGGACATACAGATGCCGATATTGAATGGTTACCAAGCGACACGCATTATCCGTCAAAACAATCCAACCATTCCCATTATTGCACTCACAGCAAATGCAACTGAGCACGACAAGGTTCACTGCATCGAATGTGGTATGAATGACTTTATCGCCAAGCCCTTTGCCCCCAAGGCATTATTTAATACACTGCAACACTGGCTCGACTTGGGCGAACCCCAAATAACCGACCCGGCTTAATCACAAATGTTACGCATCGTAACCTGCATTTAGCGCTGATTACATCAAACTTTTCTAGGTTTGTCCGCTAATCTGTTCTTGTTGTTCAGTTATATTTTCCCAGCTTCAGTGCAATGCGCAATCCCTGTTGCGCCTGCCCCTCAGTCGTCACTTTTTGAGACATAGTTCTCATCACAATCTTCAGTAGCCGTCTAAGAGCGCTTGCTAAATACTGGTTCACACTTTTGAAGCGCCCATACTGGTACAGTTAGTGCTTAATGATTATTCAGGGAATTTCCTTGAAGTAACATGGATGGTAATCAAAATCACCAGCGACATGGTGCGCGGCAACGTGTAGCGGGTGATCTATGCAAAAGGAGAAATATCATGACTGAGAAGCTCAATTCTCTGGCCAAGATTACAGCCGTTATGGTGCTGTTTATCGCGTCACTTAACCTGGCAGACTCTGCCAGTGATCAAAGTACCCAAATCGCAACACCATCGTTGTCCGCACAACAAACACAGCATAACGTCGCACTTCAATCATCCAAACTGGCCCAACTGGACTCTCAACCTTACGTGTACCGATAGCACGGATGAATTGATCAGCTGACATTTGAAAGCTCAAGGCTTGGCTGACAGATTATACGGAACGGCTCAAACGGGTACGATTTGACGCACAAAGTAACCGATCTGGGATACCGCGCGTCGCGCCTCAGGCAGCCAGCGAAATGCAAATTGCCAGACATGAAACATCTCCGGCCAAACCTGCAATTCGACTTGTATACCTTCGCTTTCCGCCCGTGCCTGGAAGAGCTCACATTCCGGTAACAGGACTTCGTCCCCGCCAACTTGAATCAGAATAGGTGGCAGCCCCTTGAGTTCGGCAAATAACGGCGACAATCTGGGCTGAGTTCGGTCAGAAGCCCCCGCGTAGTGGCGAGCAAAGTACCGGATACGTTCGGGTGTGATCAATGGATCCCGGTGCAGTGTTTTTGCGAGGGAGGACATTGAGCAGCTCAAATCAAGCCAGGGCGACAGACAAACTGCACCCGCCGGGACATCGAGTTTATGATCGCGAATGTGCTGCAGCAGCGCGAGAGATAGACCACCACCTGCAGAGTCTCCGGCGATGACAATTTTCTTGGCTGATATGCGCTCTCTCAATAGATGCTTGTAAACTGCAAATACATCTTCCAGCGCTGCAGGGTAGGGATACTCCGGCGCCAGGCGATATTCCGCCATCACCACTTGTGCTTTACAGGCTCGAGCAATGCGAGACGCAAGTTCAATGTGAGTACGCGTGGAACCAATCAGATAACCGCCTCCATGCAAGTACAATATAACCCGGGAAGAACAATGGGTTTTATGATTAAGCCAGACCACGGGTACATCGTCGACTTTAGTATAATCGATTTGCATCCCTTTTGGCGGTTTTATCAAAAAGTGCCCACTCTTGGAACATAAGCGATAGGCGTTGAGTTGGTTGGGGATAAACTTCATACCCAGCCGAATGACATTCTTGATCAGTGTAATGCGACTCACATCAGCCTCCGAAAATCGACCAGCTTCACTGCGGAGGTTGGAGGAGAGCCCCCTGCTCCCCCCTAAAGGGATAAGTCCAACTATAGCATTCTGTCTATTTTTTGATCTATATCTGTTTATAACTCATTTCTGGAAAATTGCAAAAATTCACATTACAACCATTAGTGCCGTTAGTGCCACCTTCTTCCGGGTAGCCGCAGCATCAATCTTGCAAAACCTGTCCGAAATTTAGACATTTTTCGATTCATGGTTTAAACATAAAAATATGGGGTAAACATCTGCATCGATGTACAGCACATAACCTGGTGAATCAAAATCCTGGTGTATCAATACACAAAAGCTCATTTCGGTTGCAGGGCATAACTTTCGTGACTTGAATCAGACCTGATCCTCATTGCCCTATTACAAATATTACACAGGAGATGTGGTGAACTTAACATCCGAGCAATTAATTTTAATATACGCTAAAACTTGAGGGTATACGGTCGTTTCGCCACCGTTGACCGCGCAAAGTCATTAAGCCTCAATATCAATTGCCGACCGAGACGTTAAGGTATGTTCGGAAGAAAAAAAATTCCAAATTTGGCCAGAACCAAAAATAAAAACTCGGATTCAAAATTGATAGAAGTAAAGATGCCGGTGGATAACCTCGAAATAGGCATGTACGTTACGCGACTGGATCGCCCCTGGACTGAAATCCCGGTACTGCTTCAGGGAATGACCATCAACAGCATCGACGATATCGAGCTACTGCGCAGTCATTGCCGACACGTTTTTATCGAAATTGAAAAAGAATTCTGGATCGACAACCAGAAATCCGGCCCGATCACTGCTGAAGGCACCGCACCCAACTATCCCGGCCTGCGCGAAAACAAACCATTTCACGACACACTACCTGGCGCAAAAATCGTCTTCGACGAGGGTGTTGACCATGTCGAGCAAATCATGGAAAACATCAAGAAAGACCACCAGATCGATCTTGAGCGATCACGGGCATTGATTCGAAGCTGTGTCGATAGCATTCTGACCAACGCCAACGCGTTACTCTGGATGACGAAGATTAAAGAAAAAGACCACTACACGGCAGAGCACTGCCTCAGGGTTGGCATTCTGTCTATCGCATTTGGGCGCTTCCTCGGTCTTTCTCCCGCCGAGCTCGAATTGGTTGGCATGTGTGGCATGCTCCACGATGTAGGTAAGTTGAAAGTTCCCGACGACATTTTGAACAAACCCGGCCGACTGTCCCGGATCGAGTTTGCCATCATGAAACAACATACCAACCTGGGGTATGACATTCTCAAACAATATGAAGACCTGGAGCCCATGGTTCAGGACACCGCAATGTCACACCATGAACGGATTGATGGCAAAGGTTATCCGGAAGGTCTGGACGCAGGTTACCTGCACAAATTTATTCGCCTGATCACCATTGTCGATGCCTATGATGCGATAACCAGCTCTCGCTGCTACAAAAGTGGCTCCCCGGCGCTGGACGCACTGCAAATACTGTTTGCCGAGCGCGATAAACATTTCGATAAAGAACTCGTCGAAGCTTTTATTCAAATGGTCGGCATCTACCCTCCCGGATCCCTGGTCGAAATGACAAACGGGGAAATCGGAATCGTGGTATCCGCCAATCCGGAATACCGACTTCGGCCACGGGTGGAACTCGTACTGACCTCGGACAAAAAACAGCGTCCGCCCTACATTGTGAACCTCGCAGACGACATTAAAGATAAATCCGGTGAAATCTATTCCATCAAAAAAGGCCTGGCGAATGGCACCTACGGTGTTGATGTGAAAGAATACATCAACAAATCCGTGTAGTTATTAACTGCTTTAGCCGGGATGAGTTATACATGCCCCATTTTCTGGAACTCTTGTCCTTCGCCGGGGGCATCACCCTACCCTGTTTTATTATCGTTTTCATTGGCTGGTGGCTCCGTTACCGAACCATAATCGATGATCGATTCATTGAAATCGGTTCTCGCCTGATTTTCACCATCGCCCTGCCGCTCCTGCTATTTTTGAGCATCACTGAAAGTCCGGTATTTGAATTGGTCAGGCCGCAACAGGTGATCTACGGTTTATTGGCCACAATAGCAGCGGTACTATTGCTATGGATCGTTGCAACCATGTCAGGGATGGAAGCCGCTCTCAAAGGCGTATTTGTTCAGGGATCATTTCGGGGCAATATGGGCATTATCGGCCTCGCACTTTGTCAGAATATGTATGGTGCAGAGGGGTTGGCCATCGGCTCAATCCTGCTCGCCTTTCTGACGATCCTTTACAACATTCTGTCCATTATTGTGCTCACTGTAGCAGCATCCCAAGGCAAATCACGAATCCATTGGCTCAGAATTGGCACCGATATCGTGAAAAACCCACTGATTATTGCCATTACAGTGGCATTGATCGCCGCCCGGTTGAACTTGCAGTTACCCGATATACTCGCTCAAAGTGCGCGCTACTTTGCACAACTTACCTTACCGCTCGCATTGCTATGTGTAGGCGGTGCAATCAGCTTCAAACGCTTGTGGCAATCATCGACAACAGCGTACTGGACCATCGCCAATAAGCTGATCATTTTACCATTCGGGATGACCTTGGTTGGCTATGCTCTGGGACTGGACGGTATTTTGCTCGGTACGCTGTTTCTGATGTTCGCCAGTCCGACCGCAACGGTCAGCTTTATTATGGTGAAGGTCATTGGAGGGGATGATAAATTGGCCGCAAACATCGTCGCCACAACAACTGTACTGTCGATTGGAACCATTAGTGCGGGAATATTGTTGTTTCGAATGCTGGGCTGGGTTTAGGGGGCACACTTGGAATCTGTATGCCCCCCAACTGTTAAGCTAAGCAGGGATTTAAGCCAAGCTGGGACTTAAGCTTGCCCTTGTCCGGCTTCAGCGTTTTTGTTTTCCATTACAGAATGCACAAAGGCAACAGCAATGAAACCCGCCCCGATTAAACCGGTTACCACTTCGGGAATGTGCACGAATGTCTTCAAAAACATGATTGTCGCAAGCGCGATGATGGCATAAAACGCACCGTGCTCAAGATACTGATACTCCGCAAGCGTGTCTTTCTCAACCAATAGAATCGTCAGGGAACGGACAAACATAGCGCCTATCCCCAAACCAATTGCAATAATAAACAGATCCGTCGTGATGGCAAACGCGCCGATTACCCCGTCAAAACTGAACGAAGCATCGAGCAACTCCAGATACAAAAACATCGCCGCGCCGCTTTTTGCAGCATGTTCTGCCGCTCGAGCCTGCTCCCGGGCCTCCATAAATGCACTGAGTTTATGAATAGCAGTAAACGTTAAAATACCCGCAATCCCGGAGATCATAAATGCCCTTGATTCTTCCACCGGCAAAGCCAGTTGGGCTACGGCCATAATTGCAAGCACAGTGATCACTTCTGCGGCAAAGCGAAGTTTACCCAAATGTACGATTGGCTGTTCGACAAACGGTATCCAATGCTCTTTTTCATCGTCCAGGAAGAAGTCCAGTCCAACCATCATCAGAAATGCCCCGCCAAATGCCATTACAGACACATGCGCTTCGGTCATGACTCTGGCATATTCATCCGGAGTGGAAACGGCCAGCTCCAGTGCAGCCCAGGGATTAATCTGGGCAACCACACTCACGACCAGTACCGGGAAAATGATCCGCATACCAAAAACAGCAATCAGGATACCCCAGGTCAAAAAACGCCGACGCCACTTTTCATCCATATCTTTAAGTACAGTTGCGTTTACAACCGCATTATCAAACGAGAGCGATATTTCCAAAACAGCCAGTACCGCGACAATAAACATCACAGACAGACCTTCAGCAAGGGAAAATCCCTCTGCAGAGTTTCCCCCCATATAAAATGCCAGCAATATACCGGTAATGGTGACCAAAAAACTGCCCCTGAAATACCGCAGATGAGAACGGTTCATCCTGTAAACTCCAATTAAAAAAGGGAAAAAATGAGGGAAATTGCACGCCAAGCGCGCTTTATACTTGAAACATCAATAGAGCCTAAATTCGACTCGGACAGGGAACAGAGTCTACTATGCAATGACTACCCTTCACAACAGGGATCCGACAGATTCGGCAGGCCATTTCGCCAGCTCATCAAACCAAACCGACTCAGCGCTTAAAACTTTGCAACTACAGGACGAGGAGATACTGCCATGACTGATGTTTTAGAACGGGGCACACGATTGAACTTAACCCAGATTGCACCGGATTTATCCCGGCTGGCCGTTCAGTGTGGATGGCAGCAACCGGCCGGGGCTCAGCCATTTACGGTTCACTTCATCAGCTTTTTGCTTGATAGCGCTCAGATGATTCCCAATGACGGATCAATTATTCACTCGGAACAACCCGCTTCTGCAGACAGCAGTATTCGCTACCATTCCGAAAGCCCGGCTCAGTCTGAATCAGTAATCATTGACCTTACGCGCATCCCTCAAAACATTGCAAGGATGGCCTTTGTACTGAGTCTCCATGAAGGCGTGCAACGCAACCAGAACTTCACCAGTCTGGATGCGCGCATAGAACTAATCAACGAAGCCACCGGGACGGCGTTGGCGCGCTTTAATCTCCCCGCAGATACTCACGAAAGCCGCTGTGTCATTATGGGAGAACTCTATCGAAAAGACGCTACATGGCGTTTTTCCGCCGTTGGCTCAGGCTTTCAGGATGGCCTCAATGCTATTTTGCAGAAATACGGTGCGCCATTGTTGCGGTTACAGGATAATTCGGGCTCCACCACTACTTCAGTTGCGCAACAAAGCCCGCCACCGGGCAACCCACCTCAGGTTATGGCGGCATCAACAATAGCTCCCGGTGTTGCTCCTGTGCAGCGACCAGATGCCGGTTACCCCGTTACTACAGGCTTGCAAAAACAACGTCAGAGTCCAGTCATCTGCCACGAGGTTGATTATGAAATACTGGGGTATGAGGCTCAAATTGTTGAAGTGGAACTGGATCCGGGCGAGACAGTCGTCGCAGAAGCCGGTGCCATGAATTATATGGAAAATGGCATCCACTATGAATCAAAGATGGGGGATGGTTCCAACCCGAAATCCGGTTTTCTGGATGGCCTGCTCAGTGTGGGTCGGCGCTTGCTGACCGGCGAATCCATTATGATGACTCATTTCACAAACAATGCCAGCGGCAAAAAACGAGTCGCCTTTGCTGCACCTTATCCCGGGTCGATTATTCCGCTCGATATGAACGAATTGGGGAATAAAATTCTGTGCCAGAAAGACGCGTTTCTGGCCGCAGCGCTCGGTACCGAAATCAGTATTGCTTTCAATCGCCGGATCGGTGCCGGCTTTTTTGGCGGAGAAGGTTTTATTTTGCAAAGTTTAAAGGGCGACGGACTGGCGTTTATTCATGCCGGCGGCACCGTGATTCGCAAGGATCTCAACAATGAAAAATTACTCGTGGATACCGGATGCCTGGTTGCATTTACTTCAGGCATTGATTACGACATTCAAATGGTGCGGGGGTTGAAGAGTATGTTTTTTGGTGGCGAGGGTCTCTTCTTTGCAACATTGGCCGGAACCGGAACCGTCTGGCTGCAAAGCGCCCCGTTCTCACGGCTCGCAGACAGAGTATTACAGCATGCCCCTTCAGCGGGCGGAAGAAGCCAGGGAGAAGGTTCAATACTCGGCGGCGTTGGACGTCTATTGGATGGTGACTGAGATTTGGATCTCATTTCTGGAACAGGTTGCCAGAATAGGCAGGCTGTCTGACGCTGTGCTATATTTTTTACGGTGGAAATCAGCCTACCAAGCGTGTATAAACAGCACATTGGGTACAAAGGCACGGACAGCAATTCGGCAGTATGCACGATGATCAACTCGTGCATATTTCTACATCAATCTACTGGAACGCAATTTCAGCTGCTTAATCAAACGGAGACAGGATATATGACCATTTCTTTAGAGAAAGGCCAACGCATCAGCCTTGAAAAAGGCGGAAACAAGCTCGACCGGGTTTGCGTTGGTGTCAACTGGGGTGCAATCGAGAAGAAAGGCTTCTTCGGCACAAAAAAAGTAGCTGTGGATCTGGACGCAAGTGTTGGGCTGTACAATGATCAAAAGCAGCCTGTAGATGTGGTTTATTTCGGACAACTGAAAAGTCAGGATGGCTCTATTCGTCACAGTGGCGATGATTTGACTGGCGACATGGACGGCGATGATGGTCTGGACAATGAGATTATCACCATTGAACTGAATGCGGTGCCACAATCGGTTCAGCAAGTTGCTGTTGTTCTCAATAGTTTCCGGGGACACGATTTCGGTACAATCCCTTTTGCCAGTGTTCGTTTGTACGAAGGTACACCAACTCGGGTAGACAGCGTTCTGGCCAGCTACAACATCGCCAACGATGCCAAATTCCACGGTTCGGTCTCAATGGTTCTGGGTATCCTGTATCGCCACAACAGTGAGTGGAAATTCCGTGCTGTTGGTGAGCCAACACAAGACAAAAAGCTTCCGGAAACCATTCAGACCGTTGCCCAAAGCTACTTATAAGACCATCTGCCTACCCCGGTA
The DNA here is from genome assembly GCF_002162375.1 of Oleiphilus messinensis. Lineage (GTDB taxonomy): Bacteria > Pseudomonadota > Gammaproteobacteria > Pseudomonadales > Oleiphilaceae > Oleiphilus > Oleiphilus messinensis. The sequence continues at coordinate 646,614 of NZ_CP021425.1, read as the reverse complement.
TTCCGGGGTTAGCAGAAGCAGATAAGATTCAGGCCTGGCTCTGAAATCTCCATTCATTACTCAGCTAACGGACAACTGCTGTGACTCAATTGGTTCCCGGACAGAACATAGCGCTCTCAAACCAGACGGCTTATCGACTGACAATGGATATGTCATCGTGGCATTGGGATGTGGCAATACAGGAAGATGGACTCGGCACGGTTTATCTAACTCCCGAAAACTGTCCAGGGCTCGCCAAAACAGAACAGGAGCTACTCCTGAACCTGCCCGATATTCCGGACTCGGTCGCAAAAATCGTTGTCTTTATTGTGAGTATGGGGCCAAATACTGGGACTCATGCTGCATCCGGTCAACTGGCGGAAATGATGACGGGAACCGAAACCTTAAAGGTGCTGTGGGACAGTACTTCACGGTCAGAAAATGCCCTGATCTTCCTTGAGTTTTATCGCCGCAATGGTGGCTGGAAGTGTCGATTTGTCGCACAGGGATACAGCGATGGCCCGGAACGACTCTACCAACAATTAGGCTTGCCCGCCCCCGATAAAATTGCTGAGAAAAACGAAGCGTTAAGGCAAGATCATCAGGCAGATCAACCTTCGGGTATATCCATGGATAAAAGCCAGGCCTCCGAAGGCCCCATGGTAAGTGGTGACCGAGCTCTGATCATGATGAAATGGAAAAAAGTGAGTGCAGAGCATGCCCCGACCACCCGGTTTTTCATGGGCTCTGATTTCGACGTTATCTCAGACCTCAGGATTGGCGGGTTTTACCAACTCTACAATGGGCAACGGGGTATCGTTCAAAGTTATGGTGAGACCCTTGAAGGTTCCTTCGACGGTGTTCCCTATATGCTCGCAACACGCTCGACTGAAAAGCATTTTGAACAACTGCAAATCAACCCCCGCTTTCAACACAAGATGCATCGCTACCTGATTTACGCTTTTATGTTGGAAGGCCATGACCGCTGGAATGGCCTGAGTGCGGAGGTGGATTTTCATATTCCAGGCCTCGCCGAGACCACATTTCGGCCCGATAGTTTAATGGCCAAACCAATATGTGCCATCGCGATGCTTGAGTTTATTAATAGTGCCCCCAAATTAACCCCTATAATGGACTATTTCCATAGTCTTCCTGAAATGGATCAAGCATTTGGCTGGGGCTTGCCCTGGCGATGCGATACTCAAGACAACGAGGATTAGACATGAGTTTCTCCAGCTTTATTTCCGGCTTGAAACAAAAAACCAACGAAATGAAAGATGAAGTTTTAAAATTCAAAAACAAGAATTTTCTCAATGCCGCCACCGCCGGCAGCGCACTGATCGCAATGGCCGATGGCACTTTGGATGCAGCAGAGAAACAAAAGATGATTCGTTTCATCGAAAGCAACGACGCATTAAAAGTATTCAAAACCACCGAAGTGATCACCTCTTTCAAGGAATATGTCGATAACTTCGAATTTGATAAAGACATTGGCGAGTCCAAAGCGTTTGAAGCCTTGAACAAATTAAAGGGCAATGAAATTGCCTGTCGCACGGTTATGAGACTGATTTTGTCCATCGCAGCATCGGATGGCGTGTTTGATGACAGCGAAAAAGCGGTAGCCAAAAAGATCGCGGTCGAGCTGGGTCTGACACCCGGTGACTTTGAGTTATAAATACAAAACCCAGGCGGTAACGCGGACGGCTGCCTCCATCAATACGGAGGCAGTTAAGCGGCGCAACAGCGAAAATTCACGACATACAAAATGCACCATACGGAGTCCTGCAGCACCATGGACCGAACGACAGCGATCGCTGTTTTTGATTTCGATGAAACCATCGTTTTCGAAAACAGTCTCGGCTTACTTTTTCAGCACGCAACAGGCTCACGCACCTATTTTTTACACGCTATCCCTGCGATATTGAGTTTTCTGTTCACTTCCCAGGCTTACCAATCCGGTGCTTACTACCAACTCCGAAAGGCAATCAAGCAACGCCTTTACAGACACTGCCTTCAGGGGCGCTCGATGGCCACGTTGGAATCAGCAGGCAAATTTGCTGCAACAAAGCTGACGTTGAACCCCGGCGTCGTTGAACACTTGAAACAACATCGGCAGCAGGGTGACTATATTCTCATTGCCACCGCCTCGCCCTGGCAATATGTCGAAGCCATACTCAGCGCACAAAACATCCCGTTTGACAAAGTCATCGGCACCGAATTAAGTATTGCAAGCAGTGCATCAGACAATGCTGCACTTCGGGGGCAAATTAACGGCGAAGAGTGTTCGCGAGACCATAAATGGCAACGCATCCAGGAGACCCTCATAGGGGCAGGTTTCAAGCCCGAATCGCTCACCGCATTCGGAAATGATCCGGATGATATTCCCATGTTACGCCAGGCAACACTGGGCTATATTGTTTCGGGAACAGATATCACCGCGTACCAGGGTAATTAACATAAGTTAAGCCAGTTTGTATGAAAAACAAGCTAAACTGAGAACATCGGATTCAACAATTTAAAATCAAACACGACTGAGGAGCACTATCGTGGCAATTTCACTTGAAAAAGGTGGCCGCATCAACCTCGAGAAAGAGGCACCCGGGTTAACTAACTTGCATGTCGGACTGGGCTGGGATACTCGCGTTACCGACGGAACAGATTTTGATCTCGACGCCTCATTGCTGATGGTCAACGCCGAAGGTAAAGCGCTGAATGAGAAATCATTCATTTTCTACAACAATCGTCGGTCCGATTGCGGCTCCATCGAACACATGGGTGATAATCTGACCGGTGCAGGTGAAGGCGATGATGAAGTCATCAAAATCAGCTTGCCCACGATTCCAGCCTCCTGTGAGCGCATTGTTGTTGCGGTAACGATTCACGAAGCGGAAAGCCGAAGCCAGAACTTCGGTCAGGTTGAAAATGCCTTCATTCGAATTCTGAATGCAGACACACAGGAAGAAGTGGTACGCTACGACCTATCTGAGGACTACTCGACTCAAACCTCGCTTATTTTCGCAGAGCTCTACATTAAAGATGGCCAGTGGCGATTTGCTGCCAAGGGTGATGGATTTGCCGGCGGCCTGGCCAAGCTGCTGGAAACGTACGGACTGGCCTAAGCTAGATTCAGTAACCAGCTATTAACTTTACCAGCAAAACAAAAGGAGACGAAAACAATGGGTGTTTCATTACAAAAAGGTGGCAACGTATCTCTGGAGAAAGTCGCCCCGGGTATGACCAAATGTAACGTAGGTTTGGGCTGGGATGCCAGAGCAACTGATGGCGCAGATTTTGACCTGGATGCTTCTGCATTCATGTTGGGCGCAGACGGCAAGGTACGTGGCGATACAGACTTTATTTTCTACAATCAACTGAAATCCACCTGCGGCAGCGTTGAACACACCGGTGACAACCTGACGGGAGAAGGTGAAGGCGATGACGAAATGGTCAAGATTGACCTTGCGGCCGTCCCTGCTGAAATTCAAAAGATTGTTTTTGGTGTAACCATTCACGACGCGGAATCACGTAGCCAGAACTTTGGCCAGGTCTCCAATGCCTTCATTCGTATTGTCAATCAGGATAACAACGAAGAAGTGGCCCGTTATGATCTGTCAGAAGACTACTCCACGGAAACCGCATTACTGTTCGGGGAACTCTACCGCCATAATGGTGAGTGGAAATTCAAAGCAGTAGGTCAAGGCTATGCAGGTGGCCTGAAGCCTATGGCCCAGCAGTTTGGTGTTAATGTAGGCTAAGAAACGTGGCGGTCAGATTGTGACTCACAATCTGACCGCCCAGACTGTTGGTATATTATGACAGATGTACACTCTATCCAGTTACCTGCAGGTGAACTGGAAATTACCGTTTTCAATGCCCTCAGCCCTCTAGAGCAATTACTGACATTCGGCTCACGCCAAAATCCCAAGCGGAAGTATCTGTTCATATCAAAAATACTTGGCAAATATATTCCCTGTCGGCCCGAATCCATGCGGGATTCGTACGTTAAACTGGCGAATTCCATACAACCCGAAATCGAATCAAGCGGCCCTGTCTGGGTTATGGGAGTGGCAGAAACGGCTACAGCGCTCGGCGCGGGGGTTGCTCAGGAACTCCAACAACTCAGTGAAAGTGACGTTTTCTACAGCCATACCACACGCTATCGATTACCCTCTGACGTTGCGTTTTCGATTACCGAGGTTCACAGCCATGCACCGGCTCACATTGTCTACGAACTGGAGACTCATTTTCCCTGTGAGGCAGTTCAAAGCGTGGTATTAGTTGATGACGAGGTCAGTACCGGGAACACGTTGAGGCAGCTCACAGAGGCACTTCAACTACGGTTACCCGAGTTGCGCAACGTGTTCTGGGTGAGCCTGGTCAACTGGCTCAGTCCCAAACAAAAGCAAGCTATACAGGCGGGCTTTCCTCAGGTCACATTGCATTTTATCGAACTCCTCAGTGGAGCCTATCGATTTGAAGACAACGGTGCTTTTAATCCCGGCCTGCCCAGAAACACTGCTATCGATATTTCGAATGTTGAAAACCGTGATGATACCGGCCGCCTCGGATTGTGGACAAACAACGGCCCACAAGCACGATTCTCAACGCCAGCAGGCCATCTAATTGACCCGGGTAACCTGCATCAGAATGAAAAATATGTTGTCATCGGTACCGGTGAATTCACTTATTTTCCCTTCCTGTTTGCAGAAACGATGGAGAAACAGGGGCTGGATGTACTCTTCCAATCAACCGCCAGATCCCCCGTGTTACCTGGTGGGCCCATAAAGTCTAAACAAAGCTTTCTCGATGAAGCCCATGGTGCGGTATTCTATCTTTACAACCTTCCTGCAGATCGCAAAGCGATAATGCTCTATGAAAATCAAGCACAATACGAGGGCTGTACACTACATGCCAAAATCAATGCGCTCACAGGAATACTGAACTAAGGACGAAACAATGACTATTGTTGTCTTTTCGGATATCGACGACACGCTCATGCAAACCCGACGTAAATGCGACAGCGAAAACAGGCTTCAAGTCGGTGCAACAGATAAAACAGGCGAACCGCTTTCGTTCACGACAACACAGCAGCGCATGCTGTTGGATCTACTGCAACACCATGAATTTATTCCCGTTACCGGCCGCAACAAAGCGGCGCTGGATCGCGTAAACCTCGAATTCAAGAGCTATAAAGTCATCGACCATGGCGCACTGGTGCTGGATAAAAATGATCAAATCGACCCGGAATGGCGGGCGATGCTGGATCAACAAATACAATATTGGTCGGCAGGACTGGAAGCGTATTGCGCACAAGTGCTACAGCTTATCGACATTGAGAAATTACAGCTGCGCTGCCGGGTCATTAGCGATTTTGAATACCCCTGCTATATCTCGATAAAAGGCGACCCCGCACACATGCTCGCGCTCGATGAAATTTCCTGCAAGTTTCAAAACGAGCAGGCTGGTGCACGAGTTCACATCAATGGCCAGAATATGGCGCTACTCCCCCCTTATGCCAGCAAAGAAAACGCGGTTCTGTTTTTACAGGAACGTTACCGCACAGAACATCAAGACATCCTGTTTCTCGCGCTGGGGGACAGCCATTCCGACGTGCCGTTTATGAAAACCTGCCACTTTAAAATGATCCCCCAACAAAGCCAGATTGCCCGGGAGTTAAAAACAGTATGACGTTACTCACCGGCAGTTACGCCGCAGAGGACTGCCAATTCTTGCTCCAGGCAGTGGATGTCCCCATGCTTTCCGTTGAGGAAAAAGAACAGCAGCTGCAAAAGGGAGGTCGGCATTATTCAGAAATCCTATCCGCAGAGTCTGCACCGTCCGAGCAATATTTGCAGTTATTCCATCGCCTGATGCAGCAGTACAAAGCACCAATGGCTCAACAAATTGCCAATTTAGCCGCCATGGTACGCGACTTCAAAGGAGCAGAAGTCACCATTGTGTCCCTGGCCCGAGCAGGAACACCAGTCGGGGTCATGTTGACCCGGGCCCTGCGGTACTACTATCCAGAGTGCGAGGTCAGACACTATTCCATCTCGATTGTCCGCGACAAAGGGATAGACACAGAAGCCTTGCACTACCTGAAAAAACAGAATATTTCACCTGACAGTATTCTGTTTGTTGATGGTTGGACTGCCAAAGGGGTGATTACCCGGGAACTTAAAGCCGCCGTTTACCATTGGAACCAGGAAAACCCGGATTTCACATTACAGGATCAACTTTGTGTCATATCCGATATTGGCGGCACTGCCGATTTGGTCGCGACACATGAAGATTACGCGATTCCATCGGGGATATTGAACAGCACGGTTTCCGGGTTGATTTCCAGATCACTCTTACTGCCCGAAATTTCAGGTTTCCATCAATGTGCGATCTATGGTCATTTAGCCAAAGATGACCTGAGCAACTGGTTTGTAGATCAGATTAGTGTTCTGTTCGGGCAATTAGCACCTGAGACAATCGACCTGAAGCCATCAAATCGCGCAGCACAAGCCAAGTTAATGGCAAACTACGTGGCTCGGGTCATGAGAGAACATCAAGTCGGAGATATCAACAAGGTCAAGCCGGGTATTGCAGAAGCAACCCGAGTGATGCTGAGACGTATTCCCCGATTGTTAATCGTAAAAAACAAAGACAGCGCCGACGTAGCACATTTGCTGGAGCTTGCACTCGAAAAACAGGTTCCGGTTTTGGAAGACGCCACCATGCCACTGAATGCAACGGCTCTTATTGCCAATGTCGTTTGACCCAGTGGAACGAAACCTTCAGAGGCACCCCTAATTCTCCAAATCAATAAGCAGCAGCGCTTCACTTTCCAAGGATGAGTAGAGATCCTCGTTCAGTTTTTCCTGCGCAACCATCATAAACGCCTGAGCCAGTTTGATATTGGGACGTTTGTTACTGTTCAGTTTACGCTTGGCCTCTTTGAGACGAACGTTGACATCACCGAGCACACCACGCAACTCTTCACGCTGCGCAATCAAGAAAGATATTTTTGCCTTGGCTTTACGGAGCCAGGCAAAATCTTCCCGTGTTTTTCGAGATGCTCGCTCATTTGAGAACTGGCGAATCTGATCACGAATCGTTCGCTTTGTTTCATCTAACTCAGATATTTTGTTTTTTAGCCACTCACGTAGCTCAAAGTCATGAAGGTGTTCGGGAATTGCGTAATTCATAATCTTTAACAAAATGTCAAAAGGTTAAGATTTTGGTATTGAATGCTCACAGCTGTACGCTGAAACGTTTACTATTCTAATATTCAACCAGACAATTGTGAATATTGAATTAACGTTATGTGTTAAACCTGTTTAACAAGGCTATACCGTCCCGCCATGTGCGCAATAGTTATGATAACCGCCACTAAACCACAGAGGAGTGTCTATACTGTTTGATGAAGTCTGTGCAGCAACTGCCAGAGGAGTGACCTAAGTTTAGAGAGTATGTATGCCGTTAAACAGTTTACTGGAAATTGTCGACCACATTCGCGCGTGGCTCAAAAATACCTGGATCATCTCCAGTGCAATACTGATCATGCTGTTGCTATGCTTTCTCTTTTGGTCCCAACATTATCTCGTGCGCAAAGCAGACCTCGAATACTTCCGCATCCAGGACAAACTTGACTTTGCACTCTCGGCAACCGGTTCCCCAATCGATAAAACACCCACTGGATTAACTCGTTTTTTTATGAACTATTCGGGCAGGATTACGGTCGCCGCCCCGGAATGGCTAATGGATGTCGATGCCTCAAAAACACGGCTTTTTGAACACAGTAGAAGTCTGTTGTCCAACAAATCGCTGGATACTCGCCAAACCCTGAGCAACCCTCAATTTGGCTTGTTTTTCCTGCCCGATTTAGTCACCCGGCGCATTGCGCCACACGTCATTATCCCACGAGAGCATCATTTCGAAGTGCTTGCCCTGAGGGATGCATTTTTACCAGGAGCCAGGCCGGAACAACATGAAATATCCCTGCTCAATTTAGTCGATCGCAACGGTTTAATCATATTCTCCTCTATTCCCTCGGAAATGGGGGCGAACAGTAATGATGCACTATTCAGTTTGAAGTCAGGCCGAATTTATTTTCTGAGTTCAAATTCTCTGGATACGCTGAACGACTTACGCCTCGTCGTTTATGAAGATATCACTTACGGCGTATTTGCATTAACGATCATTGTACTGATGTTTCTGACTTCCCTCGTGCTGACCAACCAGCGGATACAAGCTATCTTCAGCAATCTGTTCAAGCTACGAGACGAACTTGATCAGATCGCATCAGCCACCTACCACATGGGGCGCAACCAGTTTCGCGAAGGCATCACACTCAAAACCAACATCAGCAGCGGTATCAGTACACTGGACAGTAGTTTGGAAAAGCTGTCCGCACTGAAGCCGACCTACCAAGAGAATGTGCGCGTAGTTTCACTGCTGGAATGGCTGATCTCCAGCTGTCTCAAACTGGTTACCGGTATACATGAAAAAGAAGAGCAATTCCGGCTATTGACACGTCTGTCACCGGTTGGCGTTTTCTTTGCTTCCTCTGGTGGCGTCATTCGTTACGTGAACCAGCGGATGTGCGATATTCTCGATGTCCCCGAGGAAAAATTGATCGGACAACGATGGGAATCATTCATTCATCACAAAGATCGCAGCCGTTACATCGAAGCCCGGAATGGTAACCAAGAGGTCACCAAACAGCAGGTCCGCTGCATAAAACCCGATGGCACTGAAATACATGTCATGAGTGAAGAAGTCTTCCAGGTAGACAGCCTGAAGCGTTTCACCGGTATTATCGGCGCGGTCACAGATATTACCGAAATCAAACGGGCGGAAACTGCACTTCAGGAAAGTGAAGCCCGCTGGCAATTCGCACTGGAAGGAAGCGGGAGCGGCGTTTGGGACTGGAATATTCGCACGGGTGAGACGTTTTATTCCGCACAATGGAATCACATTCTTGGCTACGACGCGGATGAAATCGAGCAGGATATCAAACAATGGAAACAGCGCATTCACCCTGATGATCTAGAAGAGGTTGATGAACACCTGAATCGACATTTGAACGGCGAAACTGCGCTGTACAAAAGCGAGCATCGTATTCTGTGCAAAAACGGGGAATACAAATGGGTTCTGGATCGAGGTCAAGTCATCGAGCGCAGGAAAGATGGCCAGCCAGTGCGGATGATTGGTACCCACTCTGATATCACCGAACGAAAATCGAACGAAGAAAAGATTCAACATCTGGCCTACCATGATAGCTTGACCAATCTCCCCAACCGGGCATTCCTGCAGGAGGAGTTACATTATCTGCTGTCTCAATTGAAGCGCTACGGCACGCAATCCGCACTCCTGTTTTTGGATATTGATCATTTTAAAATGGTAAACGACTCATTAGGACATCTGATCGGAGATTTGATGCTCAAAGAGGTTGCCCTGCGACTGCGGGAAAGTATCCGTGAGGGGGATTTTCTTGTACGTCTGGGGGGTGACGAGTTTGTAATCCTACTGGGCAACCCTCATCAAGACCTCAATGTGGTCAGCGAGCGCGCTCGAAAAGTCGCGCTGAAAATCCTGCACGCTTTCAATACGCCGTTTACCTTTGAAGGGCAAAAGATCATGAGCGGCACCAGTATTGGTATCGTGATATTCCCCGAGGATGGCCAATCGGCAGAAGAAATCCTGAAGCATGCTGACACAGCAATGTATGAAGCCAAAAAAGACGGTAGAAATACGATGCATTTCTACCGGCAGGAATTGGCAGAAGCCGTCAAGAAACGTGTGTATCTCGAAAGTGCCCTTCGCATTGCAATCGCAAATAACGAATTAACCCTTAACTTCCAACCCAAGGTCAGCTTGAAGTCCAATGAAATTGTCGGTGCGGAAGCACTCGTTCGATGGACCCACGAAGACAAACCGATCTCGCCTGCTGAATTTATTCCCGTTGCGGAAGAGAGCGGTCTGATTTTGAAGTTGGGTGACTGGGTGTTTGAGCAAGCCTGCCTGCAAATGCAACGCTGGAAAAAAGACGAGCGCTTCAAAACCCTTCGTTATATCGCGGTCAATGTCAGCCCGCTACAGTTCAATCAACGGGACTTTGTTGACCGGGTCAGCCAGATCGTGAGCACCACCGGCATTGACCCTCAAGCGGTCGAAATCGAGCTAACCGAAGGGGTATTCATGGAAAATGTCGAGCGCTCAAAACAGAAAATGAGCGAGCTCAAAGCCAAAGGCCTTCGTTTCGCGGTGGACGATTTTGGCACTGGCTATTCTTCACTGGTTTATCTGAAACAGCTTCCGGTGGATATACTGAAAGTCGATCAGGCTTTTGTACGTGACCTGGCTGTAGACCCCAACGATGCATCCATCGTACGAACCGTACTGGCGATGGCGCAAAGTCTGGGAATGGAGGCGGTAGCAGAAGGGGTAGAATCGCAGGATCATATTGACTTTTTGAAGGCTGAAGGCTGCCAGTATTTCCAAGGCTACTACTTCAGCAAACCGCTTTCCGAAGAAGAATTTACCCGCTTAGTGGAAAAGCATAATCTTGAGACCCAAAATCCAACGGAAACCTGTTAAGACTGATATCCGTTACCTCTGGTGCCTGTTACTTAAGGTTATAGTGTTACTCAAGGCTATAGTTTTACACAAGGCTATAGTTTTACACAAGGTTACAGCAAACCGCTGGCCGAACTCGCATGCCGTCAAAATCGCCAGGACAAGCCTGTCTGCAAGATTAACAGGGCGGAATGACTTTCCGGCTCTCGAATACGCAGCGGGCCTCGCTCACTTTCAAAAGATTTCCAGGCACTTGTGTCGAACTCCCAGTGTTGCCAGGCAACCACGCCATGCAATACCACCGCATCAGAAAGTGCATATTCAGTGCTGAACTCTGCCAAAGCACCATACCCCCCTTTCATCTCCAGGAGAATGGTGTCCACACCGGCAAAATTCAGTTCAACTTCAATGCGCGGATTCAGCACTTTGGATGCGGCAAGGGTAAACCCCATGCGCAACGGGCCGTCATTAGCCGACCAACGTCCGCCAACATACAGCTCCGACCAGGCATAATCTTCAACCAGACCCGAAACAGAGCGGGTCGGTAAAATATCCCGGTACCATTCCCGGTACTGTCCTGCCAGATAACCTTGAAGTTGATGACGAAATTGCAACGCCTCAAACTCGAACAGTGATAAAGCACCGGACAATCGCGCAGTTTCGAGGGTTTCATCCGTATCCGTCAGCAACGGCAACCCTAAATTGGTATGGCCCCGGTAATCGACTTTGCCTGAAATTTTTTGTAACTGAAGTTCAAGCTCAAGCGCATCGGTACGCAGCCCACCTTGCGCATACCACCCGGTTAACCCGCCTTTTTCCTGAAGCAACCGATCACCATCTTCCTGATATTCGCGATAATCGAATTGTGCGCCCATTGCGCCCAGCAACAGGTACGTAACCATATCTGCCATGAAGGCTCCTTTCGCATCCAGTATGCAAGAAGCCGCTTACCTTAGGAGATCACATAGAAAAGGTCAACGCCTCAACGCGGTGCCTGTGCGGATTTGGTCAACTTATCGACTGTACCGTCCCGATACATGCCGGTTAGCACAACCTGAAGGTGATCAATTAATGTGGCATCCGTATCGAGATTACACGCCATAGCCCGCACAGTGGTGAAGAAAATTAGCTCCGGATCATTGAGTTTGACATTGTTTTCACGAGCCAGATAGGTCGCGGACAACACATCGGATGCCCAGAGATCGATTCTTCGCTTTTGTAACTTCGCAATATTAAGCTCATTACGGGACGCGTAATCCAGGGTATACCCGAACGACTCCAGATATTCTCCAACGCCACTGCCCAAGAAACTGCCAATAACATAAGGCTGGACATCCGAGAGGGTTTGCAATCGAATCGGTCGGTCTGGCGCACTGTACAGCCCATGGCGGGAAATTAATACCGGACGAACCCAATGGAAAAAAACCTCACGCTCCTGGCTCCGCTCAATTGGAAATACACAGTGATGCTGGGTTCTCTGGGCGACCATCAGGGCCCGCTTGGGCGGCACTAGCTGGATATTGTAATCCATACCCGCTCGACGCATCATTTCAGACACCACATCAACCACTACCCCGGCCGGTTTGCCATCCACGTTCTCCACCAGCGGACGCTCCAGAAAGGTTACCAGACTGAGACGCTCGGCATTCACCTGAAACGGGATAAAAAACAAGAACAGGCCAACCAGTCGCAGCAACTGCCAATTCACAGGATTAAACCACAATTTCAGTCCCATGCTCGGATCGCCTCCTCATAGGTCCAGGTTTCTCCGGGAGGCTTTTCATCGCGCTTCGCTTTAGGCGCGCCCGGTTGTTGCAACCAGTATTCCTGGGATTTCAGTTCATTGAGTACAGGTTTACAGATCATCGAATGCCGGGAGGCGATGTAGCTCAACTCATCATCCATTGCATTCGCAAGACTATTCATCGCCTGCACCGTAGTCAACTTACCCACAAGCGCCAGGGAAACATGCTTCCACCACAAGACTGACAATCGGGGATAATTAGGTACATTGGTTCCGGTCGGGGTCCAGATGTCGCGACTACGACTTCGATAGAATTCAACAAAGCCACCCAGGTAAGGTGCTTTTTTGCTCATTGCGTCCGACATCAGATCCGAGTTTCGAATGGGCGTTAACCCCTTCAAGGTTTTTTGCAACGAAACGGTTTTGGAAACAGTGAATTGCGCGTACAACCATGCCGCATCGCGCCGTTTCGGAGGCGTATTTTTCATTAAGGTCCAGGAACCCGCATCCTGATAGCCCAGTTTCATGCCTTCATCCCAATATGCACCATGGGGAGACGGCGCGATACGCCATTTTGGCGTACCATCAGGATTCATAACCGGCAGGCCTGGCTTGGATACAGCCGCAGTAAAGGCGGTATACCAGAAAATCTGCTGTGCAATCTGACCTTTACCAACCCACTCTCCCGCTTCCGTAAAATTGAGTGATCGTGCCTCGGGCGGCGCGTATTGATCCAGCCAGTCGATAAAACGGTTTACCGCATAAATCGCTGCCGGACCATTCAGTGCACCACCGCGCTCAACACTGGCTCCGACTGGCTGGCAACCAATCACCCGAATCCCCCATTCGTCCACAGGAAATCCGTTCGGCAACCCGGTATCCCCGGCACCGGCCATGGACAACCAGGCGTCAGACATACGCCAGCCCAATGAAGGATCAACGCGCGCGTAATCCATATGTCCATAGACCCGCTGACCATCAAGGTTTTTAACGTGATTGGTAAAAAAATCAGCAATATCTTCGTAGGCAGACCAGTTTCTCGGCACATCCAGCTCGTAGCCAAAACGCCGTTTAAACTGTTTTTTCAAATCAGGCCGACTGAACCAGTCGTGTCGGTACCAGTAAAGGTTGGCAAATTGTTGATCCGGCAGTTGATAGAGTTTTCCGTCCGGAGCTGTAACAAAACTCAAACCGATAAAATCATCTAGATCCAGTGTTGGCAGGGTGATATCTGCGCCTTCTGCCAGTATATAATCCGAGAGCGGCAACACTTCCTGATAGCGATAGTGTGTTCCGATAAGGTCGCTGTCATTTATGTAGGCATCATAAAGATTTTGTCCGGTTTCCATCTGCACCTGGAGCTTCTTGACCAAGTCATCCTCACCGGTTAACTCGTGGACAACATTAATGCCGGTAATCTCCCGGAACGCTCTGGCCAGGGTACTGGCTTCATACCAGTGGGTATCAATTCGCTCAGAAACAACATGAATAGTCATGCCACGGTAGGGTTCAGCAGCCTTGATAAACCACTGTAATTCCTTGAGCTGCTCCTCAGGACTCAAGGTCGAAACACGAAACTCCTGCTCGATCCATTTTTTCGCCGTAGCCACACGATCCTGTGCTTCATCTGCACCAACGACAACAGACATCAACAAGGCGATTAATAGCGCTGAAGACCGAGTGCCTGCACCTGCCAACCGTTTCCAGATCATATGATTACTCACTTACACCAGATCGCTTTCTTTCCTCATTATAGACTGATATTAAGCCAATAATATTGCGACTTGGTCCTCAATACCGCACGATATCGTACGATATCGCAACCATCTGCTTTTATTCAAATGAATCAGTCACATAGAAATATCGCATAGAAATGAATCACCGCTATACTCAATAGGAGCAGATAGAATGCAACGCGTTTATAGATCGCGTTTTCGGCGGCAACCCCATATACTCACTCATTACTCAGGTTATATTACCAGTCAATATGCGGCATCAATCTATCATTCTCTACTTTGTCTTTTCCGCGGTCGGTGCACTGGTCAGCTTGTTTTTCATCCTATTGATCTCGATTAATACCATTCAGCAGACCAGCCTGGAAAGTGCAAAAAATATCGCTCAGGGGGCAATGGAATCCATCAGCCTGCGCACGGCCAATTTAACCAATGACAACAGCTGGTGGGATGAAGCGATTCGTGAAGCGCTAATCAATCGAAATGATGCCTGGCTGTCAGAATATTTCGGTTTGAAAGGTATGGCCAGCCTCGGGGTCTCTGGCGTGATTATTATCGATGCATCCGATACCATGGTTTTTCATCATATTGAGGATCGCCCCCTGGAGAAAGATGAGCGGGCCTACATTCAATACCAGATTCAGCCATTATTGAATCAAGCGAAAAGCACGCCATTAAACATCTCAACCGCAGAAAGCTTTTTCCTTGTCTGGAGAGATAAATTGTTCTCCGGGGCAATTTCCGCATTCACGCCGGTGCAGCCCGATACCCTGAACTACACAAACGAAAACCGGGGAATTCTGGTTTTTCTATCCGAAATCAATGCTCGGAGCTTACAACAGATCAGCACCAGTTTTTCGCTGCAGAATTTGCGATTCATCCCGAAAAACAAATCACCAATCAATACCGAGAACGCCGCAACACGGCTAAAACTGTACTCCCCGATTGGCGATGAGGTCGGCCACCTGACCTGGCATCCACCCTCAACTGCGAGCCAATTGAGTGGCTTGCTAATAATATCGCTCACGACCACTGCGCTGCTCATCGCACTTGTTTACATGCTCTATCGTATCTTCAATAAGAAAATTGGTAAAATGCACTATGAACTCGCCGATGCGTTGATCAAACAGAAGCACTTACGCACCAATCTAACACTGCAAAGCAAACTCGCCGGAAATGAAAGCCCGGACAATGTCATCGAGCATCTGGCCGACGTTCTGGAAAGTGCAATTCCACAAAGCCGTTGCGTAACCTACCTGCTGGACAATGTGACACATCGAATCACCAAAATTGCAGCCCCCAGCCTTGACGAAGGCTTCATCCAGAGCCTGAAAACCATTCGAACCGACCAGGACGATGATAGCCTGACTCTGTTTAACGGCACCAGTTGGACTATTCCCTCATTGTACTCCGACCCCCACCGTAAATATTTGAACCAATTTGATGTCAGTTTCCTGAAGAGCGCCTGGTCAGAATCCATGGTATCCGAAAAAGGAGAGCGGTTTGGTGGTGTGATTATCTATCGAGAAGTCGAGGGCCAGCCCGAGGAGCATTACCGGAATCTGGTAAAATCGAATATTGCAATTGCGGCCTCGAATATGGCGTTCTGTTTGAACAATCAGCGTATGGAACAACTTGCTTATTATGACCCGGTAACAAATCTGGTCAATCGACACTTGTTCCGGATTCTGTTGGAGCGGGCAATCCAGCATCGCAAGCGGCATTCTTTCAGTATTGCCATCCTGCACATCGATATCGACCATTTTAAACATCTCAATAATACGCTTGGCCATGATATCGCCGATCAAATACTGGTCCAACTTGCTGACCGTATTGCGGGATGTGTCAGACAATCCGACATCGTCGCCCGGATCAGCGGTGATGAGTTTGCAATCCTGATCCAGGTCGAGCGGATAAATATCGGCCTGGATAAAGTAGCCGAGAAAGTGCTGAACACACTGCGAGTACCCATTGAAATTCGCGGCAAAACCATTCGCGTTTCTGCCAGCATAGGCATTGCTGTGGACGAAAAGGCCCAATTGACCGCCAATGAATTACTTCACCGTTCTGATGAAGCGTTGCGCACAGCAAAAGAAAGCGGCCGGGATCAATACTGTTACTACGATGCACAGCTTGAAGAAGCATCGCAAAGCAAACGCCTGATCGAAAAAGAGCTTGTCAATGCGATCAGCAATAGCGAATTCCGCCTGGTCTATCAACCTAAAATCGATATGATAAAGGGCACGGTCAATGGCCTTGAGGCGCTGATTCGCTGGCGCAGCACCAAACTGGGCGATATCAGCCCGGATGTATTTATCCCGATAGCAGAACAAAATGGCCAAATCACCAGTATTAGCGATTTCGTCATGGAAGAGGCTTGCACCAAATTGGCGGAACTGCAAAGTCATGGTTTCAAACACATCAATATGGCCGTCAATCTTTCGGCTCGTCAATTCAAGGACCGGGAACTGGTCGATAAACTGCGTAGTGTGATTAAGCGACACCGCTTAAAACCGTCTCACCTTGAGCTCGAATTGACGGAGACGATGATCATGGAAGACAAAGAGCGCGCCAGAACGACACTGCGAAAATTACAGGAAGCGGGCTTGAAACTGGCGATAGACGACTTTGGAACCGGGTACTCCTCTTTGAGTTATCTCCAATACTTTCGCGTCGATAAATTGAAAGTCGACCGTTCTTTTGTCATGAACATCCCGGACAACAGCAATGATATGGAGCTCACCGCTGCCATCATCGCACTGGCCCACAAACTGAACCTTCAAGTCGTCGCGGAAGGGGTTGAAACCGAGGCTCAATCCGGATTCCTGAATGACAACAACTGTGATGAAGCGCAAGGTTATTTTTTCTGCAAACCGATTGAAAGCGATGATCTGATCGATGTTTTACTGAAAATGGAAAAGCAGTATCCCCTTGAAAATAAGATCTCGAATTGAGAACAAGCCCAGTTGATGAACAGAAATACAATCACATCTATCCCGCTTGACTGAAAATTCCGGTATCATTCACCCATTATTCCCAAACTGATGTGCCACAACCTATGTATTTTGGTGACCTTCAGAACTCATTCAATATCAACTCCGGGGTTTGCCCCGGCCGATAAAAGCGGTCAGTCTTCATGTTAAATTCGGATGCCCTCCACCAGCTCAAGCAGTTAAAAAAGGATATAAAAGCCAGCAGAAACCTGGCCACTGGCAGAGTAAAAGGTAGTAACTCTAAGTTTGGTTTCGTCACCCTCAATGATACCGGGAAAGATATTTACCTGTCAGCAGATGAAATGCAGAAGGTATTCCCCGGTGATGAAGTCGAAATTGAAATTTTGACCAATGAGAAAAACAAAGACTACGGTGTGATTGAACGCCTCATTCAATCCGAGCTCTCCACCTTTATCGGCCGAGTAAGAAAGAAAAATAAAAACAGCTTCGCAGAGCCTGACGTACCTGGACTCCAACGGTGGTTGTTTATTCATCCGGGGAAACTGCAAAACGCTCAGGAAGGTGATTTCGTCCGCTGTAAGATTCTCCAACATCCCATTCGCAATGGTAAACCACAGGTTGCAGTTCTTGATGTGGTGGGTGCCGAAAAGCAAGTGGGTATTGAAAAACTCTACACAATCAGCAAGCACGAAGTCAGGGATAACTGGTCTCAGGCAATTCTGGATGAATGCGCACAGATTACGGATGAGGTTATTCTTCGCGAAGGTGCAAATCGGGAAGATCTCACGCAGCTGCCATTTCTGACGATTGACTCTGCAGCCACACAGGACATGGATGACGCCCTGTACGCCACGGCAACGGATACCGGCTGGTCTCTATCCGTTGCGATTGCCGATCCAACGGCATTCATTGCCCCAGAGTCTGCCATCGAGAAAGAAGCTGCACTGCGGGGTAGTTCGGTGTACTATCCGGGTAGCGTCATTTCAATGCTGCCCGAACACATTGCCAACCAGCTTAGTTCACTGGTTCCCGACCAGAACCGCCTTGCGCTGGTGTGTAAACTCGAAATTACCGCTCAAGGCGATGTTGACAGCTTCAATATCACCCAGGCAGTGGTGCAGAGTCACGGCAAACTCAGTTACGAAAGTGTTGCTCAGTATATCGATAATGGTGATGAAACCGGTATTCAAGCGCTGCTCAATGACCCGGCCCACCTACCCGCGTTGACTACATCGCTACAGTACCTGAAAGCAATCAGTAGCGCGTTGAATCAATGGCGTTTCAGCCATGCCCTAATCAATGATGACCGTACGGACTTCCGGTTAAAATTGAACGAGCAACAAAAAATAGAACAGATTGTTCGTCTTGAACAAACCTCTGCACACAAAATTGTAGAGGAATGCATGATTGCAGCAAACCGCTGCGCTGCCCGCTATTTGCTCGATAACCCGGGCAGCCAGGAAGCCCCCGGTTTATTCGTCGCACACACGGGGATTCGTCAGGACAAACAATCAGCTATCGAGCAAATCATCGCAGAAAAAGTCGCACCGGCATCACCTGAGGTGTCCCAGATTGGCTTTAGTACACTCGAAGACTTTATCACCCTGCTACAACTTGCCGAGCGGACCCCATCGGAAATCCCCCTGCGCCCGTTGATCACCCGGCAGTTGGAGCGCAGTCAATTATCCCCTGGCGCCGCCCCTCACTTCGGCATGGGCCTGCCCCACTACACGACATTTACGTCTCCCATTCGCAAATACAATGACTTCGTTGTGCACCGGATGATCAAGGCCCACCTCAACGGGAAAGACGCGATTACCGTAACCCCTGAACAGGCCACCAACATCCAGCAAGCGCAACAAAAGGCGCGCATGGCGGTTAACGAAATGGAGCAGTGGTTAAAATGCCAATACATCAAGTCACTGCCTGCAGATGAAGTCTATGATGCGACCATAACCCGGTGCACCTCAGCAGGATTCCAGGCAAAACTGGATGAAAATGGTATCGACGGATTTGTTTCCACAAAAGAAATGGCCGGAAAATACAGCTTCGATGCCGTGTATCAAACCCTGAAGGGCCCTGAATTAACCTTTGTACCCGAACAAAAAGTAAGGGTAAAATTGGACAAAGTTGACCAAAAACGAAAACAAATCAACTTCCAAATAGAAGTTTGATAAGAGTCGGTACGTTATACAGGCTAATCGATCGAAAGAGTCCCTAAATCGATATAAAGCGCAAAAATTCGCAAATTGTCGCACTGCGATCAAAGCGTGCAATAATTTGCGATACGAATAACGTTAAAAAGCACTCTAAAGGGAACTCAATAATAAGCAGTAGAGGAGATCAATCATGGAAATTAAAGTCAGTCATCACTACAACGCAGACATAGACAAAGTCTTCAAGAGTTTTGGCGATGCAGAGACATTAGCCGAAAAGTTTGCCGCATTGGGTGCCCGAAATTTCAAGATCAATCAATTAAGCCTGTCGGACGCTTCACTCGAACTCTCCATGCAACGGGAAGTACCTGCCGACGCGCCCAAAATGCTGAAAAAATTTCTGGCAGAATGGAACACACTGGAACAAACCGAAAGCTGGACCGGGCAACCTGGTGAAAACTATGTCGGCAAGTTTTCAGTCGACATCAAGGGCGTTCCCGTGACCATTCAAGGCCGTTGTGATCTGAAAAAAACAGATACCGGATGTGTGAACGAAGTGACGGTTAACATTGATTGCGGCATTCCACTGGTCGGAAAAAAACTGGCTGCATTTGTGGCTGAAAGCAGCGAAGGTTCCATGGACGCAGAATATCGCTATATCAAATCGGTGGTTGAAGGCTGATTATAGTGCAGAGTCAGGGCTTTCGCCCTGTCTCCCGATAGTCCCTTCCTATCAGTTTCTGTTTAAATCTTTCCTGCTTGATCCCCATCACCTGCAAAATTCACCCCTAAATGGACAATAATTTCACCCTGTCCCACACGGACATCACGGATCATCCGTCTTAAGGTCTTTCCGCTTCGCGTCTCGGCTTCAAGCTGATAAACCGGCAAGTGATCGAAAGTGCGATTGACAATTTCATTGATAACCATTCGACCGGGCTCGGTAATGCCCTCTGGGAGGCCTTTGATTATCAATTGGTAGACTTCGGGCTGGGTCAATGCAATCGTACCGTCCCGGTTATCGAATGCGAGCCCGGTCCGGATATCCAGGGCACCCTGAAATACCTCGGAGCTGCCCGCGCCTAAATGCACCAGCACGTCAAGGCCAATCAGGAACCGCTGGTCATCAGAGTATGCATGTAAATCGAGGCGGGGATTATCCAGCGTCAGGTCGAAAATAAAGAGGTAATTCTTCTTGATCGGAAACGGTTTTTGTAAGCGCGCCAGTAACTGACGTTCACTCAAGCGAATGGTTGGGGTCGGCACCAGACCCCGGGAGAAGGAAAAGGCTTTCGCTGCAGATGACGAAAATTTCAGACGACCCAACATCCCTCGTTTTTTGGCTTTGACATCATCGTCCATACCAGTCTCTCAAATTGCCATTGTTTTGCGCCATTCTGCTATCTGAAAGCAAAATCTGCAATAGCTAAATCACTCGAACGGACTGGCAAAATCGCCTGAGACTACCTGTAGAACTAGGCCGCGAAGCTGGAGTGGTGTTCTGCTTCAAACTGCGCTTTCGTCCGCACCACTTTGCGCACATAACCATAGGTTTCACGGGGTGCATAGGTCCATAGCATCCAATACAACTCTTTCAGGTTGTCCGGGCGTCCCTTGTCCAGCATTGAGCGAACATTGGTAGGCCCCCAGTTATACGCCGCCAGAACCACGCCCAAACGCAATTGCGGATCTTCAATATCATTGAAATAGCGATCCTGAAGAAGTTTGAGGTAAGCCGACCCCAACAACATGTTGGTATAGGGGTCTTTCAAGTCTCTTAATGAAGGTTGGCCTTTCTTTTTCAACACGCGCTGCCAGGCATCTTGTCCTGCAGCATGGGCGATGACTTGCATCACACCAACAGCACCGGCGCCACTTTCAACCTGGGTACGGAATCCCGACTCGGTTTTGGCGACAGCAAAAATCAGCGAATGGCTCAGTTCGAAACGTTCGGAGATTTCTCGAATTTCCTGGGCAAATGGAAAGGGAGAGGGCTTAACAGAATCAAAAAAGGGATCTGTTGAGGGATAGTGGGTGGACAATGCCGCCTCGTGATCCAGGTTCTCATCGAATTGTATGGGAGCCACCTGTACTTGAGATACCGATGTGTCGGCAGTATTCTGGTTAACCCAACTGCTTGCAAGGATGGCAGACATCCCCCCAACAAAACACCACAACACGGCTTTCCTGGCCTTTACGGGAGATAGTCGGCGAACCGCAGAACTAAACGAAACCATGCTGATAACCCCATCACACTAAAAACCTGAACTGATTATAGCGCGCTCAGCGCTGAGATCTTTATGAGCTTGGTAAACTAATGTAATTGTGCAATTACAAAAAACCGGAATGAGTCGCTTCGCAAGTCGGTATATTTGCGACATGCGTCACATATACCTTATAATCCCTCCCCGCACCATGCTATTCCAGTCCAGACCGCCGATCGCTCCATCATCAATAAAGCTTCCTCCGAATGTTCAACATCATGTACATGTTGATACATGCCGTTGAGACACTGGCAGTGCTTTATTCTCAAGTCATTCTATGTAAGTAAAGGAATTGTTATGAATTTCTACCGTAACATGATCATTGCAGGAGCATTTTCCTCGTGTACCGCTTTTTCACCTGTTCTTGTGGCAGATGAACACGCCCCTGAAACAGGACTCTATTTTTCCGGTGGGTGGAACAAAATTCTGATGGACTCCGAGCGCGAGCTTGAGGACAAAAACGATTTTTACGCCGGGCTGGGCTATCACTATACGCCGCAAGTGGCAGTCGAATTGCTGTTTAACCGTGCCGACACAGAAACCCGAAGTGGCCCGAACTCAGATGTGGACTACCGCTTATTCAGCATTAACGCGGTCTATCGCAACACCCCCATGGGTGAAACCGGCCTGTTCGGGCGCTTGGGCGCAGGTATTGAATCCATATCAAATGGCTCCGGTGTGAACGATGACGATATCGCGGCCAAAGCCGGTGTCGGTGTCGATTTGCATTTAACCGATTTTCTGTTTGCCCAAGCCGCCATGGATGCCGTGTATGGCCTGGAGAACAAACAAGCCGACTTTATCCCCTCAGCAGGTTTGACGCTGCTCCTGGCCAGCTCAGCCCCCGTTGCTGAAGAAGCCTATGAAGTTGAAGAGGCAGAGTATCAGGACAGTGACCAGGATGGCGTGATCGACAGCCAGGACCAGTGCCCGGATACAGCCCCCGGAACAGCGGTTGATGCCAAGGGCTGCCCACTGCCAGCACCAGCCCCCGCAGACAGCGACGGTGATGGCGTACCTGACGCACAGGATGCCTGTAAAGACACGCCCAAGGGCGCAAAAGTTGACGAGCGCGGCTGTCGTCTGAAATTACAGGAAACGGTATCCATGCACTTGTATGTCAGCTTCGAGAAAAACAGTGATGCCGTCCCGGCTGCCTATCAGGCAGAACTGAAGAAAGTTGCGACCTTCTTGACGCAGTACCCGGATACCAAGGTCAGCCTGGAAGGTCATACGGATTCCACTGGCAGTGCCGCGTACAATCAGAACTTGTCAGAACGTCGAGCAACTGCCGTAATGAATGCATTGATCAAAACCTACAGCATTAATCCAGAGCGCGTATCTGCAAGCGGCAAAGGTGAAGCAGAGCCTATTGCCGACAACAAAACCAATGAGGGCCGAGCCAAAAATCGTCGGGTTACTGCGGTTATTTCCGCCGAGGTTGAAAGGGAGCTTTAAGCACCACAAAGACATCGGCTAAAGAAAGCTGAATCCTGCCTGCGCGCACAACCGCAAAAGGTCAGGATTCAGAGGCTGGACTGATCACAGTGTAGAGTCACACACCATGGGAAAGCTTTGTACAACCGTTAAGCGCATTTGGATACAACCGCTGCTTCTCGCTGCTTTGTATCTGAGCACTACAAACGGGACGTTTGCTGATTCAAGCCAACCTCTGCAGGCTTCGGGATCAGCTATTCCCGCAAACCCCGTGCTTGACCTCGGCTTTGATCAGTATCAGTCCCCAACGGAACTTGCACGTCACTGGTCTCCTCTGAATTTCCCCGGTATCGAACGTCACACGCACTACCAACTTATCCAGAATAAACCCTTTAATGTCATTGAGGTACAGTCCAACAACGCCGCATCGGCACTGATCTATCGCTTGCCCAGCCCCGAAGTCCAGCAGAAAATGACAAAACAGACGCCGTATCTCAACTGGCAGTGGAAAGTCGACGACATCATCACCGGAAGTCAGGTTGGCACAAAAGCCGGCGACGACTATCCCGCACGAATCTATATTGCGTTCCATGTCGACCCGGATCGCATCAGCTGGTTTGACAAGGTCAAGCGAAAGGCCGCTGAAGCCCTCTATGGCGACACACTTCCGGGGGAAGCCATCAACCTGATATGGTCTAGTGATTTCCAAGCCGGATCTGCAATCGCCAATGCCTATACAGACAAGACCATTATGGTCGCGGCGGATCAAGGTAAAGCTCATATCCAACAATGGCGCGCCCACTCCGTACACATTCCCAACCTTTACCGGCAACTGTTTCAGGCTGAACCCCCTGCGATTTTGGGTGTCGCAATCATGACCGATACTGACAACACTAACAGTAGCGCCAAGGCCTGGTTTGGCCCGATCTCCTTCAGTGCGCGTCCTCAGCACCCAGTACTCGAGCTCAATGGCCCTTGAAAATGGCGTTGCAATGATTGCTTGAATCTACAACCGCGTATTTCTGTTTTCTTTTACGTTAATGGCACGGTATGATTTTGCTTTGCATCCGCTTCAGTGACCGAATCAGCCTTATACCCCAAGGACAACCGGAACAATGCCTCAAGGACAACCGGAACAACCTGCAGACCTGAGTTTTGAATTTATCACCTCAATTACATCGGTTACTGCATCCGAATGGAACGGGATCACCGGCACAGACTACCCCTTTACACGATATGAGTTCCTGCAGGCACTGGAAAGCAGTGGTGCCACTCGCCGGGAATCCGGGTGGCAGCCTCACCACTTACTGATCCGCCACTGCGAGAAGCAACAGCCAACTCGGCTGATTGGGGTCATGCCGCTGTATCTGAAATGGCACAGCTATGGCGAATATGTATTTGATTTTGCATGGGCCGAGGCATATCAACGCTATGGCCTCGATTATTATCCGAAACTGGTCAGCGCGATCCCCTTCACACCAGCAACCGGGCCACGTCTCTGTTTGTCACCCGGATTCGACCGAAACCGGATCAACAGGCAGGTCTTCGAAGCCCTGAAACAACAAGCGGAAACGCTCAACGTCTCATCTTGGCACCTGTTATTCCCAACGGAAGCCGATTCACACTTATGGCAAGCCGCCGGTGCACCACAGCGCCTGGGGGTTCAGTTTCATTGGTTCAATAATCAGTTTCAAAGCTTTGAAGCTTACCTGGGTACATTTTCCTCACGAAAACGAAAAAACCTGAAAAAAGAACGGCAACAAGTCCAGGATCAGAATATCAGGATGCATTGCTTCACCGGAGCGGATATCACCGAGGCCATGTGGCAACAGTTTTACCGGTTTTACCAACTCACCTATGCCAAACGTAGCGGCCATGGTGGTTACCTCAATTCAGATTTCTTCGAAACCATCGGCACGACACTGCGAGAACATATCGTCATGGTTCTGGCGGAGCATCAAGGCAAATACATTGCCGGAGCGCTCTGTTTCCGGGACAGCACGACACTCTATGGCCGCTACTGGGGTTGTATTGCCGAGGCGAACTTTCTGCATTTTGAGGCCTGCTACTATCAGGGCATCGATTTCTGTATCGCAACCGGACTGCAGCGCTTTGACCCTGGAGCACAGGGAGAACACAAAATTCAAAGGGGCTTTACACCGATCTACACTTACTCCAATCACTGGCTGGTCAATCCGGAGTTCCAAACGGCGGTTAAACAGTTCTTATCCGAAGAGCAGCACCACATTCAACACTATAAATCCGATGCCGAAGCATTGCTCCCGTTCAAATGCACCGATTAATCACCGCACAATATTGACTCTGGTGACCGATCCGATACTTTATAGTTGCATACACAAACCAACTCAAATGGCCAATAATCAATGATGACCGCTCCCGCCACTACGCTAATCCGTCAGGCACGTCAGGCCGCTTTTCGGCACTTGATGATCAGTGACAACCTGTTAATCCAGGTTCACCAGGGCACCAAAAATGTCTCAGTTAATGGCCTCGACTATCAGATTCCATCGAATGGCATTGGCCTGATCCCGGCGCGCTACCGCGCCACCATCGAAAACATCCCGGAACCGGAGCGGGACTATCTGGCCACAATTATCTGCATACCGACTGCACTCAAGCTCCCGTCACATCCCACAGATGAATATGCAGAACCCAAAGGGCGCTTGTCCTGTCCGAGCGACCCAGCCCTGACCAGTGCATTTGATCGCGCCGTAGCGGCAATCAAAAACAGCGAACAACTCCCACCCAGTATCATTGAACATCGTATTCAGGAGGTTATTCTCTGGTTGCAGGAGAAGCAGATCTATGTGCCAATTCCAACGCCGGAACGACTTGCCGACCGGATAAGGGCCCTGTTCCAGAGTGATTTGTGTGCAAACTGGAAGTCAGGCACCATCGCCAACCGGCTCGGGATGAGCGAGGCCACATTACGCCGTAAGTTAGCGGCAGAATCCACCTCATTCAGCGAAGAACTGGTTGATGTGCGGTTATCTCATGCCCTGTACTTGCTCCAGACCAGTCAATGGAGTATAGGGCGGATCGCCGCGGAAAGTGGCTACCAGTCCCAATCCCGTTTTTCCGACCGTTTTCACAAACGCTTCGGAGTAACCCCGTCAATGATTCGAACCACAGCCCAAACGTTAAGCGCATCTGCTTGAACTCGATTGATCAGATCGGCACAAACTATGATCGAAAGTGGATAGAGGCGCTGATATTCGCGCCGTAGAATACACAGCGTATTCAAAACGCAGAGGTATCAATCATGCTTAACCTGAAAACCTGTATCAGCACCCTGATCGTGACAGCGGCTTGTGCCAGTGCACATGCCGAAATGCAACTCGACTCCAAAAGCATTGAAAATGGTGCCACTTTACCAAACACTCAAGTCTTCAGCGGCTTTGGCTGCGAAGGTGGCAACAAATCCCCTCATTTGCGCTGGAAAAATGCCCCGGAGAAGACGAAGAGCTTTGCAATAAGCGTATATGATCCCGATGCCCCGACCGGCTCGGGGTGGTGGCACTGGACTGCATTCAATATTCCGAAAACCACGAGTGAACTCCCTGAAGGCGTGAAACTGGAATCGCAAATATCAAACGGAGCCATTGAAGGAAGAACGGACTTTGGCAGTTCAGGGTTTGGCGGTGCCTGTCCGCCACCGGGCGACAAGGCACACCGCTATATTTTCACGGTCTATGCACTCGACACGGCATCCCTGCCGCTCGATAGCAATGCAAGTGGCGCCATGTTTGGCTATTTCGTCAACAGCCACACGATTGAAAAAGCCAGCATCACGGCGTTCTACGGCAGGTAACGACATCGAGCAACTTTCGACATCGAGAACTAGCGCAGACAAAAGCTGTTAATGGCTGTGGCTATTTTTAAAGGCGTCCAATTGCTCCGCGGTCGCCTCTTTCTGATATTTTTGTTTCCATTCGTCATAAGGCATGCCATACACCAACTCGCGGGCCGCATCATAATCGACCTGCTCGCCCTGCTCTTCGGCTGCCGCCATATACCATTTGCTTAAACAATTCCGACAAAAACCCGCCAGATTCATGAGCTCGATATTTTGCACGTCTTTCCGGGAATCCAAATGCTCCAGCAGGCGGCGAAAAACCGCAGCCTCTATCTCAGTTTTGTTAGTCATAATATGCGTTAACTCTGTGTGGTGTTTACGATCATCATTACATTAGCCAAGTCGATTGGCCCATAGCACTCCAGTATACACGCTCGACGGCAGGAAAAGGACAGCTATGGCTTAGGTTCAATTGGACAGGCTCAATAGACATGGTTCAATTGGACAGGCATAGCCAAACCTCTATTTCAGTTTTGTTAGCCATACTATGCATCAACTCTTTTTGATTAGCCCGTTTAGACATTCTATATTTAACTCAATGTCCAAGCGCCGAATATGACTACCCAAAATTTAATCGCCCACCCTGTTCCCTCGAATTCGGCCCTATGAACGATTACGTTTCCCAGTGTTTGAAGATATGCCCACTCCTGCTGAGTGTACTGGTCGGTGGGTGTACTTACATGAAACATGTTGCGATTCAGTCAGACTATGCCAAGTTACAACAATCCGACCCGACGTTACTTAACCTGAAACATATGCTTGATCAAGATACGTTTTTTGTATTCGGGCAGATTATCGACGGGACTCACCAATACACCCACTATCCTTTGGCTATTGCAGGCTTCTCTGACCAATACAAAAAGAACGAAAGAGTCGACGCCATGTTCAATATTACCCCCAACACCCATTATGGCCTTAACCTCCCGGCTAGGCGTTATCAACTGCTGGTCATGGCGGATTTAAACCGGAACAACCAATTCGAACATGATGAAGTCATTGGCCAAAAACAGCTCGAAGTGACGTTGGAACACATTCCCAACAAAGTTTTAGGGAAAATGGATATTGAACTAAACAGCCCTACAAGTGTGGTTGATTTTGCAGCAATCGAAGCGCCTGTAACATCGGATATCGAGGAATCAATTTTCTATCCTGCGGGAAGCCTGAGACCATTGAACGATCCTTTCTTTTCCAGAGAAATGTCGACTCTGGGACTCTACCATCCGGCAGCCTTTCTGGAATCGTCCCCGAACATGTTCTATGCGTTGGAGGAAGATCTCAGCTATAAAATACCGGTTATTTTTGTACACGGCATTAATGGCAGCCCACGAGAATTCTCCTCACTCATCGAAAACCGCGACAGAAGCCGCTACAAACCCTGGTTTTTTTATTACCGTTTTCATAAACCTGCTTAAACCTACTCATGGTTTAAACGAGCCTATCCCTACAGCGCAGGGTGCACGGAAAGCAGTGGAGTGCTTTCCTGAATCAAGTCGGGACTCATGCCCGGTCTACCATCAAGGCGAGCTTCGACGGAGTAACTAACCCGATTCACACGACGAAAGTGACGCCAGCCACTCAGAAAATCTAATGATTTTTCGAGTGGTTGGTACCAACGCTGAAGTTTGTTGTAATACTGATAATCCCCGAGCGCCATCCTTACAGGCGGATGCTCTGTCTTAACGGTACCCTTCGCGTTAATACCAATGAGTTGTTTTGGCGGCTTTTCTTTAAAGCCATAATGCCGACGACCAATCACTAACGCGGCCGCATGGTGATCTGAAAAACCGTGTCGATCGCGATATTTCATCCGCCCCAGTAATGAGGTATAAGCCGGATTGACGTGATAAAGGCGTATGCCGCGTTTTATGCTTTGCGTTTCAATCAAGTCCTTGATCTTGCCGTAAGCAAAGGCATTCAACATGCGGGCATACTGAGGATGATCCTGCTTTTGGTATTGCCGTTTCTTTTGCTGAAAATCCAGTTTTTCGATCACCACCGCTTTACTTTGCTGTGCGGCAAAGTCCATCAGGTCGCGTACGGCATCCCCAATAATGGCCGCCCGTTGAGTATCATTCTTATAGTGTAACCGTAAGTCAAACGTTCGGTGTTGCAGTGGGTTACCGTTTCGATCCAGCTCGACGACCGCTAAGTGATCCGGGTTGACATCCACACCGATGACACCTTGGTCATCACCGATCCACTCTGCTTGCGCTGTTGGTCCTGCCACTTCCACGCTAACGAGTAACCGCCAACCTTTTTTATCTCGCTTAAATCGAAAACTCAGGGGTTGCCCTTTGATTGATTTATCGAGTTTTTTAACCTGATTCTGCCAAACGGCTTGGGCAATAGCCGCCTTACCATGCTTGAATTGCAGGTGATCAATGTTAATGGTCGTGCCAAACGTGGCGCGTAATTGATGGGGCACCAGGAGTTTTAGCTGGTAAGCATCTTCTTGCTCACTGGGCGATAGCTGGGCATTTTGACAGCCCCAGGATTCATCATGCGAACCTACCAATAGAAATTCACGGTGTCGTGCTTCGTGCCAGCGTTGTTTCCAGCCTTCAATGGCCGAACCTGTTTCTAACGCTTGACGCTCTTTCAGCAGCTTTCGACCGCCGAAACAAATGGGGGTTTTATTTTCCTGTTTTTCAGCCACCAAGGCGGCCTGCTTTTGCTGCCAACGACGCAGTTTCACTTCCTTCTGTCGTAGCCTGTTGCGAAGTTGTTTCGCCTGTTGCGGGCAGCCTTTCTCTGCAACATGATCACAGCGCTTCTCTAGTTTGTTGAGTGTTTTCTCCAGCTGTTTGATTTTAACGTCCAGCGTCACCAATCGGTTGTTTCGATTGGTTTGGTAAGACTGGATTAGCCCTTTAATGCTTTGCCGTACGCCTTGAAATACCCGATAGCTGAACGGCATCCCCATTTCATGCATAAACTGGGTACGATTCAATTGCTGGGCTTTAGGCTTTTGTAAGTTAGCAAACCAACGAAATTTCACTTGATTCCACAGCTCGGCATATTGACACAATGCCGCATCCTGCTCATGAATCAAATCAAGCCGGGTTTCAAAGGTGAGTGTTTTGGTTGGCGTATCCACTAGGCGATGGCTCGTTGATTTTTACGACGATGGCCACCAGGCGTACGGAAATCTGAGAAAAATCGTGATTCTTTTTCCCAGCGACGAAGGGTGGAAACGGCCACACCCAGCAGAAAAGCGGCAGCACCTATCGATAGAAATTCAGCCATGATCATCACCTCCATCCATGAGAAAATAACACTGTACAAACTACTGTATATGAATAGGTTTAGTCAAGTATTTCGTTAACTGTTAAAGCCCTTCAGGCGCCGATTTAAACCAGCTTGCGACATTTTTTTATAATATATTCTTATCTGGTGACGTCATTCCCCACAACAAATACCTGCCCATGATCATCGTTGCCCACAGTATGGGGGGAATTGTCATTCGAGAGGCACTGAATCTGACAGAAAAAGCACCCGCCCCTGAGTTGCTATTTATTTCAATCGCCAGCCCTTTCGGGGGTCATCCTGCTGCCGCTTCGGGTGAAGAGAATGGCTTATTGGTGTTGCCATCTTGGCGCGATTTGAACCCGGCCAGTGACTTCGTTCAAAATTTGTTTCGTCGCCCTTTACCCGAGAAGGTGCAACACCTGCTCATTTATGCTTATGGAAACAATAACACTCTGAAGCTAGGTGCCAACAACGATGGCGTTGTCCCGCTGCACAGCCAACTGGTCACGGCGGCCCAATTGCAGACCTATAAACAAATCGGCTTCAACGCTGGTCATACCGAAATTTTGACCAATCCTGAAACTGTGCAATACGTTATCCAGCAGTTACAAAGCGTGAACACCCTTTTACCCCCCGAGCATATGGTATGGTTTCGAAAAGGGGGCTTCAAAGTCGAGCGTGACTCTGATTTCAGCAAAGCGGAAAAGTACTTTATCGAGCACTTCGGCTACTACATCCATGCCTTGGATAAAGGAATACTAAAACCCCTGGATGAAGAGCAAACACAATTCGTTAGCATACTCAGACACAAACAGCCCGCAACCCACCCCGCAGAAAAAGCCTGGTTAAAATATAAGAAATTCAATCCAGACTTACCGGTGATCAGAGAGTAACACCTGTCGACTAGAGCACAGCCTTGTCTGACATATGGAGTTTTAACTTAACAAGGCGCACTCAATAGTGGGGGAGTGCTTGTCCCCGTAGGGCATGACGAATACTCATTAATGCGTGAGCCTTACCCTTAAATCGGCTGGAGATAAGTAAAGTATTGTTCTGCCGTCTTTTGTTTGAAGTAGCAATTTATATTTAACTAATGCGTTTAAATAGGTTCTCGCGGTATTTTCTGAAATCACATAGGAATTTGAGATTGCTTTTACCGTAAAAATTCTGCCTGGCTCCTTTGTCGCTTTTTTCAAAATATCTTTCTGAACAAAATTGAGCATACGATACTTTGAGTTTTCCAGTAATTCGACAACTTCGCGGAATTCGTCTGTTTTACTCTGCAGATACTGCTGGAGTTCATCAAATGCAGCAAGGATTATATCAAGCTGGAAGTCAATAAAATAAGTTAAGTCGTTCTGGTCTTTCTCAGTATACAAATAAGATAGTCCATACCCTTTTGGATCATCTTTGAGCAGCTTGCTGATTGATACATACTTAAACAAATCATAGTCATTTTTTAACATGAACCAATAAAATAAAGCCCTGGCAGTTCGCCCATTCCCATCGCGAAACGGATGCTCAAATCCCAACATAAAATGGAGAATTATTGCTTTAATTACTGGTGCAATAAACACGCCTCCATTTAACCCACTATGATCCGCATTCGCAAAAACACACAAAACCCGGAGGCGATCTGGTATTTTGCTATAACAAGGCGGTTGATGAGCAATTTCTCCCCGATTACCTTCTACATAAATGTCATTATCCGTTCTGAACTCCCCAGGAACAACATTGTTCTCGGAGGTGTTTTGAGTTGCGATACGATGAAACTCAAGAATCATGTCCAACGAAAGATCTTCTTTTTTCACCCTTTCTGCGTACTTCAACAGCGAGTAATTGTTTAAAATCATTCTCTCATCTTCATCAACTGGTTCACGCTCATCTTCAAGCATTTTTTTTGCTACAGCTCTTGTGGTTGATGCCCCTTCTAACTGAGCGCTCGTAATTGCCTCCTCCATAATCAATGAAGATACGAGAAATTTTTTCTGAATTTTATCCGATGCAACACTTCCTGCTACGGTACCAACATTCCCACCCGCAATTTTGACAATTTGATGTAATTTGGCCTCCATCGAATGCGGTATGGCATAGGAAAAAACCGCCCCCTTGTCATCAGCGATGGAGATAAACTTTGCCAACATTGCTCTTTTAAACTTAACAACCGACCAGATTTTCTCGGCGTCTTTTTGAGGAACTCTCCATTTAAGTTGACTCCAATGTAGATATCTACCCTTATCATCTGTTTCTTTGTATTGCGAAATAAATGCTTTAACAGCTTGATAGTCAAACATTTCAAGATCAAATCCAGGCGCTCTTTCTACACTGGGCTTAGCCATAAAACTCAAAATTCCATATTTGCGTTAAATGAATTTATTTTTGGCCCACAGGAAACTAAAGTCAAGCTCAAGCCATTACATCCCTCCCAGAAACACGGCTACTTACTTAATCGGACAGACATTGCCCAACCTAACACGCTTTAGCGGATTAAAGGGGCAAAGGCAGACGCACCTCATCAACCGGATTATCTGTTACCTTTCTTTGGAAGCCCTAGGATTGGCACTTAAGAATGGGTGTCTTAGTTATCTTCACTTAGCTATCTTATCTTTCGTTTAAGCATATTTACCATCACAACATAAAGACCTACAATTAGATCTGTTAAATGGTCTTTTCAGAGATATGAATTATGACTTATCAAATACTTACAGATATCGCCGCCAGCATATCCGAGTTAAAAGCTAATCCAATGAAGGTTGTTGCCAGCGGAAATGGCATGCCAATCGCCGTGCTGAACAGAAACGAACCCGCATTCTATTGCGTGCCCGCTCAAGCCTATGAAGCGCTCATGGAACTAATAGATGATGCTGAACTATTAAAAATAATAAAAGAGCGAATGACCGAGGAAACCGTCAAGGTAAGCCTTGATGACCTATAGTTTAGAGTTCAAAAAGTCAGCGTTGAAAGAGTGGAAAAAGCTTGGACACACTGTCCGGGACCAATTGAAAAAGAAATTAGAAGAACGCCTGATAAATCCACATGTGCCATCATCGGCAATATCCGGTGTTTCCAACCTATATAAGATAAAACTTCGACAGCTTGGCTACCGCCTCGTTTACTCTGTTGATGACGATGTGATTATCGTTACTGTAATCGCAGTCGGAAAAAGAAATAGAAACGAAGTTTATGATATTGCACTTTCACGAATTCAGCAGGACGAGTGAGCTATAACGCCTAAATTATCTTTGCGCTCGTAATTTGCGATTTACGCCCCTTCCAGTCCCATTCCAGACACCTCATGGCCATAAATCTTGTTTTGACCCGCAAATTGCGCGCGATCTGTGCTGGGTGAGGATATGTCTTGTGTAACCCGTCGATTGGAACTTAAGAATGGGTGCCTTGGTTATCTTTTTTCCCTTTCTTTAGCATAGAGAGCGAGTTTATTCATACCCACATTCATTAACAAGCATAACGCCTTCTATGTCACTATGTTGCTTTAATCTACCAATTTGGAAACCATCTTTTGAATATACTTTGTATGCTGAAGTTTTATATAAACATGAATGAATTGAATATTGACGATAAAACTTACCGCCACATTCTTCATGTATTAAACCGGTTTCTGGGGAACCTATATCAGCATACTGCAAGCCTCCACAACACAAACACCTGCCTCGCTCATTCCTAGTTTGACGAATAGAAAAAAGAGTTTTGAATTCTGGAATGACCGACCCCTTATCGTCTAAGTGACCATTAGGTATAGGATACTCAACAGATTCACCAACCTTGATCAATGAATATGCACCTTCCCAATCTCTAATTGAGCGCAAATCCTCTGCAAATGTAGGGGAATTACATACCCCACACCAAACAGGTTTTTTTGGAATACAAACCAAATCTTCATCTTTAACCATTTGATTCTTTATGTCATAGTTTAAGGCATAAAGATATAATCCCCTTGAAGGATCAGGGAAATTATATGAAACCAAGCAACCGTCACACTTTATTGCAGATGGTAGCATTACTTCTGCCTCTCTCTTATTGCCTAACAGCTTGTTACCTTACATTTCCAGCCCATCCGATTTCTCGTTTCTATCACGCTGGTAACCGTGATCAACAGTGGCTGTACCTAACATTAACTATGAGTCTATCAGCATTTTGCTGGAGGAAAAGGGAGTACAAACGAAACAGGACACCCACTCCAAACATTGACTCACAAGCAAATTACTGTATATTCAACCAGATCAAACATCCTCTTCAACGGACCTGAAGACATGCCGAAACCAAGGAAAGCACAGATTTCACTCGACGCTACCCCCTACTACCACTGTATATCCCGCTGCGTGCGCCGTAGTTTCCTCTGTGGCGTCGATCAATACACAGGTAAAAGCTATGAACATCGGAGGCAATGGGTTGAGGATCGATTGATCCTGTTAGCACATACCTTCGCCATTGATGTCTGTGCCTTTGCCGTGATGTCAAATCACACTCATACCGTACTTCGAATCAATCAATCGAAAGCTGAAAGCTGGAGCACAAGAGAAGTCATTGAACGTTGGCATCATATTTATGCCGGTAACGCACTCTCCAAACGATATTTATCTGGCGATACATTACTTGACTGTGAGCACCATCAATTAAACAGCTTAGCAAAACTATGGCGAGTGCGTTTACAAGATATCAGCTGGTTCATGCGATCATTAAATGAGCCAATTGCTCGAGCAGCCAATCAGGAAGACCAATGCACTGGACGATTCTGGGAGGGCCGGTTTAAATGTCAGGCGCTATTGGATGAACAAGCTTTAGCAGCGTGTCTAGCTTATGTCGACCTAAACCCGATCCGTGCGGGTATTGCTGATGCGCCGGAATCATCCAGTCACACCTCCGTTCAAAAACGGATTAAAGCGGCAAAGGCTGACGCACCTCATCAACCGGATTATCTGTTACCTTTCGTTGGAAACCCTAGAAAAGACCAAGCAGATGGCCTTCAGTTTAGTTTGCAGAATTACCTAGAGCTGGTGGATTGGACCGGGCGAATTCAACGGGACGACAAGCGTGGATCGATATCAACAGCTCTACCTTCAATATTGCAACGTTTGAACATCGACGAAAGTCAGTGGATTCAACTCACAGGCAAAATGGAATCCTTATTCTCGACCTTCGTTGGCAGAGCTAAACACGTAAAAATCGCCAGTAAGGCCCTTGGCCATCGGCGGGTTTCCGGATTAGCCCAGTGCCGAAGTCTGTTTCCAACATAAGCACCTTGTATATCCCGGCATCCTGAAACACTACCGAGCGGACTTGGGGACATTTTGCGCTCATGTTTTGTGATTTATGCCCCTTCCAGTCCCATTCCAGACACCTCATGACCATAAATTTTGTTTTAACCCCCAAATTGCACGCGACCTGTGCTGGGTGAGGGTATGTTTTGTGTAACCCGTCGATTGGAACTTAAGAATGGGTGTCTTGGTTATCGTTTGGTTATCGTTTCAGAATGGGTGTCTTGGTTATCGTTTGGTTATCGTTTCTTGGTTATCGTTTCTTGGTTATCGTTTCTTGGTTATCGTTTTGGTTATCGTTTTTTGGGCAAACGCCGCCAACACGCGCGGCTTTTTAGTGAAGGCGAAGCCGCAACGGAAAAGCCGTCGCTTTGCTTGGCAATGTGTACACCCAGCATGTGCATGAACTAATGATATGGTCAATTTAATTAGACTACATCAGGGTGTTGTGGGGACTGGGGGCTAGATACCCACGGCTACCCGATTAGGTGACTATTTATAGAGTACCAAGAAGCGTGATCTTCAATCGATCTTGGCCGCTCTGCCAAACATGATGCTATATCATTAGGGGGTTCATTTAGTACGTAAACACTCAGAGTCCTTTGCGAAAACCAATCATTGCAGCATAAAAGGCAATACCTACCTTTATATTTATACCCATCATGACCGCTCAGATCTATGACATTGTCTAAACATACAACCAGTGCTGGCGATTTTTCCTCTGAGAAGGAAATCATATCAATAATAGTTGCTTGATACTCTTCATGCTCACCAAGCCAAAATGGTTTGCTATAACTCTCGGTGTATCCTCCCCTAAGACAAATCTTGGACCCTTTACTCAAAGATAATTTTTGCATTATCACATTAGGGTCTTTTTCAATTGATAGCGACGTAGCTTCCTGAGACTCTATTTGCTTTGCTGCCTTTACTACCGATGGATTCTTATTATTTAGCAGCCTGATTAGGAAATGCTTGTCACAACCAAGCTCGTAGTAAAGCATATATAGATCATTAAAAAGCCAACCTTCTGTAGAACGGCCAGCTTCAAATGTATCAATAATGCTTTGCTCAGGTAATTTCACTAATCTTTCCTCACCTAACGCCCGGCTCACGCGCCGGTTTGGAGTCGCGAAGCGACGGAAAATCGGTCGCTGTGCAGCCGATTGTTAGCCTGCTGGTGGGCCAAGGAAGCGAGGCTTCGGGAATTCACCATTCTCCATTCCAAACTCATACAATTGAAAAAGCCCGTTCATCATGCGAACTGGCGACTTCAAATGCATTGTCATCATATGCAACGCCGAAAAATCAGTGAGAACGCACGGAAATGCACAGTCCCTCGATACGGCCAATACTGGCGCACTACAGCTGTGATAATCATCGTCAAACAACTCGCGAACCACAACCAAACCGCAAGTAGCTCGCCCTCGAAGGTTCAGCGAATGATCGCCGCTTGACGTACTAATCTTGAGCTCATCCAGCTCTTTTACAAACGATAGCGCGCCTCGCAATTGTTGTGTCGCCTTTTCGATGTGAGATCTAATCACGGCCCTTTTCCTATTGATATTCCTACGGAGTATAGCTTCAGTGTTTGGGCTGTCTTTGGCTTGAACCACCAACAAGACTTCATCAGTCAAACACAGTACATCGGAAAACTCCCTCCCAGTATCTATACGGACTGGATTCAGAAAAATAGTATCTGCTGGAAATGCTCTTTTCAAAAACGCGACGATGTCACGTTCCTGAAAAGCTCCTGGCTCTTGCCTTTCTAGGCTCGTGACCGCAGGATTCCCCTCCGCCCCGTGAAAATCGTAGGCTTCTGGATTCGTGTCTATCACTAGCAAATCATCGGGATAGAGCTTTTCCTCAAAATGCAATTGAAATGCTGCGGTGTCGTCCAGCTCAGAACGCCTTCCAAACCAAGCGCCCATCGCTTCAAGATCTTTTCCAACACTTTCTAACTTGAATTTTTTAAACCGTGCTTGCTGTAATGCTGTAAGAACTTGTGCGGCATTGTTCACTCGGACTCGCACGCCCATCATTTCTCTATGATTTTCATCAAAAAAGAATACGTCGAAGGTAGCTTGGCTAAGCACTCCAACAAGATCACTCTGGAGCTGGTCGCCCGTGTACATTGGTGAGAACAATACCAGGGGCTCATCGTGATCGTCAAAAAAGGCTGTAATTAACCCCAATGAGCACGCCCCCTTTGCGCCATCAGGCACGAGGTAGAGTTTCATTTCCTGATTCAAACGAGCGGTCAGAATCGCCTCCTTTGTGGTCTTAACAATCAGGGCGAACTTCTTCGATCCAACGAAATAAAGCGGCAGAAGGCCATAGCCCATATCCGCGACAGCAGATCGAATTGAAGGATGCTCGATAGATATCATATTTGGCTAACAGCTTGTTACCTTACGTGCTTCGTAGATAATTTCCAGCCCACCCGATTTCTTGTTTCTATCACGTTTGCACCCTTGATCAAGAGTGGCAGTACCTAACATTAACTATAAGTCTATCAGCTTTTTGCTGGAGGAAAAGGGAGCATTCCGGCATACATAGACAGTTGTTTGTCTATGTATATAAAAACTTAGGTTTTATTTTGTCTATTTCTCATACACTTAAACTTTTATGACGAGAAAAAGCAGGAGCCATGGGGCTTGCCTGCGAAAGATCACAAGTCCGCCCCCCCCCAATTGCGCGCGATCTGTGCTGGGTGAGGGTATATTTTGTGTAACCCGTCGATTGGAACTTAAGAATGGGTGTCTTAGTTATCGGTTTCATACTAATTTACGTACCTGTCTTTGCCTAACGAGACTGTAGAAAAACCCTAACGCCTCTTTCAAGTGACGCACGTACGTGAAATCTGAAGATATTTTCAATGTTGAGTACTTCAAATTTCAAAAACAAACGCTATTTATCGCACACAAATCAATCAATTTTGACAATAAAAATCCTTCCAACCTTTTTCTATAGTCTCAACGTTCGCAACAAGGGCGCCGCAAGGCGTCCTAGCCCCGAAGGGGCGATTTTGGTTGCGTTTGTTAAGCATATTTTATTCCGATCCCCAAAGCGCAATGAATGTCTCCAAGGTCAACGTTTCACTTGGATCAACATCTCCTCGCTCATGACTAAAGAGATACACCATGTTACCGGGCTCACCTTCCCTAACACAATATATACTGCCACCACCATTCCAACCAACAGCCAAAAGGTTGAGAGGGAATGGTTGCGGCCAATCGGGTTCTTGGTAGCTTCTGGATGCTTCAGTTGAGCGTACAATTTGATCTACGGAGTAGAAAACACCAGTTTCTTTTCCGGTTACTAAAGAACCCGGAAAATCAAGAAGGAATCTTCTGTAGACTGGCGGAATTTCAATTTTTAATTTCACTTCGATAGACTTTAATGCGCCCTCATCAAAACCCATTGCGTCACCTACCTCCTTCGAAGAATTAGTGACGTGGTCAAGCAAAATTGTACAACCCAGTTAAGCTACTTTTCTTAATTCAACCATTTCTTTTTCAAACTGTACCGGACTTCTGTAATCGAGGTACGAATGCAGCCGCTCATTGTTATAAAACACAGAAATATATTCCAGGATGTCCCGCTGAGCTTCAGCTCTTGTTTGATAGCTTTTCCACTGAACTCGCTCCTGCTTTAAAGTGCCAAAGAAACTTTCAACGACGGCATTATCCCAGCAGTCACCCTTCTTACTCATGCTGCCTTTAAAACCATGTAGTTTAAGAAGTTTTCTAAAATCCCTGCTGGCATACTGTGAGCCGCGATCAGAGTGGTGTATTAGCCCAGCTTCAGGGCGACGCTGCCAAACTGCCATTTTGAGCGCATCACAAACCATTTGCGCTTTCATGCGTGAGCTCATATTCCATCCAACTACTTTTCTAGAGTAAAGATCTATCACTACCGCTAAATACAACCAACCTTCCTGTGTCCAGACGTATGTGATATCGGACGCATAGACCTGGTCAGGCTGCTCAACAGCAAACTCACGATCGAGAAGATTATCGAAAACCGGCTGCTTATGGTTGCTGTTTGTCGTTACTTTGTATTTCTTCTTGTGTTTGACTTTTATTCCCGCTTCTTTCATCAGTTTTCTGGTTTTGTTCCGGCCAACCGGGTAACCCAAAACATTTAATGCTGTTTTCATCCTGCGATAGCCATAGGTATCATCACTTGATTTGGCTATATCTTGTATCCACTCAATCATCTCCGAATGAGTCGGATCATCAGGTTTATTGTCTTGACGCTGTAAATAGCTGTAATAGCCTGAGCGCGTTACACCCAATTGCTGGCACATAATGCCAACGGGCCACACCTTTTTATGCTGGGTGATGAAAGCGTATTTTACTTTGCTTCCGTGGCAAAAAAGGTGGCCGCTTTTTTTAATATATCGCGCTCCATCTTTAGTCGTTTGTTTTCTTCTCGCAAACGACGAAGCTCTTCCTGCTCAGGCGTCAGTTTTCCATTTCCACGAAACGCATGACCGTCATCATTTTCATGCTCTTTAATCCAACGTCCAAGCACATTTGGATTAATGCCAAGATTTCTTGCCGCTTCTGCCTTCGAATAGCCTTGATCTATTACCAAGCTAATCGCATCTAATTTAAATTCTTTTGAGTACTTCTTTCTTACAGCCATTTTTCACTCCAGTTTTGAGGATTATCTCTTAACTGGTGTGTACAAATCTATTAGACCACGTCATAGATACAGAAATCATTTCCTGAATCTCTTCTCGCTCATAGCCCATGGCCAAGCCGATTTCCTCAATCACCTCCTTGGGCCAAACATTAATTTCACAGGCATATCTTAAGGGCGTAGGAAACCTTTCCCACGAGGAAAGAACATCAATATTTTTAGCAACCAAAAGCTTAACTATTTCAGGGTTTCCAGCGTAAATTGCGCTATAGATAAGTGGCTTGGTTCCACTCTTTATATTTGGGTCGGCTCCTTTTGATAAAAGCCACTCTACCATAGCCATATCCGCTTTATTTACCGCCGTATATAAAGGGGGCTCGCATCCCTCACAAAAATTTACGGACAGACCAAACTCAACGACCAACTCAGATATTGAAATATCACCATATTCGGCAGCATAATTTAGCAAGCTTTTACCGATAATAGGCTCATAGAGCAAAGAGTTATCTTCCATAATAATTTCTTTAACTACTTGCTGGTTTCGACTCTTAACCGCGTGCAGTAATTCTCTCTTGCCCACGAACTCTCCTATTGCTTAACAGCTTGTTACCTTATGTGCTTCGTAAATAACTTCCAGCCCACCCGATTTCTCGTTTCTATCACGCTTGTAACCGTGATCAACAGTGGCTGTACCTAACATTAACTCCTAACATTAACTATGAGTCTATCAGCTTTTTGCTGGAGGAAAAGGGAGCATTCCGGCATACATAGACAGGCATTTTGTCTATGTAAGTAAAGAATTCGTTTTTATTTTGCTTATTTATCATTCACTTAAACTTTTTTAACGGGAGAAATTTCCCATAACTTTTCAGGTTCTACATAGACAGAGTGCTTACAAAAACACCTCCCCCCAATTACAACTGTGCTTTTACACAGAGCTTAAGAATGTTAGTTCTCGTCTTCTTAAACTGCTATATTCTCAATTATTGCAAAGAGGTTATGTTATGACGCCCAGGCAAATACCAAAAAAAATCGATAAAGCACGAATTCTAAGAGCGGTCGCCAGCTCTAGCGCGATAGAAACAGGCGAAGCCGTGGCGGCCATTGAAAAGAAGCTCAAGAGGGCCAAAGAAAGCAAATTTGGCCAACTGACGCTAGCTGAATAAAAACTAATCCGTTAAATTATCCCCTATCAATCACTCCATACACTGAAGTTCGCCTGCAAGGCCAGTTTGAATCTAAGCTATCACCCCGAAAAATCACAAGTCCGATCCACTCAAAAACACAGCCGCCCCAGACTCAGGGTCTCCGACGGTTTGGCGGAAGGTGCTGAAGAGTTCGCGGCCCATGCCGGTGTGGTGGTGGGTGCGGTCGAATTCGGCGGGTTCCCGGTTTTGCCATTCTTCGG
This sequence comes from Oleiphilus messinensis, assembly GCF_002162375.1. Lineage (GTDB taxonomy): Bacteria > Pseudomonadota > Gammaproteobacteria > Pseudomonadales > Oleiphilaceae > Oleiphilus > Oleiphilus messinensis. The sequence goes on along the minus strand of NZ_CP021425.1, from coordinate 605,324 downwards.
TATCGACCTGGAGGCTGAGTTCGCCTTTTTCGCCGTCGACCCGGATCAGGTCGCCGTCTTTTACTTTTGCCAAGGGGCCGCCTTTTGCGGCTTCTGGGTAGACGTGGATGGCGGCTAATACTTTACCCGAGGCACCGGACATACGTCCGTCGGTGACGAGTGCGACTTTGAAGCCACGGTCTTGCAGTACGCCGAGGTAGGGGGTAAGTTTGTGGAGTTCCGGCATGCCGATTGCGGCCGGGCCCTGAAAGCGGACGACGACCACGCAATCGCGATCCAGCTGTCCGGATTCGAACAATTCTTGCAAGTCATGCTGATCATGCAACACCACGGCTGGCGCTTCCACCACTCGATGGGCTTTCTGAACGGCGGAGATTTTTGCAATGCCACGCCCTAAATTACCGCTCACCACCTTCAACCCACCTTCCGGATGGAACGGTTCTGAAACCGGTCGTAATACGCTGGTGTCACCCGAAACAGTCGGCCCGGGTTTCCAGGTGAGGTTGTCGTAGCCCTGAAAAGGCTCCTGGGTGTAGTGCTGTAAACCTGGCCCCATTACGGTATTCACATCGGGGTGTAACAGACCGCCTTGTAACAATTCGCGGATCAGGAATGCTGTGCCGCCTGCCGCCTGAAAATGGTTGATATCGGCTTCACCATTCGGATAGATGCGAGTAAGTAATGGCGTCACTTTTGACAGTGCATCGAAGTCATCCCAGTTGATCTGAATGCCCGCTGCCCGGGCAATCGCAACCCAGTGCATGGTGTGATTGGTCGATCCACCGGTTGCCAGCAAGGCAACCAAAGCGTTAACAATCGACTTTTCATCCACGATTTTATAAAGGGGCATATAACCGTCATAGGCACGGGTCATTTTCACGACACGCTCTGCGGCAACGTCTGTTAATGTATCCCGCAAGCTGACTTCAGGATTAACAAAAGCGGAGCCGGGTAACTGCAGGCCCATGACCTCAATCAACATTTGATTGCTGTTGGCCGTCCCGTAAAACGTACAGGTACCCGGACTATGATAGGAGGCACTCTCGACCGACAGTAATTCTTCACGGGTTGCTTTGCCCTCCGCGAACAGTTGTCGGACCCGGGCTTTCTCTTTATTGGCAATTCCGGAAAGCATTGGACCGGCGGGGACGAAAACAAAGGGTAAATGCCCGAAGGACAGGGCACCGATCATGAGCCCCGGTACAATTTTATCGCAAATCCCAAGGCACAACGCACCATCGAACATGTTGTGCGAAAGCGCGATGGCGGTGCTCATGGCAATGGTATCACGGCTGAATAAACTCAACTCCATGCCGTCCTGCCCCTGGGTTACGCCATCACACATTGCCGGGACACCACCGGCAAATTGTGCCACTGACCCCATCGCGCGCACCGCTTTTTTCAATCGCTCGGGATAATGCTGATAAGGCTGATGGGCAGACAACATGTCATTGTAGGCCGAAACGATTGCGATATTTGCCTGCTGCATCAAGCGCAATGTCTGCTTGTCTGAATCATGGCAGGCCGCAAAACCGTGGGCCAGGTTGCCACAGGAAAGGCGCTGTCGTTGCACGCCCACATCCGCGAGGTTCTGCATTCGAGTCACATAGCCATCCCGCGAATTGCGGCTGCGCTCGACGATACGCTGAGTGACCTCTAGAACCGTGTTATGCATTGTACGCTCTCCTTAAATTGTCCCTGCCGAATACGTGCCGTTGAATATCCGGATCGAAGCAGGAATCATGCCGCAGGACGATACGCTCACCAAACTGCGACACAACATCCAGAATTGAAAAATCAGCCAAATTAAACCGATAAATACTGATAAGATTAACTGCTCGATTTTGTTCGTTTACATTCGATTAACAACTTTTTAACGCTTAGCACACCTACATTTTTCGTTTTTTTCCTACGATGTTCGATATTTTTGACTTCAATCCGTTTATTTTGACACACGATGTGGTAAATTTACTACATAAACTACAAAAATGATCGAGCAACGCGAACTTTGGGGTTACCCAAATAACAAACTACCGATGAAAGATTGACAGGAGAAACGTCATGACACTGCGCGTCGCCATCAACGGATTTGGACGCATTGGACGCAATATTGTCCGGGCACTGTACGAAAACGGATATCAGGACAAAATCACAATCGTAGCGATCAATGATCTGGGGGATGCCCAAATCAACGCCCACTTGCTCAAGTTTGATACTGCACACGGGATCTTTCAGGCTGATGTCAGCCACAGCAATAACCAAATCACTATCCAGAATGACAATATCACTGTGCTGGCTGAGCGAGACCCCGCCAAACTACCCTGGCAGGCACTCGACATCGACGTCGTTCTGGAATGCACCGGCCTGTTTACTGACGGACAAGAGGCCAACGCCCACCTCACCGCAGGTGCGCGTAAGGTACTTATTTCCGCCCCCGCAAAAAACGTTGATGCCACCATTGTCTACGGAGTCAATGATCACACGCTGACCCCCGAGATGACCTTGGTGTCCAATGCCTCTTGCACGACAAACTGCCTGGCACCTGTCGTTCAGGCACTACACCAAAGCGTTGGCATAGAAAGCGGATTGATGACCACCATTCACGCCTATACAAATGACCAGAAGCTCACCGACGTTTATCACTCAGACCCTTACCGGGCGCGCTCCGCGACGCAATCCATGATTCCGACCAAAACCGGTGCCGCTGCAGCGATCGGTTTAGTGATCCCGGAACTTGCTGGCAAGCTGGATGGCATGGCTGTTCGCGTTCCCACGATTAATGTTTCATTGGTCGATTTCAGCTTTGTGCCGCACACCGCCGCCAGTGCAGAATCCATCAACCTGATTTTGAAAAACGCCGCAGCGGCATCCCCCGTGCTGGATTACAATGAATTGCCGCTGGTTTCTGCGGACTTTCGCCATAACGCGTTTTCCAGCGTGTTTGATGCAAATCACACCAAAGTTTGCGGCTCTCAAATTAAACTGATGGCGTGGTATGACAACGAATGGGCCTTCGCCAACCGGATGCTGGATACAACACTGGCAATGTTTGCCTGCCAGTCCGACCACGGAGAAGCCCCGTCAACGCCCCTCCATCAAAACGTCATCAACGGATGAGAGCATAGACCAAAAAAGAACCTGACCGCCCCTGGTACCACAAACTGGCACACCACAGGACGGCAATAGACCAACCCGCCGGGGCCTTGTCCCCGGTATCAGCAGGAAGCCAATATGACGCTGTTACGACGCACAAAAATCATTGCCACACTTGGACCCGCAACGCGCACACCGGAAGCGATCAGCGCCATCATCGAAGCCGGTGTCGACATGGTACGACTCAACTTTTCCCATGGCAGTGCTGAAGAGCATCGTGAAAGGGCCGACCTGGTTCGGGAAATCGCAAGACAGTGCGGCCGATTTGTCTCGGTAATGGCTGATTTACAAGGCCCCAAGCTCAGAATTGCCAGATTCAAAGATGACAAAATTCGCCTGAACCGGGGTGATCACTTCATATTTGATATGCAACTGGACAGCGATGCCGGTAATCTTGAACGGGTTGGCATTGATTACAAGGGCCTGATTAATGATGTCGAGGCCGGGGATATACTCCTGCTCGACGACGGTCGAATGGAGATGGCGGTTGAGTCCCTGACTGAATCCGAAATTCACTGTAAAGTGCTTATCGGCGGTGTACTCTCCAATAACAAGGGGATCAACCGAAAAGGTGGAGGACTGTCAGCCAAAGCCCTGACCACAAAAGACAAAAACGATATTGTCACCGCCGCAAATATCAATGTCGACTATGTGGCAGTATCCTTTCCCCGCAGTGCAGAAGATATGCATGAAGCTCGGGAGTTGCTCTCCGCAGCAGGGTCACAAGCGGGCCTGATTGCCAAGATAGAGCGCGCGGAAGTGGTTCAGGATCAGCATGTTCTGGATGAAATTATCTGTGCCTCGGAAGGCGTGATGATCGCGCGGGGAGACCTGGCGGTTGAAATCGGCGATGCCGGCTTGGTCGGGGTACAAAAACAGATTATCCGCCGCTCAAGAACCCTTAACCGATTCGTGATTACTGCTACCCAGATGATGGAATCCATGATCGAAAATCCGATGCCAACCCGGGCGGAAGTCAGTGATGTTGCCAACGCCGTTTTTGACTCCACGGATGCCGTGATGCTTTCTGCGGAATCTGCTGTGGGCGAGTATCCTGCCGAAGCCGTGGCAGCAATGGCCCGAATTTGCCTGGGTGCGGAACGAGACCCGGCCACACGTAAGTCCAAACACCGTCTGGATGAAGCTTTTCACCGGGTAGATGAAGCCATCGCGCTGTCAGCCATGTATGCCGCAAACCATCTGGATGGGGTGAAAGCCATCATCTGCATGACCGAAACGGGCGCGACGCCACTGCTGATGTCTCGTATTCGATCCGCCTTGCCCATTTTCGCCTTCTCCCGGCATCCTGCGACACAGAACCGGGTCACGATTTACCGCAGCGTACATACTATTCCATTCGACAGCACGACCATTGCCAATGAGGCAGTCAACGCCACGGCAGTACAAGCCTTGAAAGATCAGGGCATTGTCACCGATGGCGACCTGGTCATCATCACTAAAGGCGACTACGTGAATGCACAAGGCGGCACGAATACCATGAAGATCGTCCGGGTCGGCAGTGAAGTGCTTTGATCTTACCCACCTTGAGCAGATCGAAACCATCGAACCAGACCGGAGCAATTAGCCGCCGCTCCGGGTGCGCACAATGATTGCATACCAACAGCATGCTGATTCGAGCATGCTAATCAAGGAATTCATGCCATGTCTTTCGATACCCTGACTCCGGCCACTCGGGATGCCATTCGAGACACCATCTCCCGGGAACGATTACCAGAACATTTTCTGACCTCGTTGGAACAAGCCATTCTGCCATGCGCCAATCTCATTGCCCGGATGCATGATGATTCTCGCTCGCCGACCGACACGCAAAAGAAAGCACCAATATGGGGCATTAATGGCGCACAAGGCACAGGAAAGTCCACACTGGTGCAATTCCTGGCGCTTATTCTTAAACATCAATTCGGGCTCCGTGCTGTTGCACTATCAATTGATGACTTCTATCTCTCCAGAGCGGCTCGAAAGGAACTCTCAGAGCAAATTCACCCATTACTGGCCACCCGTGGCGTTCCAGGTACCCATGATGTGCACTTGGGTTGTGCAACATTGGACAAACTGGCTTATGCTGATGATCAGAGCGCCATTCCACTGCCCCGATTTGATAAAGCGCTGGATGATATCGTTCCACCGGAACATTGGCCCAGCCATTCAGGCCCGGTGGATATCATACTGTTTGAAGGCTGGTGTGTGGGCACGACACCACAACCCGCTCACCATCTTGTTCAGCCCATCAATGGCTTGGAAGCCGACGAGGACGCGGATGGCAGCTGGCGTACTTATGTGAATGACGCGCTCGGTAACGAATACCGGGACTGGTATCAGCGCATCACACATCTTGTTTTGTTACGCTGCCCGGGCTTTGAACAAGTACAGGAATGGCGAACGTTACAGGAAAACCGGCTTCGGGATCGACTCGTTGCTGCAGGCAAGCCCTTGCCGGAAACACTGATGAATGCAAAACAAATCGTAAGATTTATTCAGCATTATCAGCGTTTAACAGAGTGGAATCTGACCACACTACCGCGATTGGCCACGGTGGTATTGGAATTGCAGAAGAATCATCAGATTACCGATATCGTGATCAACCCTTATAACTGAGACGATATCCTCACCCATACTAAAGCGTTTCAAAACACGAGGCGATACGGACGGAAGCATGCTGACAACCTCAAGTCACCCGGCGCTCCAGGCCCCTATTCCGCCCATTCTGGTTTTCACCGACCTGGATGGAACATTACTCGACCATGACAGCTATGGGTTTGAAGCGGCCCTGCCTGCGCTAACGGCACTAAAAGCGCGCAATATCCCGGTCGTACTCAACACCAGTAAAACCGCAGCAGAGCTCCTTCCCTTACGCCAGGAGCTTGATCTTCACGATCCATTTATTGTCGAAAACGGCGCAGCCATTATCAGTGACCAAGCGGCCCCCATCAGCCCCTATCTAGAACAATCAAACCCGACTGCGCGGGTACAGCAAATTGCAGCCGATTATCCACCTAGCCTGGTCTTGCCCCAATGCGACCATTCTCCGGTTCCCTGGTTGCGCCAACAAAAGTCACAGTTTGAGTTTATCGGGTTTTCGGACATGTCTGTGGCGGAAGTCGCTGATGTCACGGGGCTTTCTGCAGAAAAAGCACTTCAGGCTAAAAACAGATTGTTTTCCGAGCCCTTGATCTGGCATGACGATATGGAAGCCCTCGACCAGTTCCGCCAGCGCGCCGCAACACAAGGGTTCCGGCTGGTTAAAGGCGGGCGTTTCTGGCACCTGATGGCGAAGAGTGACAAGGGTCTGGCGATGGAAAAGCTGTCTACCGTGTACCAAACAATATGGCAAACCCAACCGGTCAACATTGCTTTGGGTGATGGCGAAAATGACGTTGCCATGCTGAACAAAGCGGACTACCCCGTGCTCGTCACGAATCCCGCGCACAGTACACCCCATGTTCCCGAAACCACCACAATTATTACAACCCGGAAACATGGCCCTGCTGGGTGGAATGAAACCATTCTGGCACTACTGGAGCAATTAACGCCCGATTGACCAATAGTTACTAAAGTTTAGAGTTTCAGAGGAAAGAATTCGAACCCAGTAAGACAAAATGATTGACTTTGCGACAGGCTTCGCGCTGCCGCGCCTTATAAGACTTTTTAAAACCATAGTTTTATAAGGCGCGGCCTTCAGAACGAAAAACGATTAAATTCTGGAGGCCGCTATGGACGCTAAGGGATACGGCAATATCCCCGAGATCCTGTTTGATTGGATCACATTTTTGGTTAAAGCTCTACCCCTACGTTCAGTACCCACCTTTATTGAGTTACTGATTGGGGCGATGCTCACGCCAACAGGGTTTGTCACTGATGCCTGGTTGATGGTGGCAATGAAGCGTCACTGGAGCAGTTATTTCAAGTGGTTGCAAAAGGGAAAGTGGTCATGGGTTGCACTCGCGCAACAGCTGGGTCAGTTACTGACTCAATGGTGTCCCAATGAACAGTGGTATTTGGCCATTGATGATACCTTGGTGCTAAGGAGTTCCAAGAAAGCACCCAGTAGTCAGTTTCATCACATGCATGGTAACAAGGCCAACCGCCCGCAATTTGTTCGCGGCCAGTGTTGGGTCAGTTTATCAGCGATTGTTAAGGGGCAGAAACAAGCCTGGTCGATCCCACTGATCTCGCGCTTAACGCGAGCCTGCGGGAACGGTAACAAGCTGGTAACGGCAGGCATTTTACTTCGCGTGATGAGGTCATTTTTTACCGGGGCCACTGTCCTGATGGATAGCTGGTATATGCGGGGTACGCTGATTGCCTCCCTTCAAGGTATGGGGTATCACGTTATCGGGCAAGTCCGAAAGGATACCGCCTTATACGATGTTCCAGAACGAACCGGGAAAAGAGGACGCCCTCGAAAGTACGGAGAGAAATACACACCAGAGCGAGTCACTAACCTGGAAGAGACTTGCGCCAATGTCACGATCTATGGACGACAGCAGTCACTGAGGTATCGAACAGTGATAGCCAAAGCCCGCTTTTTAGATGGGCAGCTCGTAAAGGTTGTGTGGGTGCAGTTTGAAAACGAAGACGGTAGCTTAAAACCTGCCCGGCTCTTGTTGACGACTCGAACGAATATGTCGGGCATCGACATCATAAAAGCCTACGCCAAGCGCTGGAGTATTGAGCCCATGTTCCATCAGTTAAAGAATCGCTGGGGCTGGAATGAGACTTGGCAGCAATCCAGACAGGTGCTGCATCGGTGGGTTCAGATCATCTCTCTCAGCTATGCGCTGGTGCAGTTGCTCACTTATTGGAAAGAGTCGGCAGGTCAAGAAATGCACTTGGACATCCCTTGGCGCAAACATGCGCCGATTACGGCGGGACTGGTTCGGTTAAAGCTGCAACGGAATTTACAGCAAGTTGCCGTGAGGGATTGGTGGGACGTAAAGTCTCGAATATTTAAACCGCCAGCGAGGGCTATTGAGTAGTATAAAGACTCTCGCTAGCGAAAAGCCGCCTAGAATAAGGCGGGTAGAAGAGAAAGCAGAATTTATCCGGTCAGAAATCAGGACTGGAGGATCATGCTCAAACTCTAAACTTTAGCAATAGTTAATATCAGCAAAGAATTCAACACACTCCCCCGAAACAGGTCAGCACCACCTGTGCGGGTACAACAAGAGCAGGCCGACCCGGCCCAATTGCGAGCACCGAATACGGTTAAGAGAGGAAAGAATGGGTGATTTTTACCAAAATGGAATCATTACCACACTGCACAACCTGTCCAAGCGACCACTTGACGAAATGGAAGCCGAGCTCTGCCGCTTTGCGAAAAAGCGGCCTTTAGGCCTGATCCTGCCGTGCCTGTATTCCGAACTGGAAACAGAAGCCATGCCCAATATCACACGACACCTGGCTCAGGTGCCGTATCTCGACGAGATCATCATCGGCCTGGACCGGGCAACAGAAGCGGAATATCGCAAAGCACTCAAGTTTTTCAGCCAACTGCCCCAACGCTACAGAGTCCTTTGGAACGACGGCCCTCGACTGCGTAACCTTGATGACGAACTGATCGCTGAAAAGCTTTCGCCCCGAGAACCGGGCAAGGGTCGCAACGTCTGGTTCTGTATCGGTTATATGCTTTCTTCCAACAGGGTTGAATCCGTTGCCTTGCACGACTGTGATATTGTGACTTACGACCGAGAACTGTTGGCACGACTGATCTACCCGGTCGCCAACCCTAATTTCAATTACGAATTCTGTAAGGGATTTTATGCCCGGGTCGCGGATGGCAAAATTAATGGTCGGGTCAGTCGCCTGCTGGTCACCCCCCTGCTCAGGGCACTGAAAAAAGTGTTCGGCCCAATGGACTATCTGGATTACCTCGACAGCTACCGCTACCCACTCGCTGGCGAGTTTTCGTTCCGGAAAGACGTAACCACAGACATCCGTATACCGAGCGACTGGGGCCTGGAAATTGGCGTACTGAGCGAAGTGAAGCGTAATTATGCAACCAATCGACTGTGTCAGGTCGATATTGCCGATGTGTACGATCACAAACACCAGAAACTGTCCGCGGACAACGATGCGGGCGGCCTCTCAAAAATGTCGATCGATATCACCAAAGCCCTGTTCCGCAAGCTTGCTACCAACGGCATTGTGTTCAATCAGGAAACATTCCGAACCATCAAAGCCACTTATTTCCGCATCGCTCTGGATTTCATTGAAACCTATAAGAACGATGCCGAAATCAACGGATTATCACTGGATGTTCACTCCGAAGAATTGGCCGTTGAGCTCTTTGCCCGCAATATTGTGAAGGCGGGCAACCACTTCCTTGATAACCCGATGGAAGCCCCGTTCATCCCGAGCTGGAACCGGGTATCGAGTGCGATACCGAACTTTATGGACCGACTTTATGAAGCGGTGGATCTGGATATGGCCGAATTTGGCGACGGCAATTCTGACAAGGTGTAATAAGGAGCGATCATGAGTAGAGACAATCCCACCTCACTCGAGCAAAGACTCAGCGTGCATCTGCAACCGCTCTATCCGGATGAAGATCCTGCCCGCATGGCCCAGGCCTGTCTGGAAGCGATGGAGCTTTCCCCCAGTGCGACACCGGTAAAACCCCACGCCAATCTTTGGTCGGAACGAGATACTGTCGTAATTACCTACGGTGACTCCATCCGTCGGGAAGCGGAAGCGCCGCTGCAAACCCTGAGACAATTTTGCCATGATCACCTGAGTGATTGCATCTCCACGTTACATATCCTGCCATTTTTCCCCTACAGTTCCGATGACGGTTTCAGCGTGATGGACTACACCACAGTTAATCCGGCACTGGGAAACTGGGATGACATTGAAACCCTGTCCGCAGAATTCAAGATTATGGGTGATCTGGTTATCAACCACTGTTCCAGCCGCTCCCTCTGGTTTGATAATTTTCGGCAATCGATTGATCCCGGAGCCTCTTTTTTTTATTGTGCCCCGGGCGACGCCGACACCTCGATGGTCGTGAGGCCCCGAACCTCGCCCTTACTGCGGGAGGTGGAAACGCCAGATGGCGTGAAGCATGTGTGGTGTACATTCAGTCATGATCAGGTGGACCTTAATTTCGAAAATCCCGATGTTCTGTACGAGTTCATCAAAATAATCCGCCTGTATCTGGAAAAGGGCATCCGCTGGTTTCGCATGGATGCCGTTGCCTTTGTCTGGAAAAAGCTGGGAACGGCCTGTATCAACCTGCCGGAAACCCATGAACTCATTCGCCTGTTGCGCTTACTGATCGAGCACAAAGCCCCGGACGCCGTGATTATCACGGAAACCAATATTCCGAATCATGAAAACCTGACCTACTTCGGAAATGCGAACGAAGCGCATCTGATCTACAACTTTTCACTGCCACCGCTCTTGCTCAATACGTTGATCACCGGCAACTGTACCCACTTGAAAAGCTGGCTGATGACCATGCCACCGGCACAGTTCGGAACAACCTATCTGAATTTTGTCGCCTCCCACGATGGCATCGGCCTGCGCCCGACCGAGGGCTTGCTGTCGGAATGGGAGGTGGACACGATGATTTCCACCCTGCAACGCTTTGGCGCCAAAGTCAGCTGTAGAACGAATGCGCAGGGCGAGCCCAAACCTTATGAAATCAATATTAGCTTGTGGAATGCGCTACAAGGGACGGCGCAACATGGGCCGGATACTTGGCAATATGCCCGCTTTATGTGTGCCCATGCGATTATGGCATCGCTGGAAGGGATACCTGCATTTTATATTCACAGCCTGATTGCCACTGAAAACGACTACGAACGGATCGAAAACACCGGGCATTTCCGTTCCATCAATCGCCATATCTGGGATGCCGATGCACTTTCAGACGCGCTACAAGATACCGGAACCCACCACCATAAAGTGATTAACGGTATGCGTCGCTTGCTTGAAATTCGCTGCAAACAACCCGCATTCCATCCGAATGCAACCCAGTTCACCCTGCACCTAGGGGAATCACTGTTTGCATTCTGGCGTCAAAGTACTGACCGTAGACAAAGTATTTTTGCGATCCACAATATCAGTGACCAACCACAATCGCTCAATTTGTCGGAATTGAACCTTGTCTCCACCGACCAGTGGACCGACTTGATCAGTGAACAACATTTTGAAGATCGGGTTGCACAGCTGGAACTGGCACCCTATCAATACATGTGGTTGACGAACCTGTGACTCACACCACAATTAACACGGAATAGCTTGCAACCTGTTTTGTCCCGGCGTTAACGAGTATACTGGAGGATCAAACGAATTTTGGGCATAGTTATGAATGATGAGATCAACTACAAAAACAACCCGCTACACGGGCTTAGCCTCAAAAATCTGTTGGTCGAAATCGTTGACCATTATGGTTTTGAGATACTTTACGCTTATTTGAACATTAATTGTTTCAAAACCAAGCCCAGCATCGATTCAAGCGTCAAGTTCCTCAAAAAAACAGATTGGGCACGTGAAAAAGTGGAAGCGTTCTATCTCTATCAGTTCAAGAATCTGCCCAGAGCGTCCGACGAACAGTTTGCTCTACCGCCTCGGGACCGGATTGTTCCTGACGATCAAAAGCCGGGAGAACCCGCTGAACTAAGCCTTGAAGATGCGGAACGGTTACGGGAAAAACGGGCGAAAAAAGCAGCAGAACGGAACAGTCGCAATCGTCCTCGTGCCAACAATGCCAATTCATCAGGCCGTACACGAAGTAATGTTTGGGATGACCGCCGGGGATCGGCAGCCTCAAGAAGTGACAGGGCTCCCGACCGGGAGCGCACATCAAACCCCGTAAATCCCTGGGGAAAAAGTAAGTCTTAACACCTCCGCATTTTTTGTTTACAGCAGATTAAGCTCCAGAGTATGATCATAGCAATTCAAATTAAACCCTGGAGCACAGTGTGACCACGGCAGCAGAACACCCGGAAAACCTGACAACTGACAACCTCCCGGTCACACAGACACGACTGGCGGAAACGTTACGCTGCATTATGGACGATCACTTTGCCCAGTCCCGAGGGCGAGTACCTGACATTTATAAAGCCCACTTCGCCTCACCAAGTTCAATTTTCCGTCGCCATTGGCAACATCGTCGGGACATACCCGGTGATTTTATCGCCATTCCCCGTTTTCTGGCCAGCAAGGGTAAGGCAGCCTGGCACAAAGGCATTCGTCCCGTTACCGTAAAAGTCTCAACCCAGGTCGCAGGGAAACTCAATATGGCTGCCCTGTGGCCAAGCAGTGATACGGCGCTGCGCAAATACGATGAGACTGACAACAAACCTTTTGCGGAGTTTGTCAGTGAGGCCAATATCGATCCGGTAAATCCGCTCAGCAAACTGTCCGGCAAGGAAGCTGAACTGCTACAGGTCATCAGCACAGAGCTGTTACAGCTGGATATATTGAACGAAAAATTACATCAGGCACTGGAAGCCGCGGTTCCACAACTGCAGGAATGCGAGAAATTACTGCAGCAACAGGAAATTCGGGAACAACAGGAGCGAATTGTTGCTTTCCTCCATGAGCGCCTGCTGCACTTCAATTTACCCCGCGAAGGCGTGCGGGACATGATGATGTTCTTTTTAATTGGCTGGTTAGGTAACAGTCTGGGTCAACAGGTTGCGTTCGGCAGTTCAATTGCGACCGGCGCGGCATTTGCCAATGGCATGTTTCTCAGTCATCAGTCTTTAATGGGTGCCTTATGGTTCAAATGGGCTGGTGTGCCCGCCTGGGTGACGGTGGGTGGCGCATTGGGTGGTCTGGCGGCCACCATGCTGGTTGCCCCGCTTATTTCACCCATCGCAGAATTGGGCGTCAATCGCTTGCGCGGGGAACGTTATCTACAAACCATGATTGAAAATGTCCACAATGATGCCTTGGAAAAAAGCATGGACGGTTTGGATATGGCAGGTGTCCTGGCCAGCTATATTCAGCTGGCCCCGGATTTACTGGTTTTGCTGCGCTCCATGCGAGCGTGAGAAACCAATCAGTTTGTTAGCGAAATACGGTTAATCAGTAAATACAGCCACCATCTGGTCCACAGGTTACGCTTACACCATAATCGGAGGAAATAAAGCCCGATGTGGTGCCGTCACTGATAACAGAGCCACCTCGGGCCCGGTGCCCCACGCTGTTGCCGCCCTGAGGCGCCATCCCCGACAAATCGAACATCGGCCCCTGCCCCTCGGGGCCACCTACACCATAAGCATTAACCCAATAGCGTCCCGGCAGTGTATAGCCGAGATAAGCACGAATAAATTCGCGCTCCTGAGCGGTAATTTCCCGACCATTGATAAATATACCGGTATTGCCCCGGGAGATATCTGCTGGCAAGGGTGCCGAAACCGGCAGTCCAGGCCAAATCTGTCCTGCTATCGGGCCATTCTCATAGCCCCATGCCCCGGAAACCCGGTCATACCAGTAGCGACCCGAAGCCACTTGCAGTCCATTGTTATTTAAAAATGTCAGCAGTTGCCCACTGATGGGCGCGCGATTAACAATCACTTCCGCTTGAGCCGCCCCCATTAGGCATCCCCAGAGACAAAAGACAGTCAGCCACGATTTTGTAGACCGGCTTGCAACGGCCCAATTCTTGAAAGTACGTGTTCGGCATTTCATGATGATCACCCAAGAGCACAGTGGCCCTTTCCCGTTTAAAGATTACAGCGTCTATACGTAACGATTACGGGGTTTATGACCAATTGCCCTCAGATAAATGTGTGCAGTAATTCACATCGCCTTCAAATCGGGTACGCAAACACAAAGTTGCTCTTCGCGTTCAACCTGACCACTTACCGGCATGACACGTATCTGGGTAGACAAGCCCATTTGCGTCAGCATCGTCAAAAAAGGTGCCGGGTCCAGCTCTTCGACGTTCACCATCGTTTTCACATCCCAACTGCCATTCGCCACCAGAATTGCCGCAGCTACGGGTGGCACGCCTGCCGTAAAAGCAATCGCTTGTGAATTGGCATCGGCAAATGCTGCTTCGTGATCACAAATATTGTAAATAAAGACTTCTTTGCTCTGATCTCGATAGGTGCCTTTAATCAAGGTTCCAATACAGGTTTTACCCGTATAATTGGAAGCCAGGCTGGCCGGGTCCGGCAGACAGGCTTTCAGCAGATGCAGCGGCACCACATCTTGACCATCGCCCACTTTTACCGGCTGGTGATTTAACAGGCCTACATTCTTGAATACATTCACACAATTCAAATAATGATCATCAAACCCCATCCAAAACCGTACGGTTTGCAGACCCTCTATATTGACTGAAAGGGAATGCACTTCATCATGCCCCATCAGGTAAACTTTTTTGCTCCCGACTTCCGGAAAGTCGTATTCCATTGATCGGGAATGATGTGGATACGTTCGCCACTTGCCATCCTCCAGACAGCCCGCATCTTCAATAATTTCTCGAAGATTGATTTCCGGATCAAAATTGGTTGAGAAGAAGCGGCCATGATGGCCATCATTGACATCCAGAATATCAATAGAATGGATATGATCGAATTCATTACGCTGAGCATAGGCACAATAGGCATTTACCACACCCGGATCGAAACCTGCCCCCAAAATAGCCGTGATGCCCTTGTCTTTACATGCATCGCGCTTTTTCCATTCAAAATTGGCATACCACGGATAGGACGCATTCATCACATCGTAATCTTCGTGCACAGCGGTATCGATATAGGTCGCACCGGTTTCCATGCAGGCATCCAGGATGAAACGATTGACAAAGGCCGTACAAACATTGATCACAATGTCGGTATTCAATTCCCGGATCAGGGTAATTAATGCGTCGGTGTCGTAAGCATCCACCGAGCGTGCCAGCAACGCAAACCCCTCCGCAGGATGATGACCTTTTTTGTGGATCTCTTGAATAATATCATGGCACTTTGTCGTCGTTCTCGACGCTATACAGACCGAAGAAAAAACATCGCTATGCTGTGCACATTTATGTGCGGCTACTGCGCCAACAGCACCAGCCCCGACAATGAGAACATTTTTTTTCATGCTTAACCCTCCAGGATGCAATTAAAATTTCTAACAACGCGTATGCTTAACGCTCAAGACAAGAAGTCCCTGAACTGCTGGTAGGAACAGGACTGAACGATCCGTGTTTCTCCCTGGAGATTTTTATGCACGATTGAGGGCATCTGGATCCCGTTGAAATAGTTCTTCTTGACCATGGTGTAGCCTGCCATATCCTGAAAATGAAGCTGTTGGCCAATCTGCACCGGCGCTTCAAAAACATAATTACCAAATACATCTCCGGCCAGGCATGTACGTCCACAAACTCGATAGACCGGTTTTTTCTGACGGACAAGCTCGTCCAGCTCAGCATCACTCACGGCTCTGGCAGCTTTTAACTTCGGCATAAACTGATACACCAGCAAATCCAGCGCGTGGGTTTCAACACCCGCGTCAACAATCAGTGTGGGTACCTCGTTTTCGATTAAATCCAATACCGAGACAACAAGTTCCGCGGAATTTTTAACGGCAGCATCACCCGGCTCCAGGTAGACCTGGACATCAAATCTGGCAGCAAATTCTGCCAATCGCTGACACAAGACATCGACCGGATAGTCAGGACTGGTAAACGCAATTCCTCCGCCCAAACTCACCCAACTGAGCTTTGGCAATAACGCGGCAAACCGGCTTTCTATCTGATCAATCTGGGCTGAAATATTCTCAACATCATCGTTTTCACAATTCATGTGGAACATCGCACCATCAATCAGCTTATCAATCTGTGCCGGTAGCAACTCGGCGCGAACGCCGAGACGGGAATATCGCCCAACCGTATCGCTAAGGGCGTAATGAGAACAGCCGACTTCAGGATTGATTCGCAACCCCACAGACCGGTGACGGGCATGTTGATAAAAGCGATCCAGCTGACTCAGGGAATTGAAAATCACTTTGTCACAGTACTGAACCACTTCCTTTAGCTCAGCTTCGGTATACGCAACGCTGTAACCGTGATTTTCACCACCAAACTTTTCATGGCCCAGTCGAGCTTCATAGAGACTGCTGCTGGTTGTACCCGCCATGTAGTTTTTCATGAAGTCAAACACACACCAGGTCGAAAAACACTTCAGTGCCAATACTGATTTTGCACCCGACTGGGTTTCGACATAACGTATTCTCTCCAGTGCCGGAAGCATCAGAGATTCATCAACCAAATAATAAGGAGTTTGAAGCTGCATAGTCGTAGTAATTCAAAGTAGAAGTAATCAATTATTCGTAATCAATTCGTAGTAATGGTTAAAAGCAATATTTTTCAGGGACACATCTAGGCCAGGGTTGCTGCTTTTTCTTGTGTGGCCGTTGTGACAGGGTTAACCGCAAAACCGAATTCTCTCAGCAGTTTGCAATCGGCTTCCAACGTAGTGCATACATCAGCGCCGAACCATTCCAAAGATGCGTCCAGTACTTGCCAGGGTATGCTGGAGTGTTGTTTCAAATGCGCTAGAAAACCATTGAAATCGAACGCCCCCTCAAACAGCTTCACCATACCGCTGCGGTCTCCAGCAGGCGCATAAACATTGCCCGGATTGAAAACATTCAATAGCGCTTTATCGGTGATATTTTTCAGATGAATATGGACAACCAATGGTTCTAATGCCTTAAGCGCCGACACCGGGTCACTGCCACACTCCCAGACGTGAATTACATCAAAGTTGATGCGCAGTGCAGGGTGATTCACCTCTTCAATCAGCTGTAAAGTTGATTCGAGCGTGTCCGCTAATGTGTTGGGGTGGGTTTCAACAACAAGGTAGACGCCAAATTCCCGGGCCACGTCACAAAGCTTACGCAGGCGTGTGGTCCACAGGGATCGCTCTTCTTTTGAGACCAGGTGACTGGAACGGTTACCGGCAAACGTCCGTAGTTTTTTAGCCCCCCAGTACTCGCACAAAATACCCAGTGAAGTCGCTTTTGCGATTGCAGTGTCGGCATCACCGGCGAGCGGTAAATAATCACTGATCATGGGTACACTGAGGTTTTGCTGGCTGAGCCACGACTTGCCGTATTCCATACGGGCGTCCATGTTTTTCGCATGCACCCCCCATAACTCAATGCCATTAAAATGATGGCGTTTTGCCCAATGTGCGATTTGTTCAAAAGAAATCAGGTGATGCCGAAACGAAATCGTGCATACGTTCAGTTTCATTCTACGCCTCCGGCGGCAGTCGGGGATTTGCTTGAATCGAAAACAGCCTCACACCACAACAGGAACACTTCATTGAGCCGTTTTTTCAAGCGAAACTCTCTTTCATCCTGCGCGTCCAGCAACTCGAACAGTTTTCCGGAGAGGTCCCGGTTTTGCGTTGCTGATAATTTCATGGCCTGGAATTGCACCAGCTTGTAGGCTTTTGCGAGTTCATCAATCACATCACACCACTGATCAAACTCTTCTTCAGGCAGCAAAAGTTCACGCCAGAAAAAAGCAAATCCGTGCTCATAGCCATATTTTCTTGGGGAAAGAACCGGTACTTCCTCAAGGGCTTTGCCCAGATTGGCAAGAGGAAGCGGATCTCCGTTCCTGTCCACCCCCTTCAGGTGTGCAGAGACAATTTTGCGCAGTAAGTCCGTTACAGGATTATGATCCAGATACACACTCGCTTCGAAATACCCCTTGATCTGTTCAGGTGGTGAAACCCGTGCATTCGCATCGGAAAACACATACCCACCTGCAACAGTTGGTTGCCGGACAGCATTTAAAATCCGCTCTTTGCTGGCGATACCTTCCCAACGATAATCAGGGTCATACACCATCCACTGATCCGGGTTTTTGCTCGGACCCAGCATCAAATAATGTGGAAAAGGATCTTTGTTGAATTCATTCACTCGCTCCGGGAGGTGGTACATATCCAGCATCACCATGATGTGCTGGTCCGGCGTACGATTTTCAACCAGCTTTACCAGCTCCTGAATATTTTCATCTTTCGTCGCATCCGGGCGATACCAACGACGCACTTTCATGCCGTACAGTTTTTCATACCAATCCACAAAGAATGCATGACTAATGGTATTGCTGTGGTAAGACAGAACATACTGGTCATTAATACAGAATTCAGCATCCCAAACACCGAAGTACAAAATGCGGTGATCAAGGGCTGGGTTACGCTTGACAATTTCACTCAAACAACTCGCCACACAATGGATCTTCACATCCTCGTAGACTTCCAGACCTTTATCGACTTTGGGTAAGTCCTGAGATTCGTACAACACTTTGGCGACACTTCGAACCGTTTCAAAATCTTTGTTCATCAGCGCGCTGTCGGGTATCTCCAAGCCACAGTCGAGCTCCAGAAACATGAGCATTTGGAGCACCATGGATGAGTCCAATGCAAGATCTTCGATCAGACGGGCATCACTCTGAAAAGCACTCAAATCAGAGAGATTCATCTTTTCGGAGAGCACTTTATAGATGCTGTCTACAATCTGTTGTTTTGTCATCATGGTTACAACGTATCCGTATGGTTTATCTGAAAAATGGGGTGCGATGATCAAGCCATTGCATCGGTGAGTTTTTTGCGGCTGATTTTGCCGTTCGGCAGCTTTGGAACTGCATCAACCCGCTGGATATGCATTGGGATCTGGTGGCTGGCCAGATAGCGTCGACACCACTCACGAATTTCCTGTTCCGAGATGTTCTGGTCAGCTCGCGTCGGGTCCAACACATAATTCAGACACACCTGATCATTCCCAAATTGGTGCCGACGTTTGAATACCACTGCGTCCAGTATTTGCGGCAGCTCCAGAACGACTTCCTCCACTTCAGCGGGATAAACGTTAAAGCCGGAAACATTGATCATGTCATCCATACGGGCAACAAAATGCAAGCTACCGTGCTGATCAAAATAACCGAGATCCTGAGTACGAATAACCTGACCGTCATCTTTCGTCACCACAATTTCAGCCGGTTCAGCACTGCTCTGACCCGCTGTCACACTCAGATGGCTCAGGGGTTTGCCTATGTCGCTGACGGATTGAATATCCTGACCTAAGGCGATGCATCCCGCTTCCGAGCAACCGTATTGTTGATACAATCGTGTAACCTTTTGTTTTACTGTATCAAACCAGGCTTTCTGCATCAGTGTGCCGGAAGTCATCACCGCATGAATTGGCGTTGCCGCGGGTACCAGCATGGTAATGGTGGAAATCAGGGTTGGTGACGAGTAAAGAATGGGGGCATCAACCTCAGTCAATTTTCGAATGATGTACTTCGGATTACTGTTTTTGATGACAACCGGTTCTACACCCCGTTGCAATGCCACCAAGACACCACAAATCAAGCCATAGGAATGGGTTACCGGACAGGCCACAACCGGTGTCATGGCATTGGCTTCGCTGAAATCCTCAACATAATGCGCAATCTCAACATCAATACTCTGCCAGGCACGCTCAATGAATTTAGGCTCCCCCGTCGTGCCTGAACTGGTTTGCACCAGTACCGGCTCGCTATCACCGCCACGTTCCGTAATCGTTTCAATTTGATCCAGATCAGACTCACCTTCACCAAAAAGCAGATAATGACACTGGCTCCGTTGTGCACGGCGACGAGCGGCGTCAACCGGCGTATCGACCGGCATAGGGAAAACCGATCCACCTTTGGCTTTTAGGTATAAACTCAAGGCAATCCAGAGCGCGACATCTTCCAGACAAACCGCAAAACGCTTGCTTTTACACTGGCTCAGGATTGGGTGCTGATCGAACTGCTGATAGCGCAGTTCGAAATATTCACTGTCATAGTAGTTGTCATCTACATAAAGCATATCGGTTCGTTATCTCTTGTCTGTTGTGCGTTCGGCATCTTCATTTTCAGGACATAAGGCATTGCGAACATCGTGTTCGAAGTAATCCAGTACACCGCCATTTTCAATTTTCTTGCGCAGAAGTGATTCCACGGCGATGGTTTCGCGGTCTGCGGCGACACGCTTGATCCGGTCACCCGAGGTCACACCCAACATTTCATATTCATGCAAGTGCTGGCGCACCATGGCCCAAAACCGAGCGGCTTTAAGCCTGTAAAAACGTTCCAGTAAGAAGGCGAGATCAGCCAGGTTAAAGACATAGACAGTGTCCATGAATAATTCTCTGAGCGCCTCGACTGAGGTCATTCGGAAGCCATCATTATCGGGAATAGACTCGAAAAACGGATCAACCGATGCCAAATCAGGCTCATTTTCCGGATCCGATAGAAAGTCAGGCACATATTCTGTATCTTCATGAAAATCACGAAGCACAATCTTTTCAGGCCAGCCATTGCGATGCACGAGGATTAGATTCTGCGAGTGCGCTTCAAAAGCAATGCCATGGTGAACCAGCATATGCCAGATCGGGATGAGCATGACTGCCAGCAGCTGATCCGTCCAGGCCTCGACACCATAATGCTCGATCCAATCGGCAATGAACGGCAAACCATCGGATTCAACCAGCATCAAGGCACTGAACGGCAATGCCCTTTCACCCTCAGCCAACTTACCCAAGACGCTTTCCCGAAACAGGCAGCCCACCTTGCCTTGCACAGCTTCGCTTTGTATCAACGCCTCAGCGGTCGCACCATCCTGACTGCCGGGCTCGTACAGGACACCCGCATACTCGCTCAACAGCATCAAACGCCGGGTTTGCTGCAGGTAGGGATCTCGGGCAACAATATCCTGCAGCCAGCTTGAGATAACCGGTGCAGAGCAAACAAAATGTTCCTGCAAATTACGATGGGATGAGGTGCACACGACATTCATTGGCAACTTGATGTTTGCCTTGGTCAAATCGGACATATTAATTAACGTGCGCAGCGATTGACTGGACTGATAAAAATCGCCGGCAGCACCCAGATCAATAAACTCTCCGGACGCGAGATACGATGACAACACGCTATCCTGAATAGCCTGGTACTGCCATGGATGCATGGGCACCAAGCCATAGTCTTCCCAGCTACCGCCCTGATTTACCAGACATGTGGATATGTCAGAAAAGACCTCTTCGCCTAATTCATGCTGCCAAAATAACGTCTCATGTTCTGGAAAATGGCGGCTGAGATCCCCATGCTTGACCGCGAACCAACGTAACTGGAACCGGTTTGCAGCTTCTGGCCCAAAACAGTGGTGATCATCGTAGCTAAACCCGGTTCTGGTTTTAAAACAAGGGTGATAAAGGTGCCCCTCAACGATCGCTGACTCCAGATCCTGAAAGGACAGCTTGCGGCGTGGAGACTTGAAATGGGTGAGATTTTTATCGTTCCACAGACAAAAATCGACCGTTTGCTTCAGCTCCCCAAACAGCCGTTGCTTCCCGTCTTCGTCCATATCAAGTGCATCCACCAGGTCAACCAGCGTGGTTGCGCGAAAGACCCCCTCTTCTTTTATTTTTATCGAGCCCTCCGCAATCCGGACGCGATCAAAAGCACGAATCGTCGCAAGACAACGGAATTCGCATTTTTGGATCTGGAATTCAAACACTTGATCAAATATCGCGTCATAACTTTCGTCGTTAACCGTGCCCGCCATTCGGGAGGTACTGGTGAACGATATAATTCTTTCAAACAGCAGCGCTTCAACAAACTGCCGGATTACACGCTGCTCTTGATTGCTCACACAAGCCGAGTCTGCCATAAAGTAGGACATGGCCAGATCAGCAGCACTGGTTGTGTCAGCATTCCCTTTCGTTTGCTCTTTAAGTACAGAATCATGCAACATTACAATCAACCTTTTTCTCATCCGCAGCCGTTGCGTGATCAACCGACTTATAAAGGGGATTCGGAATCGTGGTATAGACTGACCGTTCCATACCCTCATGCAACTCATCGATATCGTGTACCCGGGCCAGTAAATTGGTTTTAAAGGACAACCGGGGGGATTCCAGCATATATTCAACAAAGCCCTTGCCGACACTGCTTAGACGGGTATTCAAGTTCTCCAGAGACTGACTTACAAACTGAATCAACTCTGCCTCGTCAATCAAATTGTCAGCGCCCAAACGATAGATGACCGCAAACAACTGATTAAGAAATACGTAGTAGGCTATTGCCCCAAATACAGTGGCGTCGTCATAGTAGATGTCAGACATTGTGAGCAAATCATCAATCGCCATGAGTGACTTGCTGTAAGTTTTGGAAAGGTAAAATCCCTGGTTATCACGGTAGTAATAGGCACTGGGGTACCCACCGGAAACATCAAGCAAACTGTTTTGCTGATGTGCTTCGAGCGCGATTCCCTGCTGGTCATATAAAAGAATAATCGACTCGATGGCGCACTCCCAATACGCCGTAAACCAGTCCCGGGCGACCTCACGGGTTGAGCGACCCTCTTCACGCGCCAGGCCCTCGATGATTTGACACAACAGACTCCGGGTAAATACGCTGTCCTCCGTCTGAATCGGTTCCTGTACCAACGAAAGCACCGAACAAATGCCTTCACCAGCGTCCTGTTGAAACAGGTTACGGCGCAAGATAACCTCAAACCCCGACTCAACATCCTCTTCGCCAGGCAATTCAACCGTGATAAAGCCCGGATCATCGACGGATTTAAACACCGGACGAGAAAGCAGGAAGCCTGATTTACGCAAAAACTGGTCGACAGCCATGCCCGCCTCCAATTCATTACGCATATTTCTTCGCAACGAGTTGGTAATGCGGACCGGAATGGACAATTTATACATCCACTCCGAGTCTGCCCGGAATACGGTACGCACGGAGGATGTGGGGGTGTAGATCGGTCCCAACTCACCGAGATAGTCAATGCGCCCCTGTTTAATCAATGCTTGCACCGATGCTTTCAATAGCAACCACTGAGCCTGCAAAGGGTGAATCGGTACCAGCACATGGTCCGCTTTCAGCGTGATGGGCAATACCTGCTGGAGTTCGGATAAAATAATCTCGCTGGTCTGGGCATTGAGAACTGAACCTTCCCTGACCAAGGCTCGGTCTACAGAGAAGTAATGCAGGCAGAACCCTCCTTTTAATTCGGGACAATAGGTATCCTGCTCCCAAAAGGCGATGCCCTGACGACTCTTCGGTGTCGGGTGCAACCAATGACCAAATACCAGGGCTTGTTCAGATTCGATAAAGCGCAACCGGTTGAGTGAATCGTCTCCCTGGCGCTGTTCGATATATTTGGTCATGAGCTGCGCACTTTCAACGTACCTTGAGAGCAACTCGAGTTCATTTTTTTTGACTTTCTCAAGTACCGCAGGTGACAACGACTCAACGCCAATCTGCGCCAGTTGTTTCTTGTAGATTTCCCGAATCAACTGGAGAGATATGGTTAAAAAATCTGACTGACGCCACATCAGGCTTACGGCCTCATTACTCCTGACAAACACAGTCGCGAAGTGGTGTCGACCAACCAGTGACCGATACACAATCTCCAGAGCCACCCGCAGCCCTGAATGAGGTAAATTCAGCTCAATGATAAAGTGCCCTTCAAGTGACCGCTCTAGCTGATTGGTTTTGAGCCAGATGTCTGAGCCATACCATACGCCGGAATCAACCTCACGCAAATAACCGTTCACAAACGCCGTGAACGACGCCTTTTCTGCAGCTGCCAAGGGAGATAAATTCATAACCACCTAACTTTTTTCCAAACCAATCGTGCTTCATCCGAGATGTATCAACGGAGACCCACTTTAAATGCAAATAGATATCATTAACATCTAAATTACAACTGTTACACTTTGAAACTTTAAGGTGGGCGTCGGCAAAAACGGGAGCCCCCAAAGGGGGGGGCAAACCGTCATCAAAAAGGCTGAGATGCGACTGAGGTTGACTTCCAGGGTAAGCCAAAACGGTTCAAATCAGCCATGAAGGCATCCGGATCGAGTTGCTCCAAATTCCAGACCCCCGGCTTGAGCCAAGTTCCTTCAACCATCATTTTGGCACCGATCATGGCGGGAACCCCCGTTGTATAGGAGATTGCCTGGGATTTCACTTCCTCGAAACAGGCCTCGTGATTGCAAATGTTATAAATATATCGATGCACCAACTCACCATCTTTCAGACCACTGACAACACAGCCGATACAGGTTTGCCCTTTGGTACGGGGACCCAGACTGGCCGGGTCAGGCAGGAGTGATTTCAAAAATTGTAACGGCACAACCTGCGTACCGTTGTAATCAACCGGCTCAATGCCGATCATGCCGACATTGCGCAATACTTCCAGATGCTTGAGGTAATTGTCAGAAAAGCTCATCCAGAACTGTGCTTTTTTTAAGCTCGGGAAGTGGGCTGCCAGAGACTCAAGTTCTTCGTGGTACATACGATAGATCGCATATTCACCCACCCCCTCGGGACAGGTAAATCGTTGCGAGGCAGACATTGCTGGCGTGGTGACAAACGCCCCGCCCTCCCAATGTCGACAGTCTGCCGTGACTTCACGGATATTGATTTCCGGATTAAAGTTGGTTGCAAAGGGATGCCCGTGATCGCCACCATTTACATCAATAATATTGAGCTCATGGATTTCATCAAAGTAATGCTTGGCCGCATAGGCGGTAAAGACGTTTGTGACGCCTGGATCAAAACCCGACCCCAACAAGGCCATCAATCCTTTCTCACGAAACTTTTCCTGATAAGCCCACTGCCAACTGTACTCGAATCTGGCTTCGTCCCGGGGCTCATAATTGGCCGTATCCAGATAGTGGACTCCCGTTTCCAGGCAGGCATCCATAATCGTTAAATCCTGATAAGGCAATGCCACATTGATCACCAGAAACGGCTTTTCAGTATCAAACAACCGAATCAAAGCCTCAGTACTGTCGGCGTCGACCTGAGCCGTTCGAATACGCACCGACGGATGGCTCCGATTAACATCAGTCGCGATATCAATACATTTTTGTTCCGTACGACTCGCCAAAACAATGTCATCAAACACGCTGGATAATTCCGCACATTTATGTGCTACAACATTACCCACACCACCTGCACCAATGATGATTATTTTTGCCACTTTCTTTTTCCTCTTTGTCCGCTTTGCCGCATAGCAGGCTAACTACGATTTATGCTCGCACTAATGCTCAAAGTACGTATAACCCCGTAAACTCTCGTCAAACGCACCCAGAATTTCGCGACGGGTCTCAACGTTGATTTTGCCCGACCGTACAGCCTGTTCCACGGTGTCACGGAAGCGTTCCTGCAATATTCGCGGATCGTACTCAACATAACTGAGCACATCCGCAATACTGTCACCATGTATTTCCCGAACAAACTCAAATTCACCATCACCGGTAACCCGAACACTCACCACATTGCTATCACCAAAAAGGTTATGGAGGTCACTCAAAGTTTCCTGATAGGCTCCAACCAGAAACACCCCCAGGAAGTAATCTTTTCCTTCCTCGAGAGCATGTAGGGGAATCGTGTGCCGCTTACCAATAAAATTGTCCAATTTGCCATCACAATCACAGGTCAGATCCGCAATCATTGCTTCCCGCGTCGGCTGCTCCTGCAGTCGATGTACTGGCATCACCGGAAATACCTGTTTAATTGCCCAGGTATCCGGCAAAGACTGGAACACACTGAAATTGCCATAGTAGATATCCGCAAAGTCTTCGCGCAGATTAGTCAACTCTTTGGGTATTTGTTGCGTCGAGGCGGCCACCTCCTGAATTCGCTGGATGATCTCCAGAAACACGTTTTCGGCTACGGCCCGTGTTCTCAGGTCTGCCTGTCCCTGATTGAATTTGCGCCGAATTTCACTGCGGTAGAAATGGGCATCGTTGTAGCACTCCTGCACATTCTTCGGCGTGATGCATTCCAGTACATCGAGTAAATTCCGTAACTTCTCGTCGTAGTGCCCAGATTGCATATTGTCGGGGAGCAACCGGACGTTCTTCACTGGATCAAAGTTAGAGACTTCGAGCACATTGAACAGAAACAAACTGGAGTGGGCCACTGTAAATCGCCCCGATTCAGTCATCAGAACAGGATGCGCTACACCCTGCGGATCAAGGGTTTCCATAACGGCTTCGACAATATCAATACAGTATTCCGAGAGGGTATAGTTTTTACTGTGGGTATCGCATTGCGACACGCCCTCGTAATCAATAGCCAATCCCCCCCCAAGATCCAGGTGCCCCATTGCAGCCCCTTCTTTAATCAGGGAAATGTAATAACGGCAGGCTTCTTGAACGCCTTGTCGAATATTCTGGATATTGGGAATCTGTGACCCGAGATGGAAGTGCAGCATTTTTAGACAATCAAGCATTCCAGCCAGCTTCAAGCGTTCCACCACTTCCACAAGCTGAATGCTGGTCAAACCAAAAATACTGCGGTCACCACTGCTTGTTTTCCAGTGCCCGTCCACTGTTGAAGAAAGTTTAACGCGCACTCCAAGAATTGGCTGAACGCTTAGCTGTTGACTGCACCGAATAATAAGCTCAAGTTCACTCAGGGTCTCCAGCACAAAAAAGCAACGCCATCCCAATTGGACTGCCCGCAACCCAAGATTGATGAACTCTTCATCTTTGTATCCATTGCAGACGATATAGCGTTCTTCATCCGGGGAGCTGGCAAGCGCAATCATGAGCTCCGCCTTACTGCCTGCCTCCAGGCCATGATGATAGCGACGCCCAAATTTAACAATTTCCTCAACAACATGGCGCTGCTGGTTAACTTTAATCGGGAAAACGCCGCGATAAATACTTTGGTAGCTGGCCTGCTCTATGGCCTTGGTAAACGCTTCATTAATCATACGGACACGGTGGTCCAGGATATTTTCGATGCGCAGCAGTGCCGGCATTTCAAATCCGCGAGCTTTCATCCCGGCAATTATATCGGGCAGAGCAACCCGAACCTTTTCACCTTCTGCGGTGGTACAGGAAACGACGACATCCCCATTTTCAGAAATATCGAAATAATTTCGTCCCCATGCACGAATGCCGTAGGTCTCACTCGCATCATCGATATTCCAGTCATTGGACAGATAGGATTGCATGATGTAATTGATTCTCACATAGCTTCAGCACCCACCACCCACAGACAAACAATTCAAATTCGCCTGTGCTGTGATGGAGCTGAAGGGGTCTAAGTTTCGAGACGGGACTCTATATGAGAATGCTTATCATTACATTAAAAATTACTTTTGTTACAATTCACCTGATAACAGCAGGCATCACCAACCGACTCGGGGTATGTCGCACCATACAAACCAGAGCCAGAATAAACGTGACGCCCTCTGCCAGGGGAAAGGCGTAAAGGAACGCATTTCCGGACCAGACAACGTGGAACAGAACTGCAAAGAAAACAGGCAACGCCAGCGAACGGGATAAGGCCAGAGAAGAAGAATGAAACGCTTTTTCAGCCGACGTGAGGTACGCACAGACCAACACATTAAAACCATTAAAAACAAACAATGGCCAGATCAAATAAATAAACTCAGCCGCCAACGCCGCCACAGAAGCCGCACTGTCATTCAAAAAGAAGGCGATAATGTAGTCCTGAAAAACGAGCAAGACGGTCACCAACGCCAGGCTCAACACCGCTATCGATGTCGTTGCCAGTACCATGAAACGGGCCACTCGGTCGGTGCTGCCAGCGCCAAAGTTTTGACTCAACAGAACATGCATGGCATCCACAATGCCGTAATACACCATCAGACTGACAAAAATCAGATAGTTCACCACACTGAATGCAGCAATTCCTTCTGTACCCGACTGCTGATTGATAATCCAGTGTATGACCAGAACGACAATTCCGGCGGATATTTCGTTGATAAATTCCGAAAAACCGTTGTAAGCAGAGCGCCAGAGCTCGCTCCAGTTCTGGCGGACAATGCGCAGCTGCAGATTACGGTCTTTGAAAGAAAAATAACGCAACAAATAGAACAACTGAACACACTGCGCCAACAAGGTCGCCAATGCAGCCCCCTGAATGCCCCATTCAAAAACATAAATAAACAAACCATCAAGGGTTATATTGATTACCGCGCCAATCAACAATGCCTGCATGCCCAGTTCCGGGTGGTTATCAGCGCGCAAAAAGTAATAGAGTACCAACCCGCTCAACTGCACAACCATAGCAATACAGATGATGGAAAAATAATCCTGCATCATTGGAAACAGCGCCGGGTCAGCCCCCAAACCCGCAAACAGAAAGTCGGAAAACAGCAGCACTAGCGGGACAATCGCCAAATTCAGGAGCACAACAAAGGACAGGGTTTTACTGAAGATCTCGGAAGCCTGACGCCCCTCCCCCCTACCGATGGCAATACCCGCTTTTACCGAGCCCCCCACAGCAAGCATCAAGGCAATACCAAACAAGAGCGTAAAATACGGCATCAGCAGATTCACCGCAGCCAGAGCTTCTGCGCCAAGGTAGTTGCCGACAAAAAAACCGTCAATAACGCTCGCTGTGGAGATTGCGAGCAAGCTCAATACCGACGGGATAACAAAGCGAAAAAAAGTAACAACAATTGGGCCTTCGACCGGCCCCGACCTAGAAGAAATAGATGACATAGCACTCTTTAAATCAGGTTCGTTAGAGGTGAGTTGCTGGACTGGCAGACCAAGTCAGCTCCAGCCCATCCTGCGCTGCAAAACGATCAAAATGAGACTTAACCACCTCCATGAGCTCTTCAAGTTGCTCATCATCAGGAGCATCACACTGTACGCGCAAGCCACCCTCATCTACCTCCAGCAGGCACTTGCCAATACTGAAGACAATCACTCCGCGATCATCGCCCCATTCAGCATCCACCTTGTGGGAAAAGTGACGACACATACGATTAATATATTTTGCTGGCAGACTTGTAGCAACAAATGCCAGAGACTGGCAACACAGGGTTTCATTCATAAGAAATCTCCAAAAGACAAACTGGTATCTGAGAAAAAGCTGAAGTGGCGGCACCCGAAGCCAAGATCACAAGGGAGGCACAGCGTCAATTATCAAATAGTATTGATTTGTATTTTTATTATCAACTATAAATGATAATATTTATCATTATACTTTAGATAGAGATCGAAATGTGGACCCCGCAAAACTTTTAGTGATCGACGACGACCAATCCCTCAACAATCAATTGACAACCCTCCTGCGCAATCGCAGTTTTGATGTTCAGCAACAGTTTGACGGTGAACAGGGCTTACTCTGCGCGGTGCAAAAGAAATTCGATTTGATCCTTCTAGACGCAATGCTGCCAGATCGAGACGGATTTTCCGTTTTGCACCATGTGCGCAACAACAGCAATACACCCGTCATAATGCTGATGAATGACGGTACCGAGGCGGAGCGCATAAAGGGCCTGTCTATCGGCGCGGATGATTGTCTTCCCAAACCATTTAACCCGGAAGAACTAATGTTGCGCATCGATGCCATACTGAGGAGAACCGGAGTAATACAATCCCCTGTAAAATCTCAGCTCGAAATCCATACAAATGGCCTGAAACTCAACAAGCGAACACAATCAACCTATTACAGCGACCGGGAAATCACACTGACACCAACTCAATTCAAACTTTTATGGATGCTTGTCAGCAACCCGAACGAAATCCTCAGTAAGGCTTTTTTATACAAAACGATTCTGGAACGGGAATTCATACTCTACGACCGCAGCCTGGACATGCATATGAGCAGGGTACGCAAGAAGCTGGAGCAGGCCGGTATGCCCAAAGACCGACTGAAAACCATTCATGGTACTGGCTATTGCTTCTCTTGACCGTTCATTGGTAATAGAAACAGATTCTCTGCTGGTGAAATTCCTCTACCCGCATGGACATTTGATAAATGTCACTTAAAACCGCTGAGTCCATAATCTCTTCGGTTCGGCCTTGATGGGTGATACCGCCATTTTGCATCGCCACAATAAAATCGCAGTATACTGAAGCAAAGTTAATATCGTGCAAAACCATAATCACTCGCTTCTGACTCGTTTTCGCAGCTTTTTTCAGGGTTTTCATGATGGCAACCCCGTGCTTCATATCCAGGTTATTCAGCGGTTCATCGAGCAGAATATAGGGGGTGTCCTGAGCCAGAATCATAGCAATAAATGCCCGCTGCTTCTGCCCCCCAGAGAGCTGATCCAGATAGCGATGCCGGATTGAGTCCAATTCCAGCAACGTCAGACATTGCTGAATTTTTTCCCAGTCCGATTTCCCCGGGCGCCCCTTGTGATAGGGAAAGCGACCAAAACACACCAAATCTGCTACCGTTAACCGGGAGACAAGGTGGTTTTCCTGACGCAACAAAGAGAGCTGTTTTGCCACAGTGTTACCCGGGAGATCATGTAGATTTTTTCCATCAAGTAACACAATCCCTTCAGTGGGTGGCTGGAGACGAGACATCACGGATAACAGAGAAGACTTACCAGCACCGTTAGGCCCGATAATCGCCGTGAGCCCCGGCGCACCGATACTGGCATTAATGTCACCGAGCACGCAGTGCTGCCCCAACCTCAGGGACACATTTTTAAGTTGAATCATGCAAACCTCCGGTTGAGAACAAGTATCAGGAAAAACAAACCACCAATAAATTCGATCAGTATGCTGAGTCGCGTATTAAAACTGAACCCATGCTGCAAAATTACCTCACCGGCAACCAGACAAATCACACCAATGGTTACCGACATCGGAATCAGATACCGGTGCCGACTGGTTCCGGCAAGGTAATACGCCAGATTAACAACCAAAAGACCGAAAAACGTCACCGGCCCGACCAGCGCCGTCGCAACCGAAACCAAAACAGAGATCAATGCAAGAGTGAGCAACAGGAACGGCTTGTAACTAATCCCGAGATTCGTGGCGATAGGCTGCCCGAGTGCAACGGTGTCCAGCACGGCATGCATCCGAAAACAAAACAGGCATGTAATGGCGATCATAATGCCCGAGAGAATCAACAAGTGACTGTCGGCAGCATTGAAGCTGGCAAACAATGCATCCTGCAATACTGTAAACTCTGTTGGGTTCATCATGCGCTGAAGTAACGCCGAAAGGCTATGAAAAAAAACACCAAGAATCACGCCAACCAACACCAGCACGAACAGACTTTGCTGTTGCCGGTAAAGCACAAAAAGGTAAAGTGAACATAAGCTTCCGGTCATGACTGAGACTTCAATCAGCCATTTCCCGTAAACATTGAAATCACTGAATGCAAAACTTCCCAGCAGAAACACCATCGTGGTTTGAATTAACATGTAAAGTGAGTCAAACCCCATAATGGCGGGTGTCAAAATGCGATTCTGAGTCAGCGTCTGAAACAATAAGGACGCCACGGATATCGCAAAAGCGACAGCGAGCAGCGTCAACAGTTTTTTACCGCGAAACATCAGAGTAAATTCCCAACCGGCTTTGACATTCAAGGTCAAAAACAAGAGTACACTTAACACCGCGATTGCCACCGCGGCAGCAAGCCGCCCCGGAGGCGATGCAAAATAGGTCCGAAGGCGTTTACTTGAGCCTGAATTGATCAGACGGACGTCATTGAGCTCAAGATTGTCCATGGGGTTCTGACCTCAGTAGCAAATATAAAAAAAGCAGGCTGCCGATAACGCCCATAATTGTGCCAATTGGGATTTCGTAGGGGAACGTAATCAGGCGGGCAACGATATCGCAGAGTAAAATCAGAGCAGCTCCCGTGACAGCAACCCAAGGCAGAGCGTAACGCAGGTTGTCACCAACGATGAGACTCACCAAGTTCGGAACGACTAACCCCAAAAAAGGGATAACACCGACCGTCGCCACAGTAATCCCGGAAATCACCGAGACCAGCAGTATCCCCCATATAAATACCAGGGTGTAGTTTAGGCCCAGATTCTCGCTCATGTTCTTACCCAGCCCTGCCAGTGTAAATTGGTCCGCAGTAATGTAGGCAACGACCCCAAGACAGCCGGCAAACCACAACAATTCATAGCGTCCCTGGAGGACCATGGAAAAATCACCTTGAATCCAGACCCATATGGACTGCATCAATTCGGCCTGATCAGCCACAAAGGCGATAGCCGCACCAATCACTGCAGCATAAATCAAGCCGACCAGGGGTACGATGGCATCAGAACGGATATCAATGCGTTGTAACAACAGCATAAAGAGACCGGTTCCAAACAAGGCAAACAGACAGGCAACCACCATTTTAATGATGACACTCAACCCAGGGGCAAAAATCAAACAGAGCAAGAGTCCGAGACTGGCCCACTCCACAGTACCTGTAGTTGCAGGCTCAACGAATTTATTGCGGACCAGCATCTGCATGATCAAACCGGCGACCGAGAGCGAAATGCCCGCCAGAATCAGTGCTATGGTTCTTGGAATTCTAGACAGAGTCAGGATTTCAAGATCCTGATCCCCTTGATCGTTCACGCCGCCAAACCAATTCAATGGGTTGTGATCAATCTCCGTATTACCAACCACCAAACTGATGAATACGAGGGCCAGAATGACCAACCCTCCACCAATGGTGGCTCTAATCATTTTTGACTCACAGACTTTTGCAGTGCTTCCAACACCTCGGTAACGCTTTCATCCACGGCATTTAACCCTGCGGCAATCACATACCAATTCATTGGATTCAAATAAACAATCTGCCCCGATTGATAGGCCTGGGTACGCTTGATGATGGGATTATCCAGCAACGCTCGAGCCGCCCCTCGTGCAGAGCCAACAGCGGCATCACGATCCACCACAAAGAGCCACGCCGGATTCGCCTCGTGAATAAACTCGAATGAAACCGGGTCACCATGGGTTCCAATATTACTGGCTTGTTCAGGATCATCTGATGTCAATACGGAAGAAAAGCCTAACTCATAGTGCAACCAACCAAAGCGGGAACCGGGACCGTAAGCACTGATTTTCCCGCCATTGGTCAAGATAATTAACGCTTTACCCGCATCTTTGCTGAATGAACGAACCTGTGCAATCTTGTGCTCAATGCCCTTCAAGCGTTTCTCATAGAGCGATTGCCTGGCAAAAATTTTCGCCAATGTCGAACTTCGATCTTTGAATTGTTCAATAAAACCTTCACCCCAAACGGAGAGATCGATAGTCGGTGCAATGCTGTTCAACATTTTGAATGAGGGGGATGAGCGAGTGGCCACGATCACCAGGTCTGGCTCCAATGCAGCGACCGTTTCGTAATCTGGCTCAAACAGCGATCCGGCATTAACGTATGGTTTTCCGCTATATTTTGCCAAACGGTCATGGACGCTCTTGGTCGGTAACGCCAGAACATTCACATTCAGGGCGTCAAGAGTATCCAGACTTGCCAGGTCAAAAGTAACAACCCGCGAGGGTGTCTCGCTCAGACTGAGTTTGCCCTGGGCATGCTCAATCGAAACGGATCGGGTCTCATCCTGGCCATAAGCCTGTTGCCCCCAAATTAAAAATGTCATTACTGAGCACACAACCAACCAGCTATTCTTGATCATTTTAAGCCTCCATAACTTCATGTCGTTCTTCATGATATGCTTCTTCATTCAATTCATTGCGCCAGTATGGAACCGCATAGAGCCGATTGCTATCCACACCTTTGTTGCGAAAATAGTCTCTCAACAGAACCACACTATGATGCTCTCCCGCTAGGGTGATACTCACATTGCTGTAGTCGAGATTTAGCTGTTTCAGTTTGCCCAGGAGGGAGACTTCAGGATCAAAGGTTTGAGTAACGAAATGCCAGGTAATATTCACCTGCCTCAGGCAATCGATACCCAGTTCCACCGCAGATAAAGGGGCGTTTTCGGGTACTTCAATCAGCACGTAGACCGGAGTCCCCTCAGGTAGCTCATCCACAACGGCGGCTATCGCCGGTACAGCGGACAGATCGCCAACTAACAGAAACGATCCACTGAGCGAGTCGTAAAGCCGCTTCGGACCAGGCCCGGCAAAGCCCACCGAATCCCCCGGACTGGCCTGCGCTGCAAAATCACAAGCAATACCCGGGTGGTCATGCAATACGAAGTCAACCTCCAGTGAATTGAACTGACGAGAATAGCGACGGATCGAGTACGTTCTGGATACAGGCTTTTTGTGTTTCTCCGGCCACTGAACCCGATCGTCAACCAGCCTGGGCAATACCAATTCGGATTGATGAGACTGCTTGAAAAAAAGCTTGATATGAAGTCCGGCACTCTCATCTGGAATGCGCTGCAACCCCTCTCCCGTAAACGTAACCCGCTGGAAAAAAGGCGAAATCTGGGTACTGCTGACCACCGTCAGCAAGAGGGGTTCACTCATGGGAAACTCCTGTAAGGCACTCACAACCGGGATTTAACACTTGAAATGGTGATACCAATATGCCAAATAGCTAATATTAATGATAACAATTCCGCTAGTATAAATGATAATCATTTTATTTAAATAGTGTTTTTGCTTTTATATTTATAGACCCGATCACCAATAGCACTTTCAAGCCCCCAGAACCGAATAGCGCTCCTTACTCTTGGAGCGCAATATCACCTATTTTGTAGCAGGAGTAGATGCCAGGTTCTCACCTTCAAGCGGTGGTAAATGAGAGTGTGGAAGCCCCAACATGAGTTTCACATAGTTTGCACGATAATCCAATCCGAGTTGCTCATCTTTGGCTACACATTCTGGATTGGTGTAGGAGCCAAATAACTTATCCCAAAACGAGAAAATGAAACCGTAGTTGGAGTTTGTAAAACGAATATCAGCGCTATGATGAACAAAATGAAAGCGCGGAGTGACCAGTATTTTCTCAACAATAGCCGGGTAAGGCACACGAATATTTGAATGTATGCCATGTTGATTAATCAGGCCGATAATAAATACGGTCGTCAGTATCCATGAGTTTTCTGCAATGTCCGGCGGTAGAAAAAAAATGTTGCCCAATGTATAAGGTCCCATGGTCAGAACCAGATGCAGGGGAGTTCCCCGCAACCCAGACAACCACCAGATGTGCTTCGGCGTGTGGTGCCAGGCATGTTGTTGCCAGCCAAGCTTGGTCGTATGCATCAAACGATGTGTCCAGTAAGCGAAAAAGTCCCCCAATAGTAACGTTCCCAAAAGCAATCCGAATAACGGCAGTGGCGCGATAATTTCATACCAGACTTCAAGTACAGGCACGACGGTTAAAGTAGACACAAGCCAGGCACCGACAATCTCACCGTAGAGCACAACGCAAATGCTGGCAAAAAGCATCGCTACAATATCCCAGATAACCTCACGGGGTGATTCCTGCTCACGAAATGGAAACCAGTGGGACAAAAGCTGGAAGACAATACCAGCGGCAACCAACCTGACAACATCGTCAAAAACCCATTCAAAGAATGGCAGGGGAAAAATATCCATTGTGAGACCTCCTCGTGCTCCTAAGCTCTATTTTTTCGATTCAATGATTGCCTGGCGTGCAACGAAGGTACGACACGTATCGCCGGACCCGTTATCGTGCCGCTCTGAAAGGGTCCCGCCAGACGCAAATTAAAATGGAAAAATTGGAATGTGAGAGCATTGCATAATACTCTCCAAGCATTCATTATTTGGCCGTGCCGTTTTTTCAACGTATTTTTATAACGAAAAAACTTATCGCCAAAAATTGAAGTTACACAATTTACAATCACCGCCATCCGTCTTTTCGCCTTTCTGGCGGGCAATTTTTCGAGGTCGAGATACTGGGCTATACTTTCCTTCAGCCTGTGGGCAATCAAAAACAATAAAGTCGAAGTAGTGATCAATGAATCGGATTCTAACGCCGTTGGGCTATCATAATATCTCGGAACTCTACAACAGCGGCTCCACCTGCGTTCTCAAAGCCATTCGTTCACGGGACAAAACACCGGTTATTTTACGCACCTTCAGTGTCCACCCTACACCCGCCCAACTTGCCCGGCTTTTTTTCAGCCATGAGATCTTGAACAAGTTCGACCATGGGAATATCGTAAAAACCCTTGAGTGGATTGAAGCTGATCCCTGGCCCATCATGGAATTGGAAGATCTGGATGCAATTGATCTACGCCATTTCAGCGAACGTTTTCCGAATCAACAATTACCACTGGATTTATTTATAAACATTGCACTGCAACTGGCGGAAGCGCTAGCGGTGGTGCACCATGCCCAGGTAATTCACAAAGACCTGCATCCCGGTAATATCGTTATCAATCCAGACACGCAACGGGTGCAACTCATCGATTTTGGCCTGTCATCATTGTTAAGCCGGGAACAACCCGCACTGGCCCCACCGGAAAACCTTGAAGGCGTGTTAGCCTATATTTCACCGGAACAAACCGGCCGGATGAACCGGGCACTGGATTACCGAACCGATTTCTATTCACTTGGTGTTACATTTTATCAGCTCCTGACCGGGACCTTACCGTTTCATGCTGAAGACGCAATGGGGTTGGTGCATGCACACATCGCCATGACACCACCGGCGGTGCATGAACTGCGCTCAGATATCCCGGAATGCGTTTCCCGCATTATCGAACGGCTGATGGCAAAAACAGCCGAGAAACGTTACCAAAGTGCATCGGGACTGGCACAGGATCTTACGATTTGTCGTCGCTACGTGATCGCAGGCGAACCGATTCCCGAGATCACACTGGGCTTGAATGATGTCTCCGATCGATTACAAATATCCCAGGTACTCTACGGTCGGGATAAAGAAATCGAACAATTAATGTCGAGCTTTTACCAGGTCTCACAGGGTCATCCACAGCTCTTCACCGTGACCGGGAATGCGGGTATCGGAAAGTCCGCACTGATCCATGAAATTCACAAGCCCATCGCCGCCCACAACGGTATTTTTATCAGTGGAAAATTTGATCAGTTTCAGAAAAATGTCCCCTACTCGGCTCTTAAGCAGGCTTTCAGTGGCTGGATCCAGTATGCGCTGTCCCTCAAAGATATCGCGCTGATGTCTTTGCGGGAAAAGCTGAAACAGGAACTGGGTGCAAATGCCCGGGTGCTGGTGGATTTTCTGGATGAATTTCGTCTGCTGTTGGGTGACCTTGCTCCCTTGAAAGCAGTTGGGCCTCAAGAGAATCAAAATCGTTTCCAGCTTGTCATGCAGCGATTTATTCAGCTGATCACCGATGAGCGCCCGCTGGTCATGTTTATTGATGATGTGCAATGGGCTGATCGGGGCACGTTGAGCCTGTTGCCAGTATTGATGGGTACGGATCTGGATGGTCTTGAGTCACGTTTGTTGTTGTTAATGGCTTATCGTGATAATGAAGTCGATGCAACCCACCCCGCGATCCTCACAATCAACAAAATTCAAGAGCAGCTTACCAGCCTTTCACAGAAATCAACCGTTCGCACACTCAATCTCAAACCACTCCCGGTGCTCCAAGTAAAGCGTCTACTTGGCGATGCCTTGCATCAAGCACCGGAGAGCGTGCAACCTCTGGCCGAGCTGACACTGAAAAAGACCGCCGGAAACCCGTTCTTCATCAACGAATTTCTGAAAACACTCTACAGCAAAGGGCTGTTGCATTTTAACCTTGCACGACAGCAGTGGGACTGGGATCTCGATACCATCAACGCCGAGGGGATTACCAATAACGTGGTGGAACTCATGCTGGAGAAAATGCGCCAGCTTCCCGATGAAACCCAACGACTTCTGCAACGTGCTGCTTGTATTGGTAGTTTGTTTGACCTGCAAACATTAAGCATTATCTGTGAACAGCCTTTCAATCAGGTCGCCAAGCAGCTTTGGCCTGCCTTGAAAGAAGGCTTGTTACTGCAGGAGGGAGGCGACTGGCTGCCCGGTATGAGTGAAGGAAAAACGGCCACACAATTGGCAGACACCGCGCTCAACCTATCTACTCGGGCGTCACCGTTAGTGCCACACTGCCGCTTTTTACATGACCGAATGCTGCAAGCAGCTTACCAATCGCTGACCGAAGCGGAACAACAGGAAACCCACTATTCAATCGGCCGATTGCTACTCCAGCACAGCGATGACAAAGAGCTGGAACAGCAACGCTTTGCCGTTACGGAACAACTGAACAAAGGCCGTCGCTTAATCGCCGACAGTCATGAGAAGCTTGCACTGGCGGAACTCAATACCGCCGCAGCGCGAAAGGCCTATAATGCCAGTGTTTGGGATGCAGCAGCCAAATATGCATCTGTTGGCCTGGAACTCCTGCCGGATCAGCACTGGAATACACATCACAGCTTGAGTTTCGAGTTGATGAGTATTCTCACCGAGTGTGAATTCCTGCTGGGTCACACCGACAAAGCAGACCAACACTATACCCTGCTGTTAAGCCAGTGCCGAGACCCCATAACCCAGGCACGCCTGTACGCCCAACGATTATCACAGCTCATCGCCATTGCCCGCTGGAGTGAAGCAATCACCCTCGGTTTGAAGGGGTTGACGCTACTGGGTGTCCAGATTCACAACCCCGAGCAAGGCGACAACAGTGCTCTGACGGAGCTTGAGCAAAAATTCCAGACTTTAACCGCAACAGACGGGCTCGATGCGTTCCTGAATTTACCTGACATCACCGAAGAAACTGAACTGCTGATTATGCAGATTTTACCCAACCTGGCGCAAAGCTGTTATATTCTGGGTAATCTCGACCTTTTCAACACGCTTATTCTGACCGGCCTCAACCGTATACTGGAGTTTGGCAAATCAGAATTTACCCCCGTATTGCTTTCCTGTCGTCTGATTATGCTGCGAGGCCAGTTCCGGTATCGGGAATCTTACCTGGCGGCACACACAATCAACCGGGTGCTGGCAGAGTATCCAGCCTGCCGTGAAATTTCCAACAGCCTGAACGTCATCGCCAGCCATGGCTTGTATTTGCATGCGCCGTACCATCAAGCCATTGCCATGCATCACCGGGGCTACGAACTGGGCCTGGAAAATGGTGAAATCAGTCGTGCCATTATCAATCTCAGTAATTCATTGTTTCTGCAGTTTGGTCAGGGTCAGCCTTTAAAAAAAGTTCACACCGACGCCTTGAATTGTCGTCGAGCCGCACACCGGCAAGGTATGGTTTACCCTGTGCCGACCATATTCAGCCGCTTAACCGCTGTTTTACTCAATAGTGAGAATACCAGCACCCATGACCTGGATGATCATTTTCTGAGTGAGCGGTTAAAAAAAGCGATTTACTCCAGTTTTCACATCACCTATTTGCACCATGCCCGCGCACAACTGGCGTTCTGGAATGAAGATCTGAAAGGCGCGCTGTACCATTGCCATCAATTGCAGACACTGATGGACATCACACCTGGAAACTGTTTTTCAATCGATCATCTGGGACTTTATCCCCTGCTGCTTTGTGATGCGCTTTCGTCCAACTCTCCAGCATTGCTGGGCGAGCAGGGGGTAATGAGCGTCGAGACAGCAGAAGCCCATCTCGACTTCTGCGTGCGACATCTCAAATCGCTGAGTGATTACTATGCCGCCAATTTCGAACACAAATATCTGCTTGTCCTGGCGGAAGTTGAACGGCGGCGGGGCAAACCGCTTGAAGTATTGTTGCAGCACTATAAAACAGCAATTCAATCGGCAAAAACCAACGGCTTCACCCATTTTGCTGCACTTGCCAGTGAACGCCTTGCCGATTGCCTGATCAGCAAAGATGCAGAATGGCTCGCGGTCAACCTGCTGCAAGACGCGATGACGCTCTATGAGTACTGGGGCTGTGAAATCAAACTCGAAAAACTCAAGTCCCGCCACCAGCACCTATTGGCGCGGAAAATGCCCATTAGCTCGACCAGCACTACGACCAGTACATCGGAGTCCAGAGTTTATCAATTAGACATGACCTCGGTTATGAAGTCAGCCCAAGCGATTTCCAGTGAGTTGACCCTGAGTGACCTGCTCAACAAAGTGATGCGGGTGATTCTGGAAAATGCCGGGGCACAGGCTGGTGCTCTGATTATGGGGCAACCCAGAGATGCGCGAATACAGGCTTATTTGCGACTGGATAAATCCGATTCAGCACAAACCCTGCAAACGGCCCTAAACGATGCGGATCACCTGCCCAAATCCATCATAAACTATGTGTTGAGAACAGATAAGCTGGTTCTACTGCAGGCGCACACGGGTAATCACAGTTTCATGGATGACCCCTATCTCCAGAGTCGCCGCCCGGAATCGTTGCTGTGTATTCCCGTCGACTATCGGGATCAGCAAGTTGGTGCACTGTATCTGGAGAATACGCTGACCCCCGACGCGTTTAATCAGGAACGTCTCGATGTGATCAAACTACTGGTTTCTCAAGCGGCGATATCACTGGAAAATGCCCGTTTATTTGCCGAAGTCCGTAACCTGAACCAAGGGCTGGAACACAAAGTCGCCGCTCGCACTGCAGACCTCGCCAGAGCCAACCGTGAGTTGGCCACGGCAAACCGGGAACTGGATGCGTTCACTCGCACGGTATCCCATGATCTTCGCTCGCCCATCCGAACCATACGGGGATTTTGCGAGGCATTAATTGAAGATTGTGAGGTTGGTTTGGGAACGGAAGGCATGGACTACGCCCAACGTATCATGAAAGGCAGTGAACGCGCCGCAGACTTGATCAACGGTTTGCTGGAGCTGTCCCGAGTCCAAACCCATCAATTGCAACGTGCTCCGGTGTTCTTGAGTGAGATGGCGGAGGATATTATCCGCGATTTGCAACACAAGCACCCGGAACAAAGCACCAACCTGTCCATCTGTCCCGGCATAATTGTGCAAGGTGACCGGAAAATGCTGTATTCGGCGTTGGAGAATCTGCTCAGTAACGCCTGGAAGTATTCCTCCAAAAAGCCGGTTTCGGAAATCACACTCGGTAAAAAACAGGATGCCACGCACACCATTTATTACATCCGAGACAATGGTGCGGGGTTTGATATGGACAAGGCCGATGCCCTGTTTGCCACCTTTCAGCGCCTCCACACCTCGGACGAATTTCCCGGTACCGGAATCGGACTGGCTACAGTACAACGCATCATTCAAAAACACGGTGGTGAAATCTGGGCCAAGTCCAGTCCGGAACAAGGGGCCACTTTCTTCTTTACCATCCCGGACCAAGCTCCGGTTTACTGATAAATCATATGACCAATAACATACCCGCAAGGCGTTCTCTCACGTTTTACGCCATCAGTTTACTGTTTACCACCATTCTGATTGGTGGGCTGCTGATGCTGTTAATTGATTTTAAATCGTTGCTTGTCTTCAAGTTAAAGATGGACAAAATGATGGATATTACCCTCAGTGGTGATATTCCATTTGAAGTCAACATCCAGAAGGACTTCGATATCAACCTCAACGATAAACTACAGGCAATTGTTGAGGTGAAACAGGCACTGGACATCTCGCTCAATGAACAATTGCTTATCCCGCTGGAATTAAATCTACAAGTCCCCATCGATACTGCAGTTCAGGTCCAACAGGATCTGAATATCGATATGAATGTGCCCATCGAACTGACCCTGACTGAAAAAGAATTGAATCTGGGTACATTGCAAATCCCCATTAACCAACCCGTCTTGATTCAGGAAACCATCGAAGCGGAGGTGATTGTGCCGCTGGACACGGACGTGGAAACCTTCGCCGGTGTAAAAGTTCCAGTAAAAGCGGATATTCCGGTCAAGATCAAAGTCCCCATAAACCAGTACTTCAATATCAAAGAAAATCTCGCCGTGAAGGTCGGCTCATTCAGCGCCCCCTTGAAAGCAGTCATACCGATCAAAACCACCCTGCCATTCAACGAAAAAATCAATGTGAAGGGCAACATCAGCGTTCCTGTGAAAGAAACCATACCGGTGACCCTTCAACAAGTGATTCGTGCTCCGGTAAATGCCACTTTTCCGGTTCAGGTCACGGTGGCAGATACCTTACCGGTATCGCTCAATACCGATATTTCTTCAACGGTAACCATTTCTCGAAAAGTGCCCGTGCAGCTGGACAGCAGCCTGGAAATATCGGCCCGGAATATTGAAGGTTTTGGTGAGGCTCAACAGTAATTGGTCACAAGAAGGTCAGAGGCAAGACATCCTGTCATTCTCTGCTAAGCTCGAAAGAGGAGTACCTGCGTTGATCAATTAACCTCGAGGACACCACAACCATGACTCATCCAATATGGCAATCCAGACTATTGCCTCTGGCCAGCCTGTCCCTGCTCTGCTCTGGATCGATATCTGCAGCCGAACAGGTCGGCTCGTTTGCGTTTCTGGGGAACAATGAATCTTTTGCGGTCAGTGACGCGCAACAACTGGCCATCTGGGGCGGGAGTGGCAGTGAAACCCTTCTGATTTCCGGCACGCCCGTTTTGCAAGTCGACGCCAACGTCGAACGAATAGAATTTCCGAACGCGCTTGCAGACTACACCTTTGCGATCCAGGGCACTCAAATTTCTATACTGTCGGGGGCCACTGCGGTTGTTTCGCTTTATGGTTTGAACGGTGACCTTACTTTGGTGTTTGCCGATGGCGCAGCGCCCTTGCAACTCAGTGGTTTAAACAGTGCCAATCTGGGGGACGCAGCACTCAGCACAACGGCAGGGAGTCTGACTGCTACACTTAACACACAGATTACCTCATCGACAGCAGGTGGGGGTTCCGGCACAAGTAATGCGCTTTACGATTCATGGGTTCTGAACACCGACAATGAGCGTGCTCGCCACATTGCCGATGACAGCGGGCAAAAGGTACTGGTCAATATTCAGTCCGTTACTCAGGTCAGTGACAGCACAGGGGACTATGCGCAGGTCAGCGCAACCGGCATTCCTGACTACGTTGTCTCAGCATCTCAAGACCTGGTAACCTGGTTAAACAGCCGCCCCAAAGCCAGCTCTGACTTTATCGGTGGTGCCACGACGATCAGTGCCGGTGACGAAATTCAGTTCGGACAAAACATTGGCTACGACAGTACCAATCAAATGAGCGAATGTGGTCAGAACGAAGGCTTTGGTTACTGGCCT
Organism: Oleiphilus messinensis; assembly: GCF_002162375.1. Classification (GTDB taxonomy): domain Bacteria; phylum Pseudomonadota; class Gammaproteobacteria; order Pseudomonadales; family Oleiphilaceae; genus Oleiphilus; species Oleiphilus messinensis. Next base: position 562,317 of record NZ_CP021425.1, on the reverse strand, counting down.
CCCGGCCCGGTTTGCCCCGAAGATACGAGTAAAGTAGGACTGTTTCCCGAGAGCCCGGAAATCAACGCTGATGACTGTGACACTGGCTTGAGCGCCATAGGCTATGCGATCAACGGGGTATCCATGTATGGCTGGAGTGACGGGCAGAGTTACAACAGCGAAGGTGCCTGGCAATCTCTGGCCCCCCTTGCGGAGGTGTACGATGTCGACATCTGTGGCGGTCATGCCGCAAATGGTGATTATCACCACCACTTTTATTCAGCCTGTTGGGCAGAAACTGCGGGGGATACGGGCACGGGTCATTCCCCGGTCTATGGTTTTGCTGCCGATGGTTACCCGGTGTATGGCCCGTGGCATGATACCGGTGTAATTGCACAATCCTGCTGGAAAGTACGTGACTTTACGGCCGGATCCGCCACGGGTTGCGACGGAGACGGCGTCAGAAACTGTGTCATGGTCGATCAATATGATCCCACAGCGGGTGTCACCGGCGCGGATGCAGAGGGCCCGACCACCTCCGGTACCTATACCAGCCTCTCCGGTAACACATTTGATACCACTGCGGGTTTCTTCTTTGAAGATTATTACTATGACTCCAGCTGCAGCAGCGAAGGCGAGGCGATGCTGGATCAGTACAATGGCCATGAACATGACGACCTGGGCTATCACTACCATGTAACCATAACCAGTGCCAACGATACGACACCTGCATTCCCGTACATGTCCGGCCCCCGATTCCGCGGTAAACTGCAAAGTAATGCCATTACGTCATGCAGTACCGGGATTCCCAATGGCGGCGGCAACGAAGGCGGCGGTGGTAATGACGGCGGCGGTGGCGGTACTCAGCCCCCTCCTCGATAACATTCAGGCCCAACTCGACAGCATTCAGCCCCTCGTCGATAACAGATAGCCCGCAGTGACCTGCCCAAAGCGACTCCCCGACAAGCTCGGGGATCGCCAAGCCCACACTGTTTTTTCATATCAATCTAATATTTCGATTGTTTTAACCTCAAAATATCCACCTTTAAACAATATTTTAGATATTAAAATTCCCATATCAAGTTTGGTTATAATTCTAGGCGACTGGAGCTGGTTATGGGTTTATTGGTGCAAGGTAAGTGGCAGGACAAATGGTACAACACCGGATCCGACGGTGATTTCAAGCGCGAAGCGGCACAGCTACGAAACTGGATTACTGCGGATGGCTCAGCAGGGCCTTCTGGACAGGCAGGCTTTCAAGCAGAGTCCGGGCGCTACCATCTCTATGTGTCTCTGGCGTGTCCATGGGCGCACCGGACACTGATTTTCAGAAAACTGAAAGGGTTAGAGAGCCATATCGGTGTCTCGGTCGTCAGTACCGACATGCTGGATCAAGGCTGGTCTTTTGACTCACAAACCGGTAGCACTGGCGACTCACTCTACGGTCTGCATCATCTGCACGAGCTTTACACCCGGAACCAGTCCAACTATAGCGGCCGGGTCACTGTTCCAGTACTTTGGGATAAAACGCGCGAAACCATCGTCAACAATGAGTCATCTGAAATTATCCGCATGTTCAATAGCGCGTTTAATCACATCACCGGAAACCACGACGATTACTACCCGGAATCACACAGAACAGCGATTGATGCAGTGAACGACGATGTATACAGCAACATTAACAATGGCGTATATCGCTGTGGCTTTGCAACCTCGCAAACCGCTTATGAACAGGCCTACACAAATTTGTTTGCAGCGCTGGCACGCATGGAACATCGGCTTGGTCAACACCGATACCTGACCGGTGATCAGATTACAGAAGCCGACTGGCGCTTGTTCACCACCTTGATTCGTTTCGATTCTGTGTACTACGGCCATTTCAAATGCAACCAGGCACAAATTGAGTCGTACCCGAATTTATCCCATTATCTCAGGGAGCTTTATCAATGGTCGGGGGTCAGCGACACCATCGACTTTGATCAGATTAAACGTCACTATTACTTCAGCCATACGACGATTAATCCGACCCAAATCGTGCCGCTTGGACCCAGACTCGACTATCAACGCCCACACAATCGAGAGACCTTGCTTCAAGCGTAGTCGTATTCACCACCCACTTCCAGCGCCTTTTGATAGGCGGGGCGACTCTGGAACTGTTTAACGTACCGGACAATGTTGGGGTACTCCGCCCCGACGGTACCACGCGCAACCGCCGCTTCCAGCGGAAAGCTCATTTGAAAATCCGCACCGGAAAGCGCATCACCCGCCAACCAGCTGTGTTGAGCCAGGTAATCGTTAACGTAACCCATGTGCGTTTTGATTTGTGGCCCGATAAATCGCTTGTTGGTTTCCTTTACAATTTTGCCAATTATCGGTTTCACGAAGAACGGCGCCGGATTTTCTTTCACTTTTTCGAAAACCAGCCGAAGTAGAAGCGGTGGCATGAGTGAGCCTTCTGCGTAGTGCATCCAGAAAACGTATTGCCAATAATCAGCACTGTCCGGCCGGGGCTTGAACTGACCATTCCCGTGGGTCTGAATCAGGTATTCAATAATCGCCCCGGACTCGGCGAGGGTAACATCCCCTTCCGTTATCACCGGCGACTTGCCCAGCGGGTGCACTTTTTTCAAACTGGGGGGCGCAAGAATCGTAACCGGGTCGCGCTCGTAGCGCTGCAACTTATACTCCAGGCCCAACTCTTCGAGCAACCAGAGTATTCGTTGCGAGCGACTGTTATTAAGGTGATGCAGAACGATCATAAACTCTCCAAAGATTGACAAACCCGCGTTACTGGTAAGATTTAAATGTATTCACTGTAAACATAAAGCATACACGTTATACAGCATACGTATCAGGTTCGCAATCGGATCACTCGGAAAATCAATATGCTGGCGCCTCATCATAAAGAAAGCCTTTCTCTGCAGCTTGCGCCTTGACCGTATCAAAAATTTGATAGTCCAGAGAATCTGCCTCTTCCGATTTGTCGAGATGCCGGGTTATGTAGGCCTGACGCTCTCGACTCAGGCGTGCAATATCCTGCTTCAACTCCGCACGCCGCTCTGCTTTTTCTTTCAGCAGTTTTTTCTGCTCCGTAGGTGCCAGTTTTTGCAATGGCTCTGGCAAGCTCGCCGCCGGTAACGCCTCCAACTCAACTCGCCCACTGACGACATCATCCACCAGTTCCGATTCTGCCAGAAAATTCGCCTCGCCCGATCCGGATGCATTAAATAACGCCCGCTTCGCTCTGGAAGCTACAGATCCCAGGGCATGTAGCTTGTCGGCTGCAGCTTGTTTGGCCTCAAGAAGCTCCCGCTTTGCCGCATCACCATAAAATACACGGGTCTCATCCAGATCTTTCGACAGCTGGGCGATTCGTTCATCAAAAGGTGTACTGACCGCAACAGCATTCCCCCCTTGCGCAACCTGAAAATAGGATCCCTGGTTCAGTTGGGCGATGTCCTGCCACACCTGCTTTGTTGAGGTATCCTGACCCGCTTGAATGGTGTTGATCACAATGCCCTTTTTCTGCGCCATTTTAAGGATGTCCGGGTATTGGGGCTCTCCAGGGTAATCCATATGCGGCGGGGCATCCCCGACCAGAAAGATTACTTTGTAACTGTCATGGCGCGCTTTCTCATTCGGCAACTTGTCATTCTGCAGTTTCCCATTCTGCATTTGCGCCCCGGACTGATATTTTAAATCGCCACTCCAGGAGATCTCATTCACCGCGGCAAGCAACCCCTGATTCACACTCTCTGGTGTGTCGCCACCACCTTCTGCCCGCAAATCCATCAATTGCGCGTACATGGAATCCAGATCCGTAGACATGTCGATCACCTTCGTAACATATCGATCACCCCGATCACGGAATGCCACCAGGCCCATGTGGATTTCGGGGGCAGGTTGGGCCGATGCCATGGTCGTTGCAATCGACCAGATATTCTCTTTGGCCGCCTGAATCAAGCCCGACATACTGCTGGTCGTATCCAGCACAAAAACCACTTCGATTCTCGGTTTCTCCTCCGCTACGGCCGCCAACGGAACCTTGGTAACTGGCATCTCGGGATTGACAGTGAGTTCAGGATACACCGCCACGGCACCTGCTGTGGCAAGACATAACGATAATGCAAGGAATGTATTTTTCATGTTGTATTTCCTCCTTCACCAGGATCAGGGCTCGTATTAAAGTTGATTCGTAACAGATGATTTCTGCGGTCTGACAGACAAACGTTTCAGCGCTGACTCCGCCGCATTCGCAGCCCGGTCAAAACACGCATTACCGGCTACGTCCTTTGATTCTCTTGGTTGTGATGAATCAAGCAACACCACAAAGGCCTGTATCAGGAAAAAGCTCCAGAGACTCAGAAACACACTATGGCTGTGCCACAAGGCGGCCAAGGCGGCAATACACGAGAAACCTGTTAAAGCCGCATCCGCAAGGGCCTGCCAAAAATGCGGGTAGCAATACAAGACCCGCACCAACCAGAGCAAGGCCAGATGGCTCAAAAGCCAGGTAAGTACGCTTGCGTTCAGCACCACTAATCCCGTCAACATCAACCCCCAGACAGAGAGCACGACCAACCGGCCAATTCGTGCCTTACGGTTTCGCAGCACCAATCCCAGATAAATCGCCCCAAAAATCAAAACCAGAACCTTCTGAGTGAAGCCATAACCCAGGAGAGGCGTTACACCGTGATAGAACACGGCCCCCAATACGCTAAATACAAAGGCCAATCCAACCGCTGGCCAAAATCGTTGTGTCATCATTTTTCTACTCCTCTCAAATGCGTGCCGTGTTATAGTTTGGTTTTGCGAGCATCCTTCGCTTTGAGCAGAGCGATATCAATATCCGCCTCGGTAACGGGCTGCTCCAGGCTGGAGGTGCTTACAAACTTGTCTACCGGCTCCTGCAAGGTCATAAACACATCTGCCTTTTGTTTCAGCCGGGAGAGGCGCTGACGCTGCGATTCCAATTGCTGATGGTCCTCAGCGATCTGCAGCAGTAGCGTTTCCTGTTTCAAACTCAATTGCCGGAGCAAACGCTCAGCCTCCAACTTCCGGCGTAATAACGTGCGCGCAAGTTGTTCATTTTCCGCCGCGAAACACAGATCCAGCTCTGCATCCGTCTGGCTAATTTGCTGCTGCAATTCCCGGGTTCGCGTCCGGATCTGGCTTTCTTCCAGTTCGCGGGCTTTTACCTGTCGCTCTACTTGCCCAATCGCTTCATCCATTTCCCGGATGGCCTGTTGCAGCACCACATCAGGTTCTTCAAGTTGATCCAGTACCGCATGCATGTCGGCTTTAAACAGACGGCTTAATCGAATCATCAGTGTCATAGGTTGTCCTCCTCTTCGGACGTTCAAGATGGTTCCAGTGTACGAAGCCTCAGGAACTGACCACAGGCACAGGGATGTAAACTCTTTGCGTTGCTGTTTACATAGAATTTACATGCGCTTTGTCGCTAGCCTGTTAGACTGACTACATCTGCCTCATAACCACTGGATAACTGACCATGCCGAGAAAAGCCCGAATCCTCATTGTTGAAGATGAAATTGCCATTCGCACCGGGCTGGTGGATGTGTTTGTGTTTCATGGGTATGACGTGGATTTTGCCGACAATGGCAACGACGGACTGCAAAAAGGACTCACGGGTCAGTTTGATCTGATTCTGCTGGACGTGATGATGCCCGGAAAAAACGGATTCGAGGTGTGTGAAGCGATTCGCCAGCAGGATCGCGATCAGCCCATTATTATGCTCACCGCAAAATCAACCGACGAAGACATTATTCAAGGCTTGTCACTGGGGGCGGATGATTATGTCGCCAAGCCTTTTTCCGTGGCACAGTTAGTGCTGAGAGTGCAGGCTGTGCTGCGACGCTCGAAACTGGATCAGGAACAGGACACCCGGATCCGGTTAAGTGACACATGCGAAATTGATACACCACACCTGACGGGAAACTGCGCCGGGCAAGCCGTCCATTTCACCCGACGGGAAATGGATATCATACAGTACCTCCACGAACACAATGACCGCCCGGTGCCAAGGGAAGAACTGCTCAACAAAGTATGGGGTTATGCCAAGGACATGGATATTGAAACCCGAACTGTTGATATTCACATTGCCAAATTACGTCGCAAACTGGAACCGGACCCGAAAAATCCCGTTTATCTGGTCACGGTGCGGGGTGGTGGCTATAAACTGCTATCCGGGAGTGCTTGATGGCCAATTTGCATCGCGGTTTGACCCCCAGGCGTCTGCGACTGTTTCTGGGGCTGCTGTTTCTGGCGTTGTTGGTCCCATCAAGCCTGTTAACCTGGCAAACCCGGGAAAAACTGAAGTGGGAAGCATTTCACCAGTATCGGGAGCAAGCCGATGAACTGGCACAACGCATAGACCGCACCCTACAGGAAGCGGTACTCAATGAAGAGAAACGCACCTACGCCGACTACCAGTTTTTTGTTGTCAGCGGTGACCCCGGCACCTCCAACTATATCCAGCGCTCCCCTTTGGCCAGCTTCCCCGTTGATTCCGAAATTCCGGGGTTGATTGGCTACTTTCAAGTGAATGCACAAGGTCGCTTCAGCTCTCCGGTCTTACCACCGGCACCGAGTCCGGACATCGGCGTTTCCGCGAATGAGCTGGCTCAACGACAATTCCTCCAGAAGTCCATTCTGGATGTACTTAGTCAGAATGAGTTGGTGAGCCCACCCCGGCAGGCAGTTCCCGTTCGAGTGACCCTGCCACCCCGTGCACGACCCGGCCTGGAGTATCGGCTTTCCGCTTCCGAAACCCGAGAGGAATCGATGGATGATACGATCTCGAGCGTGGCAGAATCCTCCGTGGCAGGCAACGAGAGCGCCCTCGACGAAGTCCTCGCAGAGGCTGAACAGGACACAGTTCAGGGCTCTGTGATCGCCGGAGCGGGCCGCCAGCCGTCTGCCCCCGCCCCAGGCATTTCACGGCAGGAAAAAACCGACATACCAAAGGTTACGGACACACTGAAGATTGAGGCAGAATCAAGCAAACCAGTTCAAGCAGCTTTTGATAAACTCAGCAAGGCGTTGCCGGAAGAGGCACAAAATCGCGGCCAAAATCTCGGGAATCTCAAAGACCTCAAACTCAAAAAGCTGGAAAGCAATAAAGAGTACGCTACGCTTGGCAACAGTTACGCCGAAAAAAGTCGAGCCCTGGCACCGGAAATTGAAAAGCCAACCGCTCCACTGGATCTGGAACTGGCGCAAAACGACCGGCGAACCGAAGCTAAACTTATGGATGAAAGCGTATCAGGCTTTACCCGCCAACAGCTTGCGCCAGCACGTTCCACCCGTCGGGAGCAGACGGCCTTGGTCGAAGAGACGCCTCAGACACAGGCGATTAAAATATTTGAAAGTGAGATTGACCCATTTGAAATCGCGCAGCTGGACAGTGGCCACTTTGTTCTGTTTCGCAAGGTATGGCGAGATGGCCAACGCACCATTCAAGGTGCACTGATCGACCCGCAACAATTCCTGCAAGGTATTTTCAGCCAGACCTTCAAAGACACCAGTCTGGCCCGCATGAGCGACCTGATTGTGGCTTATCAGGGCAACATACTCAAGGTCATTCCCGGCAGCACAGACCGCGGCTATCTGGGCCGGGCCAATGAACTGGAAGGCACACTCCTGCATCAAGTCAGACTTTCCGCGCCATTGCAACGCTTTCAGCTGCTCTGGAGTATCAATCAACTGCCTGCCGGCCCGGGTGCCAGCATTATCCTGTGGACTAGCCTGATTCTGTTCCTGGTACTGATTAGCGGCTTCATCGCACTCTATGCGCTGGGGCTCAGACAAATTCGATTGGCGCGGCAACAGCAAGACTTCGTCTCCGCCGTCAGTCACGAACTGAAAACCCCGCTTACCTCCATTCGCATGTACGGCGAAATGCTCCGGGAAGGCTGGGTCAGTGATGCAAAAAAACGCGAATACTATGACTTCATCCATGATGAAAGCGAACGCTTGTCCCGCCTGATTGCCAACGTCCTGCAACTGGCCCGTATGGAACGCAATGACATTAAACTGGACTGCAAAACGCTTGCTGTAACCACCCTGGCCGACATCATCCGCTCCAAGGTCTCGAGCCACATCGAACGCGCCGGATTCAGTTTTGAACAGACGCTCGATGCAAACTGTGAAGACCTCCAGATCCACATCGATAGCGACGCCTTCACCCAAATTCTGATCAACCTGATCGACAACGCCATCAAATTTTCACGCAACGCGGACATCAAAAAAATCGACATCCAAATCAAATGCGAGCAAAACCGGCAGGTTGTATTCAGCGTTAGGGACTACGGCCCCGGCATCGTAAAATCACAGCTCAAAAAAATATTCCAGTTATTCTACCGCCAAGGCAACGAACTCACCCGCGAAACCGTAGGCACCGGCATCGGCCTGGCACTGGTAAAACAGTTGACTGAAGCAATGGGAGGAAAAGTCGAAGTTGTGAATGAGGAGCCTGGGGTGCGGTTTGAGTTGGGCTTCAGATGCATAAATAGAATGAATTTACCTCTTTGAATACTGCTTTCTTTTTCTCGCTTTCTTAAACCCAACTTTTTTTCTCTCTTTTATTCTAGAATCTCTTGTAACCAAACCAACTTTTCTCAATTCATTCCTAGACTTATAATCAAACAACGACAAAGCATTCGCAAGAGCTAGTCTTATCGCATCAGCTTGGCCAGAAAGCCCTCCTCCTTTCACATTAATTTTAATTAAAAAGTTATTCTCCAATCCAAGTTGGGCAAGGGGTTGAGTCGCCTTCAAACGATATGTCTCCCACTTAAAGTACTGTTCAAATTTCGTATGATTCACCTCTATTTTTCCTGACTCAAATTTTTTCAAGAAAACATTTGCTATGGCAGTTTTTCTTCTACCGAGCGCCCAAGCATCCCAATAGTTTGCTAATTTATATTTGGATATAACCCTATTCAGTTCCAATGAACTTTCAGGTAATCTCAGCTTTCGCCACTGGCTAAATTTTTCAATATTAAACTTATACCAATGATCATCCACATCATCTCTTTCCGCTACATTTATTAAAGTATTAATAATACTGCTTTCCATAAAAAGTTGGTTATGTAGTATTTTTGAAATAGACAATGCTACTTGGGGATGTTCTGTAAGCAACTTATATTCTCGAATGATCTCGATAAAAAACATTTCCTTATTTTCAATATGATAACAAAGAACGTTAGATTGAGAGATTGCAAATAATCTATGGGTTAATGGATTAAAACCCTCAAATTCGATTCGCCTACTTCCAAACACCACAGCTTCAATTTGATTTAAATCCTCCCTAGATAGTTCTAGAGCTTTGTATTTCGAGTCCGAGTTTATGTATATTGCATAGTATTGATTACCAAGAGAACAAATCGGAACAACAAAAGCTGGGAACGTCAGAGATGGGTTGTAGTAGCCTATCAGCTCAGACCATTCAATATATTCAATCTGCTCAATGTGCATGTAAGCTGGCCCGAACTATGAGTTGTCCCATCCAAAATCTATTTTTCGGAGAAAGTCTTTTGCTGCGACCATTATTTCTGCGCTAATCTCAGATGCAGTTGATGCAACGGGAGTTTCATAATAAAAAGGGTGGATCACAGGTGACTGATCCGGACCTATTAAACTTTTTATTTTTTTCATATCTTCCTTTTTTGAATCAGGTAGCGCAACCCATAAAATATGTTTCGAGATTGGTATTTTCTTTGAAAAGTGCAGTTCTAACATGTGTCTGCGTCGGTCTACGCCCTCCGGAAACTCGGACCTAGGTTCGCTGTAAAACTCGAGTAAATTCATAAGCTCCGGCGGTAAACTTTCTTTTTCATCGTACTGGACACTTTGACCAAGCAAATAATTTAGATTATTCCCGAACATCCGCTTAACATAACCGCCTGTTAATAGGATTGAAGAATCTAGAGGGACACTATACTTGTCGAAGTTACTTAATTCTGCATTCCACTTTCCATACAGTTTTTTTGAGATCGCACCAGAATCATATGGCAAAAAATCATCTGCATATTTAAGTATGTCCGGTGAATACATCAAAGCAACAGGCCATTGTATTTCATCTTTAGTGTCGATTATTCTATAGTAGGCTCCGCCGTAACTTAAAAATGTAACAGCCTTCTTTATGGTTTGACAAATGTTGTCTGCTTCTATGTAGCCAGCTTCGAGAATTTCGCAGAGCCGCTTATATGTCGTGACATGCACTACTGGGAGTAGATCAGGGTACTGCTCAATCTCAAACTTAAAATAATTAGTTAAGGATTTCATGGAAGCGCAAGCTCTAAACCAGTATTCAATCGTTTGAAATACAAATTCACACGATTTTGTGCTTATCGAAAATCATCATGACTATCACCCTACAGTTTTCAATTGCCCACCGCCAGTCCCCTTGTGAAGGCACAGTGCCAGACCACCATTCAGCATAAAATGTAATATCACGCAGTTTTTCAATGCCTTCCAAATCAGCCTTTGAAATCAATTGATGCTCATCACATACCGCTATCAATTGCGAAATTGACGGTGTGTCTAGTTTTCTTATTTCGTGATCTAAGGGTATCAAATAGAGTAGGCCTTTTCTTAATAACATCCTAGCTAAAACTAGGGTAAGCCAGTCATTTATCTCTACTGATTCAAACAATTCATCTATTGATTTACTATCAATTTTACTTTCGGCAATAGTCTTTTTAATCGTTGCATCAATTTTGGTTCTTAGTTTTTCTATTTCGATACCTTTGGTAGTCAATTTAATATTTGCAGCATCTCGCCACGCGTTATATAGAAAAGGATAAAATAACAAAATGACGGCATTCCATGTCAATGGTGAGCTACCAGAATCAAGAGAGACATAGACATGAAAGCCGAGAACGATAAATAAAGGGGCAATGAACTTCCAATTCATACAAAAATTTCCTTATCTTGAGTGATGAAAAGATACAAATACTATCGCGCCACAAAGCTGAACTCACGTCGACATAGAATCAAGCGGGCAGAGTATATAATCTGATTAGCCAATTCCTGTACACTTGCGATAAATTTTTTCGCATGGCCAAATAATCAACTCTATTGGTAATCTTAGCTTACTTTGCATTTTTTACTTTTTCGAGCATAAAAAATAGTCGACATATTTTTCGTTGGCAAATCTAGATGACTATGCAATGTTAAGAGACACCTTTACTTTTCTAGGAATAAAGGGGGCCACTTATGATGTTTTTTCCAGAAGTTTCTTTGATCCTTTTATTCTGCGAATTTTCGACCAGTATGGAAATACCGTCGCAGTTGACACTGACCAACTGGAATATGGCAAAGATGTCATATTCGATTATGTTGCTCCCTATACTGGTTGGTATTATGTCTCAGCAAGCTGGGATCAGGGAGAAGCGGATAGCCATAAGTATGTATCCCTATCTATCTATGAAGATATTGACACCGTTTCATACAATAACGAAAGCTCATACGCGGATGAAGCTGTATATGCCACAGATGATCTTGGGTTTGGTTTGGTTTGGTTTGGTTTGGTTTAGATAACGTTTGGCGATGTAAATAGAAATCACCGATTCGATCATTTCAACATATTAAATTTTTCTGCTGGAGAGCCTTTTGCCTAATAAGTAAACTCCAGCAGAATCCTGTGCCTTTTTACCGCCTTCTGCGCTAACCAATTCGTTCAATCGAGCACCTTCAGTATCACTCGATACTTCGACTATGAATTTACCTGTAAGATATCTCTGAAAATCATGTGAGAGATTGTCCATTTGACCAATTTTTAGCGCTCAAAGACAAACTTTGAACTAACGTAAGAATGGGTGGCATTGTTCGCAAAGTCATCGATAAAACCAAGACTGGAAACGCACGCCATCGAATTGAAAATACGTTGTGCGGGATCAAACAATCTGAAAAAGGAAATTCTTACACATGAGCATAAACCTCACCACAAAGATAGCCTGTAGCACTCTCATTATATCTGCGCTTGCAGGCTGTGCAGGGACTCAAGTTAGCAAGTATAACTACGACGAAACGTTGTCCATCAACACCCCACAGAAGTCAGAAAAATGTTACGACGCGTCAATCCTCGTTAGTGAAAACCTAACTGGGGCTCGGGATATCTCAAAAAAAGTGGTGATAGCGTTGGATTCGACCATTGCTGAAGAAAAAGAAAACTATATAAAAGCAGACAGGAATCGTCATGTAGGTTTGATGGTGGGGAGCGGAGGAGAAGAAATATTCGTCAATCTCAAAAAAATCGACGAGAGAAAGACATTTATCACCGTTACCACTAAAACCGGATTTGTTGGTGCAGCAGGTCAAAAGCCCTGGTCATGTAAAATAGTCGACGAAATAGCAAAAATGGCAGGATAAAAGACGAATTCTGTAACGTTGGTACATCACCGTTACCCTTGGGGGGCATCTGTCCCCTTTGCAACAAAGGTGGCACTGCACGATGAAAGAGATTTTAATGGTATGCCTGTTGAACCTCGCTATAGCGGGGTGTGCAACTACAGAGGTAAAACACTCATCCGATATTCCAGAAAACAAAAACCCGGGATGCACCGTAGAGTTCTTTATGCAGCAAGAACCCGAGGGAGACTACCAGGTTCTAAATGAATTAGAAACGCACACTAAAAGAAACTTGTTTTTTGGTGGCAAAGTTAATTTAACTGATGACGTCTACACGAGACTCAGAAAAGAAAGCTGCGCAATGGGGGGAAATGGTGTGATCATAACTGACTATATCGAATCCCAGGCTGGAGAAATGACACACGTGCACACATGGGCTAAAGTGATCAAGCGATTAGAATAAACATCTATCAATTCTTAACCTCGCCGGAAAAGCTCAGCGGAGCACTGGCTGGAAGAATCGTCAGAATGCATGCCACAGTCTGTCAAAAAACAACTTCAAAAAGCTTCAAACTAAGCAAATCTGGACAAATTTAGTCTCGTTCACTCCGGTATATTCAGGCCAACTATTTACGTAACCGGAGAATGAAATGCATCACCTGAAAACATTACTATTCATCTGCGCGCTTGCTGTATTAAACGGCTGTGCAAGTGTGGATTTTCCCACAAACTTTACGGAAACGGATCGGGTATATGATGACCTGAATGTCAACGCGCTAACGAATGCGCCCCAATATGCGATCAGCGTCGCTCAATTGAATGCACCACCAGAGGCCGTATTTGAAGTGGTAGCGGATCATGAAAACTTGCGGGACTGGGTGCCAATGATCGATCACTTGGTCGAAGTCGACCATAGCCAATCACTCCCCCCTGGCAGACCCGGTGTGGGTACCGTTAGAATCTGTGATTTCGCGGGAGACATCCTCACAGAAGATATACTGTACTGGAAAGAAGGTGTTGGCTACGCGTATAGTGTGCGAGACCATGAGGATTTAGCCGTGACCAAACATCTTGGTGTAATTTGGGTTGAACCGGATCAACGCGGTGGATCGTACATTTCTTGGCGACAATTCTTCGAGAAAAAACCCGGATCCATAAAAGCGCATATGATGCCGGTCATGATGTCTTATGTAATGGACAGTGCCTTAGACAATCTGGTCGACAAGTGGGGGGGAGAGGTTCAATAGGTACCCGAAATTAAGGAGGATTTGAGCGTGGACAGATTTTTTAAAGCGATTAGCTACATCGAACAACATCTGGATAAAACACTGACTTTAGCAGAGGTTGCTTCCGCCGCTCACTATTCTCCTTACCATTTCAGTCGGAAATTCAAGGCCCTTACTGGAGACAATGTAACGGAATACGTCCGAAAACGCAGACTAACTGTCGCGGCGGATCGACTGTTGCACGACGACCAGATCACGCTGCTGAATCTTGCATTAAGCATCGGGTTTGAGGGACAGGAATCCTTTACCAAAGCGTTCAAGAATATGTTCCTGACCACACCAGGACAATATCGTAAACAAAAAACACCAACACGATTGCTGCAACGCAACCCTTTCTGTGACCAGGAGTTTCTCCATCTCTCATCATGCATTGACATGCAACCTGATATTATCACACGGGAATCGATGTTAATCGTCGGTAGGCCACATCACTTTGTGGATAAGGATTTGAGCTTGAAAACGGTCTGGTCAGGATTTAAACCGGAAATGGCGGGCATACCGAACCGAATCGGTAAACTGGGTTTCGGGATATACGAAGCTTATTATGAATCCGGCGCGGAAGTGGGTTTTACCTATTGGTGTGCGGTTCCCGTGAGCTCTGCATCTGACATTCCGGCGGGTTTTGAATCAAGAATCATACCTGAGCAAACTTATGCTGTTTTCATGCACCGGGGCCCCCTGCCTTCTCTCCACGAAACACTGAAATATATTTGGGGCAGCTGGTTACCCAAATCCAAATATCAATATCACTGTTCACCAGAGCTTGAGATTTACCCGGAAAATTACGATGGCACACGGGTTGATGCGGAGTTGAAGCTTTATATTCCGATAAAACACCACGACAAGTAGCAATCCAACATATATACATATTTGCATTACAGCCAGACGGATTTGTGCGTATTCGGGGCAAATGACCAATGCTAGAATTCGACAAAACGTAGCTAGATGAGTACTTCAATACACAGGTTTCAAGGACTGAAGGATAACTGGATGATGATGCATCAAATTTACCACTCGCTGATCATGTTAAGTCTGAGCTGTATCTCAATTACCGGCTGTAGCATGAATAAAACTTTGCCGCCGAACACGATCTGGGAGCTCGAACAAATAGACGAAGCAGGCTCCCCTTTTAACTGGAGGATCTACTCCCGCACCCATGCCGATGTCGCGGTTAAGGAATTCAAAATAATCGGAGAAGTCCCCTATGCCCCAATGGAAGCCATAAACATTCTGCGAGAGCAAACCGAGAACAGCACAGCATATTTGCCCGAAGACCAAGGCTACATCAAAGTAATAAAAAGCCGTTCCGACATGTTACAAATATACTCCGTTTTCTATATGCCCCTGTTTTTTAAAAGCCGTGCAATGTGCGAGCACTTTGCCATACAGCAAGACCCTACCAGCGGGATGGCTAAAATCACCTGGCACTCTGATTGGAGCCTGTGCCCGGACAGCAGAAGAGATACCATTCAAATGACTCTGGCAGAGGGATCTTGGCGTTTCGAACCGATAAGTGTAAAACACAGCAAAGCGATCTATACCGTGCATGCCGATCTGGGGGGAGCGATTCCGGCTTTCCTGAATGATTTACTGATCAAATCCGGGTTGCCCAATGAGTTTGAAAAACTGGGCCGAAAACCGTTGCATGGCACATCCAAAGGCCTCTAACCCGCACGCCCCTGACAATACGCCTGAGTCACCGGGTGCTCCGGTCGAGTAAAAATTTGCTCGGTCGGGCCCGATTCAACGACACACCCGGCCCCCTCTTGGGTCCAGCACACCACAACACGATCCGCGATGCGGCGGGCCTGTGCAAGATTATGGGTGACCATAATAATGGTCATGTTGTTTTTCAATTCAAGAATCAACTGTTCGATGCGCTCGGTGGATATGGGGTCTAACGCACTACAAGGCTCATCGAGTAATAATACCTGAGGTTGCAGAACAAGCGCACGGGCAATGCACAGCCGTTGCTGCTGTCCACCAGACAAACTCAAAGCGCGAGCATTGAGGCGATGGCTGACTTCAGACCATAGACCCGCTTGTTCGAGTGCAAACTGAATACGAGCCTGTCGCTCTGATCCTCTGCGCACACCGTGGTCCTGAAGTGGGAAATCGAGGTTCTCGGCGATGGATAACGGGAAGGGATTCGGTTGCTGAAAAACCATCCCCACAGACTGCCGAAGAGCATCAAGGGAATATCCACCCGCCAGAATATTTTCGCCATTGATCTCGATATGTCCTTCTACACGACATCCCGGGATATGGTCGGTCATGCGGTTAACACTGGCCAGCAAGCTGCTTTTACCACACCCCGAAGGACCGACAAGGGCGACCACTTCGCCGGGATTAGCCGCAAGCCAGGCATTCCTGATACCTGCGTGATGTTGGTAATAGACACTGAGATTTTCGATCTTGACCTGACCCGGCATGGGCGCATCCGCCGTGTTTCCTGTAAATCGGCTCGCCATCACGGAGGAAGTCGTTCTTCCACTTTGCATACGCGCTAGCGCTCGCTGTACCGGTTGAGTCACTGTCTGGTTAACGAATGTTTGCAATGTCATTGAACTTATCGCCCCAATAATCGTTTAAGCGGCAATCGTGCCACAGGAAATCCACTTGCCAGTCGTCGTGCCAGCCAGTTAATAGCAATCAACAACGCGATCAAGACCAGTGCGGTTGCCGCCGCGGGTTCACTGCCGCCAGGCACGTTCATCGCCAAATCATAGATATGAACTGACAGTGAGCGTCCGGAATCCATAATCGACCCGGGGTAACGGGCCACGTAGCCCGCCGTAAATATCAGAACTGCCGTTTCCGCCAATGCACGACCCGTTGCAACAATAAACGCACTGGCTATACCCTGTGCAGCTACCGGCAATGCAATTTTTCGAACATAAGCGAATTGTGAGAGGTTCAATGCATTCGCTGCCTGACGATAGCGATAGGGTACGGACCGCAAAGCCTGTTCACTCAAGCGGATAAACAGAGGCAAAACCATGCATGCCAGGGTTAACCCGCCACTGAGTATCGAAAACCCCAGTTGCAGCACCTGAGCGAAAAATACATAGCCAAACAATCCGTAGACAATAGACGGTACTCCGCTTAATACATCCAATGCCTGCCGGGTACGAAATGCCAGTTTCGTTTCCATTTCGACTTTTTCACTGAGGTACAGCGCACATCCCAACCCCACCGGTAATACTGCAGCCATACAACAGATCAGTATCAGGCCCGTTGAAACAACAATGGGTGCAATCCCACCCTGACGTCCACTATCTACCGGGCTGGAAAACAAAAACTCAAAATCCAGATGATTCCAACCAGTGCTGACCATTTCCAGCATTATCCAGCCAGGCAAAAGCAAAAATGCCACCGCAGTTACCCAGAGAACCACAGTTGCACAGCGATCATATACTCGGGCGGTATTCACGCTAAGCCCTCTTGATTGACGGCCTGAATCCGTCCAGCCAGCCATACCAGTAATACCGCAGTCAACAATAACAACAAACCACTGACAAACAGTGCCTGCGCATGTCGGTCCGTTGCATAGGCCATTTCCAGAGCGATGTTTGCGGTTAGTGTCCGCGCGGGTTCAAACAAACTTCCCGGAATCTGCACAATATTGCCACACACCATCAAAACCGCCATGGTCTCACCCAGCGCCCTGCCAGTTTGCAACGTAATTCCTGCCAGGATTCCGGGTCGGGCTGCCGGTAAATACAGTTTCCGGATACAACCCCAACGGGTCAGTGCCAAAGCCCGGGCAGCTTGTTGCCATTGTCCGGGAATACGCTGAAAAGCATCATCAGCAACCAACGTGATGAGAGGCAGGATCATCAATGCCAGCACGATACCCGCAGCCAGTACACTGGCACCGGGTGGCACCCACAAATTAATCACGGGCACCAGCACAACCAGCCCCCACAATCCGTACACAACGGAAGGAATACCGGCCATCAACTCGATCAAAGCGATATAGATGGACCGAACCGCCCGAGGCGCATAAAAGCGACCAAACAAGGCAATCACGATACCCAACGGACCCGAGATCACGACTGCGAGAAGGGTCACTGCGAGGGAACCAGCGATCATTGGCAGCATGTTATACGCACCTTGAGTCGGTGCCCAGGTATCCGACCACAACCCCTGAACCCCGTCGGACAGCAAAAACGGCATGCTCCGATACAGGACAAAAAGAATAATCAGCGTTAAAACGACAATACTCAGCCAAGCGGCACTTTTTAACGCCAGATCAAACCGGATACTAGTTCGCATGGGCAGGAACAAAAAACTGACGGGCGACCAGTTCGGCCACTTCAGACGATTGTGCAAATGCAATAAACTGTTGAGCCAACGGATTACTCTGATCCCGCGTTACCAGATTAAGGGGTCGGGAAATCGGAAAAAGCCCCTTCTCGACATTACTTAGCGTACCGTCTACACCATTAACAGGAAGAATCCGGATGGGTGCGCCCTGTTCTTTTTCGTAGTTTGCAGCACCGATTGAGACATAGCCTATCGCGAAAGGATTCCCCGACACGGTTTTTAAACCTTGCTGGTTATCCCCAATAATAATATCGGCCTTTATTTCGGTACCTTTCAACTGGTAAAACTTCAGAAACAATTCCAGCGTTGATCGTCCCTCCGCTTTGTTCACGACCACAACCGGTTGATCCGGTCCGCCAACTTCAGACCAGTTTGTTATTTTCTTGGTGTAAATATCAATAACTTGACTACGGTTTAACAATTGCACCGGATTACTGCTATTGAGAATCAATGTAATGCCATCCCAGGCAATTGTTTGCGCGGTCAAATCAGATTCATTGCTTTTTAGCGCGCGGGAAACCATACCAATGTCTGCAAGGTCGTTACGGGCATCATTGATACCACGACTGGATCCACCGGTTTGCACATCAATGCGGGTTTCCGGGTGCAGCTGCTCAAATGCCCGGGCAATTTCAGACGCCAGCGGTGCAACCGTGCTGGATCCTGTGAGCACCAACTTTTCCGTTTGACTCCCTCCGCAGGCACTTAGCCCCATTACAAACACAATGGTAAACAAACCTGCGAGACAACGTAACACCCTATTCCTGACCATCATTTCCTGTCCCAGATTGATTGATAAACTTGCGCTTTTGACTCTTTGAGGCTGAAAAAGTTCAGGTAATCGCCCGCCTGATCGAATGTTGCCTGGATCATCAGAACACAACCTCCAATTGGGTGTGGCTATTTTTTGATCATAAACTAAGCTATGGGTTAATCAAGTATGCAGAATCGGAGGGAGGAGATATGACTGCACTGAGCATCCGCTTAAAATATTCGATCCCACTTATTATCATTGTGTTTTGCCTCATAATGGTGGTGCTGTTTAATTCGCTCTTCACTAAAAACATCCAACAGCATATGAGCGTGTTTCCCTCCGGCTTTATGCCTGCGATCAGCGTCGTTTTGAATGCAGACCGCGATCTCTACCAAGCCAGAGTGGCGGAAATGGAGTACGTTTACTCCGCAGCGGCGGATCGACAAACCCTGAAAGACGATTTTGCAGAAAATGCGCAACAAGCCTACGACCGATTTATCAAATTCCGCTCACTCCTGGCAGATTACCCTCAGATTCTGGAGCAATTGACGCAGTTTGACTCGGCGTACCGTGCATGGCGTAGTGCCGCAGAGCAGTCATTTTCACTTCGGGATCAGGGCAAACAGGCGGAAGCCATTCAGTGGATGACTAACGACTCAAGCCCCAAGTTTGGCAAGGTGCGGGAAATATACGACATTGGTGGTGAGCTCACCTTTGAAGAAGCAAATGCACTGGAGGAAGCAACCGCCAATGCCATCGCCAGTCAACGGATTAAAGTATGGATTGCGGTGGTCACAATTATTATTATCGTCGGCACCGTTGCATTTTTGAGCCAGAAAATGCTGGTTCAACGAATTTCCGATATTACCAACCGTATTGATGAAATTAAGGAAGGCGGTGGAGACCTGACTCAGCAGGTCACCATCGCGAATCAGGATGAATTGGGAAAACTGGGGGACTCATTTAACGGCTTTGTCCAAATGCTGCGAACACTTATTGTTTCGGTCCGATCAGATGTTTCCCAGCTTTCTCAAGAGAGCGCCACGCTGACAGACGAGGCAACGCGATCGACCGGGGCCATAGAAGGTCAGCGCAAAGCTCTGGAAATGATTGTCAGTGCGGTACATCAAATGAGTATCGCCACCCGGGAAATGGCTGATCTGGCCAGCTCTGTTGCGGATGAGACTCACAACAGCATGTCCCAAATTCAATCAGCAAATGATGGTATTCAACATTCACTACAACAAGTAAAAGCCGTACACAACATTATTTCCAACGCATCGGATGAGGCTAAAGAGCTGGCACAGTCCTCAGAGAGCATATCATCGGTATTGGATGTCATCCGAGGCATTGCAGAGCAAACTAACTTACTCGCATTGAATGCCGCAATCGAAGCCGCCCGCGCAGGAGAGCAAGGCCGAGGCTTCGCCGTCGTCGCAGATGAAGTTCGCACACTGGCCGGAAAAACCCAGGAGTCCACAGACAATATCCAGAAAATGATTGAAGCCGTGCAATCCCGCGTCAACAATGTTGTGTCTTATATTGAAGATGTTCACAGCAAAGTCGGAAAAGCTTTAGAACTGGCGACTCAGTCAGAACAACAACTCATTGAATCCATGTCCAGTGCATCAAAAATCAATGACATGTCAATGCAGTCCGCCACCGCCACAGAACAACAATCTGCCGTAACGGAGGATATCAGCCGCAACCTCAACGAACTGCGGGATGAAATGGACATCACATCAGAAGTTGCCCAAGCAACAAATCGCGCCGCTAACCACACAGCGAAGCTAACTGGCAATATCAACCAGGGCATTTCCAGATTTGCAGTTTGAATTATGGAGATTCATTGCCAGCGTCTTATCGCAGCAATCAATTCGCCATAATCAACGGGCTTGGTTAGGAAGTCATTCATTCCTGAGGCGAGACACTCCTCTCGCGCAGCACTGCCGGCATTTGCAGTCATTGCAATCACCGGGATGTCCCGGTACCGGTGGTCTACTTCACCGTTGCGTATCGCCCGAGTTGCGGCGAAACCATCCAGCGTTGGCATTTGGCAGTCCATGATGACCATCCCGTAGGGACTGTTGGTCTCATAATTTTTCAGTCGTCGAATAGCTTCCGCGCCGTTTTCTACAGAATCAACTTTTAGTGCGTTCTCCTCCAGCAAGCCCAGTACCACTTCCCGGTTCACTTCATTATCTTCCACCAATAACAGCCGGAGGGACTCAGGAAAGCGGACATCGCCTGGATCTTCATCGCCTTCAAGGTGTTTAAGTGAACGAACATAATGGCTCGTGATCAACGGATGAGCGTTTTCCTGTGAAGCGTCCGTGGCGGACACAAGCGCCAGAGCATCAATCAGGTTGTCAATATTGGCCGGTTTGGAAAAATAGGCGCTGAATCCAAGGGAAGCAAAATAGTCACAATCTCCTGATTCACCGACCGAAGTCATCATCACCAGCTTAAGACCGGTGAAACGCGCATCCGCCTTAATCATTTTTGCCAGCCCCACACCATTGATCTCGGGCATTTCCATATCCAGAATAGCCAGGTCAAAAAGCGATTCCCTGCTATCCGCCCGAGCGGCCAAACAGGCCATTGCCTGGCTGGCACTTTCAGCTTCAACAACCGCAGCCCCCCAATCTTCCAATTGCCCTCTCAACACCTCACGATTGGTGCTGTTATCATCAACGATGAGTATGCTGAGAAGCCGGGCATCGACGTCCGGAATGGTTTGACCGGTGGATCCGCCTTTTTCCAGACAAATGGAAAATTTAAATTCACTGCCTACACCTACAGTGCTGGTGACGACAATATCCCCCTCCATCAGGTGACAGAGCTTCTTAACGATTGCCAATCCCAATCCTGTCCCACCATACTTTCGGGTCGTTGAGGAATCCGCCTGCACAAATTCATTAAATAATGTCGCGCTTTTCTGCTCGGGAATACCGATGCCCGTATCCTTAACCGTGCAGGTCATTTGATATCGGGCATCCTCCCGCATTGCCATCGTACACGTAATCACAATTTCGCCAGACTCCGTAAACTTGATGGCGTTACCCGTCAGGTTTAACAATATCTGCCTCAGTCTAAGGGGGTCGCCTCTGACAACCGGATTCCTGACCTTAACAAGATCAACAATTAACTCGATATTCTTGGCTTCTGCAGCGGGTGCAATGGAATCGACCACATCGCTCACGACGTCCCTGAGATTAAATTCCTGAATATCCAGTTCCAGCTTGCCCGCATCAATCTTGGAAAAGTCCAAAATATCATTAATCAGCGCCAACAATGATTTTCCACTTGAAGAGGCAACATCTACTTTACGCAATTGATCCTCGTTAAGCCCGGTTTTTCTTAGCAGACTGAGCATGCCCAAGACACCATTCATCGGGGTGCGAATTTCATGGCTGACGGTAGCCAGAAATTCACTTTTGGCGGTGCTGGCTTTCTCCGCCTCCTCTTTCGCAACGACCAACTCTTGCGTGCGCTTAATCACTTCCCGCTCAAGATTTGCGTTGAATTCGACAATTTCTTTCCTGGATTCCGCCAGTTCTTTAACCATTTTGGTGAACGTCGTTTCAATCAACTTGATTTCATTGTCCCGGTCGGTACCGATATCGATTTTCGCATCCGAGAGGTTATCAAAATTGAGGTTGGCGATGGACTCCGTGAAACGGGTTAAGGGTCTTAATAACAACCGCTTACTCACCCACAGAAAAATAACCCACAACGCGATTCCTTTGATCAGGGCATTGACTAACAGAAACGCAAACCCTAACTTGACCCGCTTCAATACGATATCGGAATTCGAGTATATTGTTGCCCTGCCCAACTCTTGGGTTTGACCATAAATGTCAAATGTGATGGGAAACTGATACGAGAAAAGATCATTCCTGGCGCGCATAAACCCACGCGGAGAAACGACCTCAGCATCATGCGCCCCGGTATCAGTCAGACCAAGACCATCAATGAATTCCGGTTTACCATTCTGAACTTTTTCAATCTTAACCCCAACAATCACCGGCACCTGAAACATGCCCGTCGCGATATCTCTGATCTGGTCGCGATCAAGATCCCATAAGGCCTTGCCCAAAACCGGGCCGAAGATATTCTGATATGACTGCAACTCATTCTGGATGGTTTCCCGAGTATAACGGTACTCTTCGACCACATGCACCGTGGTCACGACCAAGGCGATGAGGCAATACAAAACAAAGACAATACGCAGCAGTTGTGTGGATACAGAGGTGTGCTGTCGTCGGCCAAAGATCAATTTACGCAGTCTCCCGGGATCCACCCCTGCCAGGTGACTTTATTTTCCTGCAACCACTGTTTTGCTGCAGCGTCATAGGACAATAGATCTACATCGACCAACGCGGCCGCTGAAGCAATTTGCTGATTACTAAAATTGATCTTTTTCAAAGTGCGGTACGCACAGTCCCAGGTATCAGGCATTCCATGCCAGGCTGCTTTTTTTAACCAGCCATTTTTCGGGTTGCCACAATCGTACAGATATTGTCCGTTAACCCCCCATGCCGGATCGGATTCGCACACAGGATCATAAGCGGGGAATTCTACAAACTTACCAGCGTAACGAGACTCAACCCAGTTAGGTGTCCAATTGAACAGCACAATGGGCCGCTGCTCGGCATACGCCTTTTTCAACTCTACCCAGAGGTCGTCCCCGTTTTTCAGGTTTCGAACACGAAAATTCAAGCCCAGGGCCCGAATTCGTGCCTCATCCGGTTTTTCCCACGGGCCCGCAAAGTAGGTACCAAAATTATCACCTTCTATAGCGAACTGGTTTGCACACGCCTTTAACGCTTGCCAGTCCGGCAAACCGGGACACACCTTCTCAGCGTAGGCGGGATACCACCAATCTTCCCTTGTTTTTGCCTCATGCTCGCCCGCATCCAGTACACTACCTTCAGCCACCATGCGATTAAACATGTCTGCCATAGTACCTTCCCAGACCTCAACCTGCAGGTGAGCCACACCATGGGCCAATGCTCCCCATTGATCTGAGACAGATGTCTTCAAGTACTGAACCTGATAGCCCAAAGCTGAAAATACCTCTCCCACGACTTTGGAGAGCACAATCTGACTCGTCCAGTTGTTCGTAACAATCTTGATGGGTTTCTTTTTTATTTCGACCGCGGCCACCAAGTCGACATGCAACATCAACGAAACAGTTAAGACTACGAAAAACTTTGCCATAACAAGACCCCCCAAAAAATCAGAGTTTAATCAGTATAGACATGTTCGCGGTGAAGTCCTCTCCACAGCGGTACAGAAATAAACTGAAAAATGGCGCACTAATATCAATACGACGGCACCAGCCTACAGATTCATTAGACTATTTGCTGATTGTTATGACCTTTGTTAGTGCTCACAATTTCTCGAGAAGTTGTTCGCAATCAAGTTCCTCCCTTAGCGCTGAAGTAAGTTTGTAAAGAAATGTTCACTGTCAGTTGTGAATGATGTAAAGTTGCAACTGGAACTTAGGGAAAAGATAAACATTAGAGGGATCGACATGCCTATTGGTAGACTCATACACCAAGAATCAGATATCACCGCAGGCGAACTAAAAGTTAATGATGCCTACGATATCAAGCTTAGACATCTCCCTAGCGGTGACTACGAACTCATCATTCATATGAAGCTCCAATTTTTTTTCAAAGATGCTGGCACATTAAAATGGGCATCGGCTGAAAAAGCACTGTTTTTGAAAAACTGGAAAAATGAAATAAATAACGCCTGGGGTGGTCGAACGATTAAATTACTTTCTCGCGGAAAGAAAGTTCTACTTAATTTTGAATTTACCATTCAAGAAGGTGGTTGGATGTTTGACCACTGGGAAATAACTGTTAACAAAATTAAAAAAGGCACGTTTGCTACCAGCTATGTTGTTCCTAAAATGGGGAATGTAGTATTGGATAGCGAAGACTTCACACCGGTTAACAAAGGTGGTCGAAGCCCGCAACGAGGGGTTATCCATGAATTCGGGCACATGCTAGGGTTACTGGATGAATATAAGAAAACTAACCCTCACTCCACGGATACCAGCAGCGTAATGCACAGCGCGGAGCTCGTTCGTCCAAGACATGACTCAACAATTATGAAATGGCTGAACAATACACTGGCATTGAAGAAAATAAAATGAAACGACTCCCTCTCTACCTATTATTTGCCGCAATATTTCTGTTTTCAGGATGTAATGACGTGGAAACCGTAAAACATAAATTAGAAGCCATAGCCGCAAGTACCAATGGTGAAAATGAACACCAACACGTGACAAGTTTTCAAGAGTACGCAAGCGAAAACAACTTGCCGTACGTTCTAGAAGTTTCGAGCGGAAACCAGCAAATTAATGTGAGTGATATCAGTCATCATTTAAACGAGCCATTAACGGTCAAAATCAAAATCACGGGCCAATCCCCCGAATTCACTTGGCACCCCAAAAAAAACGAGAATATCTTCATATTGCTCAGAGAGTAACGGGGGCTCAATCAACGATACAGAGATATGGCGTGAATAATCAACTCATCGCGCCAATCTTCGAACCACATAGCCCCAAAGTACACTAATTAACCTCATATAGTTAAACTTTCTTTTTCAAAGCATGCAGAACTCATACTCATAAATCCAGCTTGCGCTTACTAGAGAATTTCATCATCGAGAGTCGCAACTAACTCACTTATATCCTCTGTATCAAGATTAAACCACTCACCCCGCTTCCTTTTATCGTTGTAAACGACATGTAGTGCTTTTTCTATTGCCAAAGCAATTTTCCGATTAATAAACTTTTTTAGTGCAAGAAGTTCGATTTGGGGCTGTTCGCTCTGAAGTGTTCGCTCTCTTATCACTGGGTTCGCAGAGATACCGATCTTACACGCGTTATTTCGAATGTCTCTCATAAGATATACAAAACTGAGTAAACGAGGTGATTGTTGGGATAATGCTGTCGTTGCAAGTCTCTTCGCACCCTTAAGCAGGAGCGAGTGCAGTGGCAAAACTATCAAACAAGAGCTGAAGCCCAGCAGGATATTCTGAAATATATTTCTGCGTTTTATAACAACAAGCGGCTACATACGTACTTCGATTACAGACGTCCGATACAGCCTGAAAAAGAAATAGTTGAATTAAGAAAAGTTGCTTAACTGGGCTGTGCA
This sequence comes from Oleiphilus messinensis, assembly GCF_002162375.1. GTDB lineage: Bacteria > Pseudomonadota > Gammaproteobacteria > Pseudomonadales > Oleiphilaceae > Oleiphilus > Oleiphilus messinensis. The sequence continues at coordinate 536,416 of NZ_CP021425.1, read as the reverse complement.
GTTTTGCTTGATCATGTCATCTTGAGGCGGTCAACGAAAACATGTCGAGTAATCCCAAACTGGCTCTGAAAGCCATCAAAACGACGAGTACGCAAATAGGCATTGCGAAGCATTAAAAGCGTCAAGCGATCGCCTATCACAGCAAGGCTGCGCGCGATTGAGCATGACGATTCGCCCATCCCCTGCCATTTCATGCTTATCCACCTGATTGATCAATCTGGCCATATTATAACTTGACAAGGTTCCTATTTGGAACCTAACATAACCTTGACAGCGCTCAATGGTACATTAACAAATGACAACGGATCACACAATGCGCACACGTACACAAAAGACCCAGCCTAGCCTGGGCGACTCACTGACCTTGCCTTGCGGCGAGGCCCTGAACAACCGAATTGGTAAATCAGCCTTAAGCGAAGCCTTGGGCACAGCAGAAGGTTGTGTAACCGAGAACCTCGTCAGGTTATATAAAAACTGGTCGAATTCTGGTGCCGGGTTGATTATTACCGGCAATGTCATGATCGACAGGCGCGCACTCGGTGAACCGGGCAACGTCGTACTGGAAGATGATCGCGATCTGAACATGTTCAAACGCTGGGCAAAAACCGGTACGGCGCATGGTAGCCACCTCTGGATGCAGCTCAATCATCCGGGCAAACAGGCAATCCGCGGCCTCAACCGCGAAACGGTCGCGCCATCAGCCATCGGCTTTCGGCCCAAGTTGGCCCCCTACTTCGCTACCCCGCGCGCGCTCAAGGCTGCCGAGATAGAAAATATCATCGAGCGCTTTGGCAACACTGCAGCACGCGCAAAAAAAACCGGCTTCACTGGTGTCCAGCTACACGGCGCACATGGTTACCTGATTAGCCAATTTCTCTCACCCCATCACAATCGTCGTGAGGACCACTGGGGGGGCAGCCCGGAAAATCGACGCCACTTTGTACTGGCTGTCTACGATGAAGTCCGTCGTCGCGTGGGAAACGACTTCCCCATTGGCATCAAGCTGAATTCTGCAGACTTCCAGCGTGGTGGTTTCACTGAGGAAGAGTCCCTAGACACAATCCGGGCGCTCGCTGAGGCAGGCATTGACCTGATCGAAATTTCTGGCGGCACTTATGAAGAGCCCGTCATGCAACTCGGCAAGCCGAAAGATTCTACCGTTGCTCGTGAAGCTTACTTCCTCGACTTTGCCGAGAAGGTTCGCGCCGAGATTGAGACACCCTTGATGGTCACCGGCGGTTTTCGCAGCCTGGACGGTATGCAATCCGCGCTCAACTCAAACGCCCTGGACATCATCGGTCTGGGGCGCATTTTTGCTATCGAACCTGATGCACCGACCAAACTTCTACGTGGTGAAGAAACCGTGCACAAGGTAAAACCCTTATCCACCGGCATCAAATACGTTGATCGGTTCGGCTCGCTTGAAATCACATGGTACACACGCCAACTTCATCGCATGGGTCGAGGCAAGGCCCCCGTACCAGATGAGCATGCACTGAAATCCTTCCTCTTTGATCTGCGAGCCAAAGGCTTTGGCATCGTAAAAAACCGCCTGCGCGCATGACACCCAATATCCCAATAGGACAATCCAATGAAACCCTCTCAATTTGTTGAGTCAGGCACGGTTCGTCTGGCTGTTTACACCTGGGGCAAACGCCCCACCAGCCGGTCTCCTCGCCCGACTGTCGTACTCGTGCATGGCTACCCAGACAGCGCGGAAGGCTGGGCGCAAGTCGCAGAATACCTAGCAAAAGACGCCTACGTCGTCGCCTATGACGTTCGCGGCGCAGGTCAGTCTTCCGCCCCCAAAGGCAGCAAGCCCTATGCGCTGGAACACTTGGTAGGTGATCTGACCGCTGTTATTGATACAGTCAGCCCGATGCAGCCCGTGCATCTGGTCGGCCATGACTGGGGTGGTCTTCAAGGCTGGGAAGCGGTGCAATCAAAAGCATTGAAGTACCGTATCGCTTCATACAACGCACTCGCCCCTGCGCTGGATCATGTGGGCCTATGGTTTCAGAGCAGAATGCGCAGTGGCTCACCCCGCCAGGTAGTCGAAGCTGCACATCAGTTACTGGGTTCGTCCTATATGGCTGCTTTTCAGCTACCACTCCTTCCAGAACTGACATGGCGCTACGGCCTCGCCCATCAGTGGCCACGCTTTCTGAACCTGCTTGAAGGCATCAAGACCAAACCACGCCCTTCACAGGCAGCGGACGGTCGTTTCGGTCTGGGGCTATATCGCGCCAACCTCATACCCAAACTCATGAAACCAGAACCTCGACGCGTCGATATCCCGGTACAGCTATTAATTATGGAGCGTGACCGGTTTGTGCCTGAACGACTCTTCACGGGTGTCGAAAACTGGGCGCCCAATACGCTACGTACACACATAGATGCCGGCCATTGGGCGCCGTTATCCCACCCAGAACCGCTGGCACAGGCCATTGGCGACTTCATTCAGAATCATCATTAAGGAGCCCTGCCATGAGTAAAACAAATATCAAGAAGGCGTCCAGCGCCAACTACGACATCATTCCGCGTCGAGTAAAATTCGATTGGGAAACGTCCCCCCTGCACTGGATTCCGGATGACCCCTTTGCCAGCCATGCACTGAACGAATTCAGTTTCCTGCTGACTCAGGGCGAGAAATTTTTCTGCCGTGTATTCCGTACAGCGCTGCCCCACGTTAAAGACGATAAGCTACGGGCTGATGTCGAAGCCTTTATTAAACAAGAAGCCGTACACAGTCATGCGCACCACGAATCAATTGAAGGCTATCTGAAACGACTGGGACTCAGTGGCGGGCGTTTTGAAGAGCGCAACGCCTTGTTGTTCGACCAGTTGCTGCTCGACGACCCCTTTGGCCGAAAACTGCCCGAATCACTGCAATACCAATGGCTGGTGTTCCGCATTGGCCTGGTCGCGGCTATCGAGCATTACACTGCTGCGCTTGGTGTATTTGTGCTTGAAGCCGATGCCTGGGATAAACATGGTGCCGACCCGATCGTTGCTGACCTGTTCCGCTGGCATGGTGCCGAAGAGGTAGAACACCGCACCGTTGCCTACGATCTTTACCGCCACCTCGGCGGCACTCACTCCATGCGTACGCTGGCTATGGCCATCGCTTTTCCGGCGCTGGTATCACTGTCCATGTTGGGCACTGCCCACATGATTCGCCACGACGAAAAGCTCAAAAACGCATCAAGAACGCCCATTCCACTGCGCCTCATATTGGGCTGGTTACGTTCAGCTCGTTTGGGTACTTTCCCGGCCATGCGCTGGTTCCCGCTGCATGCCTTGCGCTTTCTACGACCAGGTTACAACCCGCTAGATGAGGCCTCTACCGAACAGGCGCTGGCCTATATCCATTCATCGCCTGGAGTACTTGCGGCGAATAACGGGGTGCACCATGAGAAAGCCGAATGAACGATCAATAAAAGCATCCACAGCTGAGCCGTCCAAGCCTTGCGCAGTGATTATTGGCGCAGGAACGCCTCAGGGCATTGGCGGTGCGGTATGCGCCCACTTTGCTGCTGCGGGTATGCATGTTTACGCAGCGGGTCGCAGTATCGACAAAGTGCAAGAAACAACCTCATCCATCATTGAAAATGGTGGCAAAGCCAGCGCGGTTGTAGTGGATGCCACCGAGCCGACATCTATTCATGAACTCTTCGAGAAAGCTGGGCTTCGCACTCATGCCCAGGCGATGGCGCGCGAGTTCCAGCCCAAAGGCATCCATGTTGCCCATGTGGTCATTGATGGCTTGGTGGCTGGAGATCGCGCGAGTGAATTTGGCTACGGCCTGGGCAAAGCCTATTTGTTGAGCCGCGGTGAAGAAGGCAGCCTGGATCCGGCTGCGGTCGCCGAAACCTATTGGCAACTCCATGTGCAACCTCGCACCGCCTGGACGCATGAGCTGGAACTGCGCCCCTTCAAAGAGAAATTTTAAAACAAGCACAGTCGATTGAGATCTGAGTAGGGAGAAACATCATGACGAATGCAAAACCTATGGACGTGCACTGGGATGCCATTGTGATTGGTTCAGGCGCGAGCGGAATGACGGCTGCAGCCTATCTGGCCGGCGGCGGGTGGCAAATACCGCAGGTGCGCGACCTACCTCGAGGCCAAGAAACGCATCACCGACATCCTCATTGAGCGTGCGAACACCGATCACCCAAGAGCGTTACACACTATGCAGCGACGGCTCCGCCTACGGTATCGAGTGCAACGTTGGACAGTTCAGCATGTTCCGTCCCAACGCCCGCACCGAAATCGGTGGTCTGTTCATGGCGGGCTCGACCACGCAAGGCCACGGTGGCTGCAAACGCCTAATCAACATGGGGAAGCACAATGACGTTCATCACTGACGGTCTGACCTATATCCATTCACTCCCAAGTACGCGAGCCGCACTCAGTTAAGCGATCAAGAGGTAAACAAAATGTCACACGAGACTATGAGCACAACTGATAAATACGATCCTCGCTGGCTAGCGCTTATTCTGCGCATGCTCGGGACGGGTTTTCTCCTTTTCTTCGGCATCGCCGCCTTCATGATATTCACCAGGCTGGATCAGAGCATGCTGCAAAGCGAGTTGGTCCAGTTAATGGTGCGCCTGGTGCGCTGGGGTGATTTGGACGGTGGCGCAGAGCACTACGAACTCATGGTCTGCGTGATCTACATCGTATGGGGCTGCTATTTATGGATCGCGGCTCGCCAATCCGCTATCACATAAACTATTCCTGGACTTCAGCGTCGCGGCCAACGTCGCCCATTTCGGCCTTATGTTTTTCCAGGGTTTGCTCATGCAGCACGAACATATCCATCTCGTCGGTGATGTGCTGCTGGGTTGGATAGGGTTAGGCGTGCTCATCGTTTTCTGGCTTCCGGCCCGCAAATACAATGTTAAAGCCTCTAAAACACGGGATCACATCATGCAAATCTAAACCAACACAACAGGCAAAACCTGCTTCCTGCGCAAGACGATACCGCCCTGGTTCGGCTATTTCAGACCCGGCTTCCACCTATGGGATCATGACAACACTCACCATCTGGGCAGCCTGGAAGACTTCGTGCGAACTTTTGAAAAAACACGCCCTGCCACAGCAACCACACACTAAGGAAACACGACATGAGCCACGACATCACTCTGCATCAGTGGGAGATATCTCCCTTCTGCCAAAAAGTTGCCCGTAGCCTGCGCCACAAAGGGCTGAACTACCGCACTATCGACTACAATGGGCTGCGCGGCGCTAAGGTCATGCGTCTGAGCAAAGTCGGCAAGGTGCCCGTGCTGGATATCGACGAACAGCGGATTCAAGACAGTACCCGCATTGCTCGCTGGCTGGATGAACATTATCCCGAGCCTCTGCTCTACCCTGCCGATACGAGCCAAAGAGCACAGGCCGAACTATGGGAAGACTTCGCTGATGAACTTCTTTATTGGTACGAAGTGCATTTCCGGGTCAGCGACCCTGAAGCTATGAAAATCGTCGTAGACCTTTCCTGCGAAGGCCGCCCAGCTTTCGAACGTGTCGGTGCCAAAACTGTTCTGGCCTTTGGCCTGCGCCAACAACTGAAATTCCAGGGGCTAGGTAAGATGTCGCCCAACGATATTCGCGATGAATTCCTACGAATACTGGACCGCATTGAGATTGCCTTGGAAGCGACCAGTTGGCTGGCTGGCGACGCCATGAGCATTGCTGACATTTCGGTTGGCAGTCAGCTACTTGAGATTGACCGCACCAGCGGCCCCATACGGTCAGAACTATGGAAGCGCCCCCGACTCGCCGCATTACTAAAAGAGGTAAAAGCGTTATGACATAGAGAGTCACCACGGAACGCTGTGGGCATCTATTGCTCATTGGCCTCAACCTCACTGAGAAACTTAATGCATTTGATCCTGAAATGATCACCCAGCTGTCGAAGGCTTATACCTTGCTCGACAGGGATCCCGAATTACGCTGCGGGGTACTCTGGGCTGAGGGCCGCTATTTCACCAGCGGCCTGGATTTGGCCAACATCATCAAGGCTATTCCCAGCGAAGTCATTAAACCGATGATTCCACGCCGTCATATCGACCCTTGGGGCACAAACGGCAGAGTCTGCCGCAAGCCTATCGTCAGCGCGGTTGAGGGGCCCTGCTACACCCTAGGCATTGAACTTATCCTTTGTGGCCAGATCACCGTAGCCTCAGAAAACGCGATCTTTACCCAGGCAGAGATCAGTCGCGGCATCTTTCCCTTTGGCGGTGGCACGGTACGCTGGCCTCTAGCAGCGGGTACGCAGAATGCCTATCTGCACCTGCTCACGGCCGACGAATTTGATGCCGGCGAGGCTCTAACAGAAGCCATTGCCATTGCCATTGCCGAACAGATTGCCCAGCAGGCACCGCTGGGTGTTCAGGCCACGCTAAAATCAGTACGCCTGTGCAATCCAGCGGTGCACAGGCCGCACTCTCCAAGCTACGAAGAACCTTCGCCCGACTGCTGTTATCGAAAGATGCCAGACGCGGTGTGGAAGCCGTCAAGGCACGCAGAACGGCAGAGTTTCAGGGGATCTGATGGACGTCATACCCGCGAAAGCGGGTATCTTCTACTAAAGAGACTCCCACTTTCGCGGGAGTGACGTATCTTAAGAGCATGCTGAGTCGACAGATACGGCGTCAGGTGATATCCTCCTTCTTGTCGACATAAAGTAAAGACGCACCCTTTCCAGCATCCAACCAATCGTCACCCCACGCTGTCATGGCTAATAAAACAGGGTATAAAGATTTTCCCTTTGTGGTCAGTTTATATTCGTAACGCCCTTGTTGATACTCCTCTTTCTTGAAAATGCCAGCGTCAACAAGCCTCTTCAACCGCCCTGAAAGTAGATGTTTTGTCATACCTAATTGTGACTGAAAATCTGCGAATCGCTTGGTACCGAGAAACGCATTGCGAACGATTAGCATCGTCCAACGATCACCAATGATCGCCAATGTGCGGGCCACGGGACAATTCATTTCCCCAACCTTTTCCCACTTCATTGAAATTTGCTCCCTTATTGGTTTACAACGCCTCCATTGACATGGTACAAAAAATGAACCTGTCATGCCAACGCTACCATTATAAAACCGGGGCATTTAGTTGTGCTTATTTGTCTGCCCCCCTGCCGATGGTCGCCCTTTCTTGAATTGATGCACTCTATCCAATTCTAATCATTCATCAGGTCGTGACCCACATCCCGTTTTAGGTCATTAATTGAGTGGAGACCAGTTGGACGCAGATATTGGCCCATTACGAACTCCTTTTCTGACACGGGGGAAATGTTGACGTTCACCGAAATACTCAGTTGGAGGCGGCCATCCAGATTTCAAATTTTATCGGGAATATCCGTTCGCTCAGCCTACAAATTCTTGCAAATCAATTTGATCGCCCATCAACACTTGGTCTTTTATCAGTCGACCTGCGTTAAATCGTCACAGGCTCCCCCTCACCATACGAAGAGTCAATAAAAGTCCGAGAATCTGTAAAGTGACGATCCTAAGGAAGGTCTGATCCATCAGCCATATTTATAGAAGAAGCCCGCTTTCGGCAAATCTCGTCAGAAACAGCGGGTTTTATTCCTGATATGCCACCTTATGTGGCCGTTACGCGCCTACAAGACGCAACTTACCTGTTAAACTGGCTGCAAATGCCTTTTGGCAAGCACAATATTCGCCAACGCACATTTCGTAAATACCGCAGTTGCGTTTATATCCAACCCTTTGTATCTCACTTTTTTGTAGCCAAACTGGCCTTTCAGTACGCCAAATACATGCTCAACACGAGACCGTACTTTCGATTTGAATCGGTTTGACGATCTTTCCTGATCTGAAAGCGGCCTGTTGCGATACGCCTTTCTCTGAGTGAAATCTTTGGCATTGGGAGTTCGCTCTTTAAGCACTTCCTATAGGCCAGCGTAAGCAGAATCCCCCCATAATCGAGTTTCATCTCCGTGAAGTAAATCTTCCAGCACCTGAGAGTCATGAACATTTGCAGGCGTCACGACAACCGAATGAATCAGCTTGGTTTTGCTGTCCACACCAATGTGTGCTTTCATGCCAAAATACCACTGGTTGCCTTTCCTGGTCTGCTTCATTTCCGGGTCGCGTTATTTGTCTTTGTTCTTGGTGCGTTGATAATGCTGGCGTCAACTATCGTGCCTCGTGATACCTTTAAACCATTCCCCTCCAAATAAACATTCACTAAACGAAATAGCTCATCACCAAGATTATGCCGCTCCATTAAATGGCGAAACTTACAGATAGTCATTTCATCTGGCACAGGTTCCTTGCCCAAGTCTACCCCAACAAAAAGACGCATTGCTCTTGAGTCATAGAACGCTTCTTCTGCACCAGGATCCGACAACTCAAACCAATGCTGGAGGAAATGAATACGAAGCATACGTTCCAAACCGACTGGCTTGCGTCCTGCGCCTTTCGGAGGTTTTGGGTAATAGGGTTTTATTGCGTCACTCAATTCCTTCCACGGAATGATTTGATTCATTTCATCAAGGAAAATCTCTTTTCGGGTTTTCTTTCGGTAAACCTCAAACCCTGTCGCTTCCAGACTCTGTTGTTTCATGTGCAAACCAGCTTATTGTTGTTTGGGTTATGGTATATCATTTTTGTTAATTAATCAGAGGTGCCTTAATTGTATTAGCGAGAGGAAAGTCGAGACTGACCAGTTCTTTAATGAGCTGATTCCAATCTGTCAATGAGTTCGGCGTCTCGTCGATACCCGCACCGTTGAAGGTGTATGCATGGTTAACACTCTTGCCATTTAGCAATGTAAAGTACGCAGTTAAGTGTCCTCCCAACGAGTGCCCTGGTACATTTAATTGATCTGTAGCAGAAATTACTCCATTTTGAACAGCCTCTTGATAGAACTCCAACATATCACGAACTTGACCACCGGCCTCACCGGTGAATGTCAAACTAATGTCCGCAAGTATATCGGTACCTAACAGCTCTGTTCCATTGACCAACCATAGTTCACCAGTGTCGTTGTGTTCGACGATCATCCCCTGATAACCAGAAAGCGAAGCCTCGGGAGTTGCGACCTTAACCGTAAACTTGTCGGTAAAATATTTAGCTAGATAGGCAGAATTTAGTTGCTAATATCGATAAATCTGCATAAACAGCAGTGGACAATAGCGCGGCTTCAAAACTTTTTTGATCCATAATCGCTCAGTCTCCTTATTGTGAAATAGTTACTTGCTCTCCATTTTCAAATGAAACAGGTTCCAAGTAATAGTCGTCACAGGTATTATCAAAAAACCAATGTTTATGTACCTTCCACTTAAACAATCGGTTATTTTGATCTAGTAGACAACCATGAAAAGTTTCGAGGAAAATATCATTGATCGAAAACGGTATAGGCAATATTTTTGGAGCTAAAACTGGAGATAACCTAGTCAGTTGTGAATTTCCCACCACATTGTCTCCCCATCCAGCTAATTGACCGTTAGACAATAGTGCTAGCCTACGAACACCACCGACAATTTTCTTCATTGGAAATAGCTTTGTTTAAGCCAGACTCTTCTCCTATAACGGGAATATAGTCAAGCACATCATTCCATTCATTGGCTTCTTCGAATGTCTCACGGAATAACTGGGGTATTTCTGACCACTTAATCTTGTGACTTTTCTCAATTCCTGAAATCGATGGTGTTAGAAGATGATACTTCCAGTCAGAACTGACTGGTAGCTTTTGATGCTCCTCGATTGTCGTTCTAGCCAATGTTCCCCAGTTTAAAAGAACTTGCTTGAGATCAGACTTTACAGACGAAAAAACAAGTGGCTCATCACCCGCTAATTTTTGCAATTGAGAATATGCGTTACCTCCCGGAAAAAGCGAAGAAAGGCCTTTCTTGGAATACACTTTCGCAAACTCCCGAGAACTTGGAACCTTCCCAAGAATTTTCTTTAAATTGATGTACTTTTCCAATGCCTCGCTAATTTTGTATTCACTTGTCATTGCGTTCTCACTGTGTAAATCGGACGTTTACGCGGTACCACATTTTTCCTGCAAATTTTTTGACACTGCTTTTTCGGAATAACAGAAAACACTAGAACCATTACTCTGAGTATGCAAAGTAAATTGTTGATGCTCATACTATATGGTTAGAAACACCCAATTTCGCTTTACATTAAGCTGGTATATAGACACCGAAGAAAATGAAACGCAAATGCAATTCTACATTTACAGAGTATCTGAGTTAGTAACGGGTACCACTTAGGGAAACCAATATTACTTAAAACTCACTATTCGTCACTCCTGACTAAAACCCCAAACCGGCACCAGCCTGCAGATTCATTAGACTATTTGCTGATTGTTATGCCCCTAATTAGTGCGGATGATGCTGCTTCACATCATTTTTCGGCGGCGCTACGGAGACAGGACAATGAGATTAATGGGCAAAAAGGGATTCGACAGGATGACAAGATTCAATCGATGCAGGCCAACGATCGCTCTGGCGACAGCTCTGATCGCAGCTCCGTGCGCTTTGCCCGTATTCGCTGCATCGGAGTACGACAACTATACCCTGTTGGGCGAGAATGAAACTTACGATGCGAATCGGAACGGGTTTATTCTGGGTTCAAAAGGCCAGGAAACGGTTAGGCTTACGGGTCATTCAGAGGTATCCGTTGATGCGAATATCGAGCGACTGGAATTCTCGGAAGCACTGCAAAATTACCAGATTTCCATTCAAGGCACACTCGTTGTTATCGAAGATCCCCAGAGCACAACCACCCTGCTGGGTCTAAACAATCCAGTAACATTGGCTTTCATCGACGGCTCGGCAACGTTGACGCTCACCGGGCTGGGGAATGCCAATCTCGGGGGAAGTGCAATCCCTGGAACGCCATCCACAATCACCACCGAATTAAACAGCACTGACCCCTCAACCGTGACCCCCGGTGGTGAACCCTCTCCGATTACCCTCAGTCAATCCGAAACCTACCCTGGCAGGTACCTCGTTGCGGTGCAGGATATCTTGCGCAGTCAAAACGCTGCCATCAACAAAGTTGAGCCTTTTGCCGAAAATCACCTGCTACTCATTGGCGAATTCACCGCAACGGAAAACCGTGATGATTCTACCGGCTTTTTTGTGGAGCTGGATGGCGAACTTAACCCGGTTCGCTGGGTTGTGGATGCCGGCGGCTATGCCGATCTGTGTGTGCACCCTTCCGGTCAATACACACTGGCCCGGTTTGTCCTCGATAATACGGACCCAGACTCCCGAACGTACAATATACGCCTGGAGAAATACAGTCAGGCACACGAACCGCTCAGTCAGGTACTGCTCACTGAAGACGAAATTGAACCCTACTATGAACTACCTTATACACTGGAAGAATACCGAAATGCACCTTTCACCTTAAGGGACAACAACCGGGCACCCGATGACAGCAACCGGGTCTGGCTATTCAACCAATTCAAATATCTTGGTCGTGACCAGTATTTGAAACTCAACTGTGATCAGGAGAGCGTGCTGGTCACGTACAACTTCGATGGTTTCAAGCTTACACAATTTGATGCAAACCTGTTCCCCGTATGGCATGACGCGATCATGCACTTTAACTTTGATAACAATGCATTTGGCGGGCTAGCGCGAATAACTCAGGATGCGTTCGGGAACGTCTACACGATCTCCAGTGTAACCAACAACGCCATACCGTCTTATAACCACCGCTTCAATACCCACTACACATTCGAAGAATCAAACTTCTTGCAAACAAACCTGATTATCCGCCAGTACACACCGGATGGCGTAATGGTCTGGGAGAAATTAATCGGTAGCGATGAAGATGATATTGTTGTGGATGCCGTAGTTGACGACCAAACGCTCTTTATTGGCACCCATAGCCGGATTCTGAAACACCCTGACCGCGCTAACAACACGACAGAATGGGATATTGGCTGGTTCCAGTTTGCATTGGATAGTCAAACGTATGAATACCAGTTTCTGGACTTTGATCAGGAAGACCAGCTCAAAGGCATCTTCAAAGACGGTGACACATTCTATCTCTATGGATTGACGGCGATGAATCAGGTCGATACCAACAGCTGGGTCAGCTATGGTCACGCGTTCTACATGCCACTTGAGCAAGGGCAAGTGGACGACTCGATGGCACCGATTTTGGTCAAAGGTGATCGTTTTACTGAGATTCGTAGTCTTACAAGGCACAGTTTGAGCGGTCAAAATAGTCAATTTGTATGGGGTGGCGCGACCAATGCCCCCATCACCCATAGTGCGGACTTCGACAGTACGGCGTTTATCGGACTGTCAGACTGAAGCGGTTCGCAAATTTGTAAGACAGCACTCGATTTCCGCAACAATCCGGCAATAATAGTGGATTGAACGGATTGTAAAGCCGCAGTGTATTGGCTGCGTATCAAAAGGAATCGAGTGATGGCACTTACAAACTATCTCAATATAACCATCGAAAAACAGCAACCGGGAGACAAGTCATTTCTGTTACCTCGACTGTGTCTGCATTGTGGGTCTGAACAGATCCACCGCGAAATGGAATTTTACAATCAGTCCACCACGTTGAGCAGCCGGGTTATGGAAATGATCCTGGGCCCCTTTATGCTCTTGGCTGCGTTGTTTAGCAAAAATGAAGTCGTCTGTATTGGCTACATCTGCGCAAGTTGCGAGCAAGTGCTCGCCAACGAGCAAAAAGCCAAAAAGTGGTTTTGGGTACTTTGGTTAATCGGCACAATTACACTCTGTTTTGGCATCCTGGGCCTCGCCGATCATTTTGCACTGGATATGCCCAATCTGGTGCTTTGGGTTATGATTTGCAGCCCCTTGATCCTGTTTGTATTTCTATGGGCACGACAGCAAGCCAAATTAAAAAAAATCAGGCGAAATGCTCCTCCAGACTACTCCCCGGATAGATTTGTACACAGCGTCAAGATGAGCCAGGCCGGCATGCCCCTGACCAAAAAGCGCATGCGCTTCAAAATGGTAGCAAAGGTAACCAACCGGCAATTTATTCGACATTTTATGCGTGTAAACAGTGTGAATACCGAAATTGGTTACAATCACCGACGCCTAGCCAGACTGCCGACTCCGGAAAACTGATCGCCCGTGGAAAACGGATCGTCCCAGCGCTAATTTTGAAATGCCGCCGCCGGGAGCGTATCTTCTGGTATGTGCAACTTTTTGATCATTTCTCTACGCCAGGGGGTGTCCTCGAAAATACACTGATATTCTCCGGGGAACTCATCATGAATTTTGACCAAATAGTGCACGCCCAAGCGGGGATTGCTGTATTCCTTGCGGAAATGAATTACTGCAATATGGTAAAGCGCTGAAGCTCGGACATCTTCACTATAGGTTTCATCCTCATAGATGGCATTTAACCGCTTAATTGCCCGATCGACACCATGCCGCTTCCCCTGCTCCTTGATGTAAACCAGTAATTCTGGCATCACTTTATCCTCGTCATTGGTACAAGGAGAGTTGGCATGGTCTTTAAGATAGGCTTGGGCAGCATCATCAAGTCTGTCACTGAATCGCTCTTTTTCCAGTTCCGTGTGCAAAACACCAACCCCCGTCGCGGTCGAGGCTACACCAATGATGCCACAGCTACTCAACGCAACCATAAGCGCAAGCACGAGTACACTATTTCCAATCAAACTTTTTCTCATTTTCATTTCTGGTTCCCAATCTCTATTGGAGCGCAGAGCCTGAGCTAAGCACTTTGTGATTTCTGTCAACACTCAGAACTATAACTGACCACTGGTCACTTATAAAGTGCGGCCGCTAACAAAAATAATCTCAAAGAAGAAAGCGGTCCGATCTGTGACTACCAGAGCCTGACAGAAGAAAGGCGACGTTAGCACAACCTACGGCTAAAGTTACTTCGCCAGCATATCTTTGAACAATGTCCAATCGTCGATGACCTGATGGTAATAACTCAGGCTGGTTTCCAGCAACTCGGGGATAACCACCGGTAATTGCGCCCCCATTGCCACTTCAAACCGCGTCGAGCGGCGATCACCACGGGCATGGGCCAGCGCTAGCGCCTTGCCACAGGTCTTGCCGTATTGAATCAGTTTATTGGCCGCCGAGTAACTGTCGGACTTAAGCGCGAGCACCACATCTTCCGGGTCGATGCCCACACGGGCATGGTGTCGGGAGCGGATTAACCAGTTCTGGTCTTGCCAGAGCGCTTCATCGAGCACCAGATCCGGTTTTCGCTGCATGTGACGCTGACAATCGACCGTCAGATGAGCATGATTAAGCCGGTTAACCGGGCTGATATCCGGAAAATAGTATATCGGTGCAGCTTCGCGCTGGAGCTTCACTTCAACGAGATGGCAGAGCCTCAATTCTTCAAGCGAGGGCGAAATACAACCCCCATTGCGTTCCGCTTTCGCAAGCCCGTCGGTACCCACTAGAAGATAATAACGAGCCATGTTCACAGAGCCGGTGCCCGCTCCCAGCCGCTTTACAATATCGAGTATCTCGTCATCGACATAAGGCCGGAATTGATGATAGACCGCCTGATATTCCGCTTCGGGCAATCGCTCGAAACGTTCCGGGAGATCACGGAAGCGAAGCGGCCTGCTTTCGGTGGCCACAGATTTGGCCAACGTGCTCTTGCTGCCAAACTTCGCGCCCCCTGCAGCCCGTGATAATGCTTTACCATAAGCACCAACGAGTACATGGTCTGACTTTATTTTTTCAATGGCCCGCATACGCTTTTCCGGTTTAGCAGCAATTTTTTCACAGGTTTTTTCGTAGGCCCGTAAAAATGCCAAAACCCCATCACTGGCGGCTTGCCTGGAAATCCCTTTCGACTGAAAGTCGGCACAATCCGCTTCGGTTGCATAGCTTCCGGCTAACACGCCCCTGCCGTAATCAGCGCCCAGCAGCATGCTCACGGCGAAACGCAGCAAATCCCAGACCGCGTGACCTACACAGGCATCATCGAAGTCATTCGGTGCGAAGATAACCGTATCTCCATGGGCCCCTTCTTCCGTGAAAAATCCAAAATTGGAAAGGTGGCAATCCCCCATCACACTGGTGAGCGGTACAGACTCGGTTAATGTTTGCGGGCAGCGCAAATTCCCTGCAGCAAGATCGGCATAAAACAGTTGTGATGTACCCCGGTAAAACTGAAATGGATTATTCGCCATTTTCAAGTGTTTGGCCGACGGTGCCTTCGCGCCGGGTTGTTCACCGTCCACCCGTACGATATGTTCACATAAAAATGCTTTTCGCTGGTTCACGACGCTTCTCCTTATTAACAGCTAGCGCAGCCGCTTCATATCATCATCGTCAGACTTATTTTGATCCAGACATTGCTCATGGTCTGGATAAAGTGTGCATTGGTCCTGCTGCCGGGGTTCACTTGTCGCATCCGTCTGTTCTGCCGGAAGCGGCTCTGCCATGCTGTCGGGCGTGGAAACAACCTCGGACGTACTGGAACAGGCTGTGAGTATCGTGGCGAATACAAACGGTAAAAATTGGGTCAGGCGCATCCTTGTAAGCCTCATAGTGAGCTTCATAATGTCCGGGTCAGGTTAAATTGCTTTAAAAAAGTCGGTTTAAGGACCTTTTGAATTGCCCAGTGAAAGTCCGGGCTTTTCGCCAATGCCGGTGTGTCCAGCGGTTTGTAATCCATATCCACAAACAGTTCGCTGACATTCACCAGACATTTAAAAAAATACATCACATTTAATTCATCTTCCAGTAACGAAGCAAATCGTAAACCGTTTCGTGCGATATTCCAGTTAAATGGTTCCAGGGCCAGCACTTCCTTGGTTTTAGCCATAAAATCCGATTGCTGGAGATAATTCCGGGTTGGCTCATCTTCAATCCAGTGACCTTGACGCCGTGCGCCATTGAGATAGGCCCCCAGAATATTCTGCCGTAATTTGTAGATCACCACTTCATTCAAATCACTTTTTTCTTCAAGTAACCGAATGGCTCGCTGATAAAGGGTAATCGCCTGGGACTGAGCATCCTGTAATCGACTCCAGAAGCCCGCGTTACGTAATGTCATGATCCGGTCGAAGTAAATATCCCCTAAAAGCCAGTTCAAACGGACTTCACGTAAAAAATGCTCCGATTGACAGACCTCCAGTTCGAACTGGATAAACTGCTCCAGCTTCTGAATCCGATCAGACGAGGCCGGATCTTGATCCTGGCCGAACAAACAATCGTAAATATCCATCAGGCCATCGATTTCCCTTGGAAAAGGGCTGGGGAAGCTTTGCTCGTGCAGCCGGTCTATCACTGCGACCGTATTTTTGGATGGCTTAAGGTGGGGGAAACGATAATTGGCTTTGAGCGTTTTGATATCCGGGCCGACTTCATACTGCTCGATAAACTGCTCCCAGGTCCAAAGCCGTTTGAGGCGGTGTATTTTGTTAAATGTGCTCGGCACAGAGTGGGAACTCCTGAGGATTCGGGATGGATTCAGATCATTTATAGATCAAAATCACTATAACCTGTCAAGACCAATTTTCACAGAAAAAAGGGTCTGTTTGCCCCTGATGGCTCAATTTACACTGGAATCGTTCTCTTATGAAACGCTAGAAACCGCTACAACAGGAGTCGATCCATGAAAATAACACGCCCCGATTTGACCATCACATTGATGCTTTCAACCTTGATACTGAGTGCATGTACTGCCACAAATCCGTATTCAACAATTCCGTATTCAACCAGCCATGCAACATACGAAAACCAATATGCAGAACTCGCTTTTTCATCCCCCTCAGCGCAACCGGGTATCGACAGCAACCTGCCGGTATCCGATAACAAATACCAAACATTTGCCAATAACGATATAAAACTCACCACAGAACACCCGGTCTCAACCCTGAGTATCGATGTGGATACCGGATCCTACACCCAAACACGAAGACGCTTGAGTCAGGGAGAGCTGCCCATTCAGGATTCCGTACGGGCCGAAGAATTCGTGAACTACTTTAGTTACCAATACCCACAGCCTGAAGATGCGAACCACCCCTTTGCAGTTTTTGCCGAGATGGGTCCAACACCCTGGAATCCGGAAACCCGACTCCTGCATCTGGGAATTCAGGGAAAAGATGATCAGGAATCCGCACCCGCGGCTCGGAATCTCGTGTTTTTACTGGATGTATCGGGCTCCATGCAAGGCGATGATCGACTGGGACTTGTGCAGAAATCACTCACCGCCCTGACCAAACGCTTGAATAGCCAGGACCGTGTATCCATTGTCGTGTACGCGGGCGCATCCGGCGTGGTGCTAAAACCGACACCGGGGGATAAAAAATATACGATTATCAACGCACTGTATCGTCTGTCTGCCGGTGGCTCCACCAACGGTGGAGAGGGCATCGAACAGGCCTATGCACTGGCCCGGGAAAACTACATTCCCGGTGGCACCAACCGGGTCATTCTCTGTACGGATGGTGATTTGAATGTAGGGCTAACGGAACCCGTTCAACTACTGCAACTGATCGAGCAAAAGCGAAAACAAGGTATTTTCCTCACCACTCTGGGCTTTGGTGACGGTAACTACAATGACCATTTACTTGAGCAACTCGCAGATCACGGAAACGGGCACTATGCCTATATCAATAGTTACGCTGAAGCGCGCAAAGTTCTGATTCGGGAGATGAATGGTACCCTCAATACCATTGCCAGCGACGTTAAAATCCAGATTGAATTCAATCCAGCTGTGGTGAGCGAGTATCGACTGATTGGCTATGAAAATCGTCTGTTGGCACGATCGGATTTCAACAATGATCGCGTTGATGCCGGGGAAATAGGTTCCGGCCACAGTGTTACGGCGCTTTATGAAGTGCGCTTGAGCGCAAACCCGAAGCAAAGCATTGACTCACTCCGCTATGCTCTCCACGGCAATATCCAGAGCAATGACATTCCCGGAAACACGGATGAACTGGCTTACGTGAAACTACGCTACAAAAAGCCCAACACCAGTAATAGCATACTGGTTTCAAAAGCGATCAAGCACGAAGACCACATCCCAACCCTGCAGGAAACCAGCCCGGATTTTCGTTTCTCTGCCGCCGTGGCCGCATTCGCACAGCGATTACGAGGTAATCACCATGTTTCGTATACCTATCCCGACATTGCCAGACTCGCGCAAAGCGGCCTGCAATTTGACCCAGAAGGGGATCGGCGAGAGCTGGTTAGCCTGGTGGAAACAGCCGGGGAGCTGGCTGGCGAATTTCACTGATAAATTGACGGAAAACGACCGTAACTATCAATAGGATCGGCATTTTTCAGAGAGTACGCCTGAGAGGTCACAGTATAGTCTTGGCCAACCAAACCGACATCCACTGTAGTAGTCTAATAGCACCGTACCAAACCACGTCGATGTCGGGGCATGTTGGAATTATGCCGTTGTAGAACGTTTCTGTAGCAGTCTAAAACATGACTGGATTTTAATAGTGGCTCAACCAACACGGGAGCACATGAGGAATGATGTCGCAGTTATATGCGTTATTACAATCAAGAACGGTTTCATTCAACCAATGGAAATCTGTCGCCAATTGACTATGAAAGTTCTCTAAAGGTAACAAATTCTCCTTTTCAAGATCTGACGCAAACACTTCCCCCATATCTGGAAAGGCTGTAAACCTTTCGTTGTTTTCATAGATCGGTTCGTAGTCTATTGTTCTTTCTCATTTAAAATACGCTTTCTATCTAGCGTTCAACTTCAACGCGCTGTATTTTGCTATTTGATTGCACCAACGGTTTTATAAAATTAGATATGACCTATTGTCCCCTTCACTCTTCCTCGAACTATTGTGTATTCTTCAAGACCGGTAACACCAACGGATTGCAATGATTCAAAAATTTCATTATTTAAATAAACTACATGATCTGTGATCGTATTCTTTCTAAATATGTGTCTCCACACAGGGTATTTTTCAATTTGATTACGCAAGGATGGGTCGTGCTGTACAGAAGGAATGAAGTCTGCCTCACCCAACGGACCGGATGGAGTAAAGTCCAACATTTGCATCGGCTTGTCCGAGGGGGTGATGTTTAAATATCGTCTCATATTCATTCTAAAGTATTGCTTTTCAGAGACGATGCCCCCTTTTTTATCTGTAATCACCACAGGCCAGAATTGATGACCAATAGGGTCACATTTCTCCACCACTTCTTTTACCAACTGGGAAACATAGATTTTTGACCCTGGCGGTATAAAGTCGGGCAAATCGAAGTTCTTTTTCTTCCTCCTTTCTATGGCTAGATTTGTATTTAGTCGCCATTCTGGGAGTATTGGGGCTTTATATACTCTGTATTGCGGGCAATAGGGATCTGTGGCTATTTGCTCAAACTGAAATTGATATTCACGAGAATGCCCCAACGTATCCAAGCCGTGTGGGAGTGGAACTTGAGCTTCTCTGTATGAATAGAATACATCACTTGTATTCGACTCCAGCCTATAAATCATGCATCCCCCTTCTGATTGTATCCATTGAAATACCCGTTAAATGCACTGTATAAGAAAACTGGCAGAAGTTTCTATTTATAAACCACACAACGCCTCCTCCCCCTTCCCATATTTTTCACTGTAGATATCCATTCCTCGAACTTCCTTTTCCCTCAATGCATTTATAAGTTTTTGACTCATGTAGACTACGGCTCTGGCTTGAGACTGACGGCAAACAGGCCCTTCCAGTCCGTAATGCTGCCAGATTGGAAACCTCTCAACATGTTCCCGTAAGTTGTGTGTGTCCAGTATACGGGCCAGAAAGTCCTCCTCTCCCGGAATCGGACAAAAGCCCAGCTCTGGAGGTTGGGCAAGACGGTCAGTGGGTTCAATTTTTAAATACCGACGTTGGTTAAACCAGTAATATGGCTGTTCGGTTTTTACTGGCTTCTCCTGCCAGTCGATCCATTCTATTGGCAGATACTCATGCTCCATTTCATCCATCGCCTCGATCACAGCCTTACACTTTTCAGATACAATTAACTTGTTAGCGACACCCCAAATATCCGGCAACCATGCCGATTCCTTACCTTGATGAAATCGCAGGCAAAGACCTCGGGGTTTCTTTGTATCATATAGCGGCGCTTGAAAGAGCTTGACGCCAACTATTGATGGATGCTGCTGAAGCAAGTTGAATTTTGCTTCATAGACATCAATCCAGGGGACATCATCAAATTTATCAGTTCCAGGAACAGGCACCGGAAATGCCTCCAGACGTTCCTGTGTTGCCAGTTTGGATGTGAATCGATAAAACATATGTAACACTCGATGCTAAGTACAAATGAAATTCAGCCCTAAAATTACTGCATGACCGCGGGCTATGGGCTTAAAACTTTCCTCGTATTTGCTTACACCCGATATCCAAGCGGATTTACCACTATCAGGGATAGGAACTGGAAACGCTTCCAAATAAATTACACCGGGTTAGGCAAAGGCTGTCCAGTTCGTTTTCTTATTCAAATTCATTAAATAAAAGTACCCTTTGACTGAAAGGACTGTAGAAAAAGTGAACACTTGGTAAACCCACTTGTGGGGCATATATTGAAGCTGTCAATTGACCTAAATATTTATATTCATATCCATACTGGTCGAGCAGAATTATCAGATTAAACCCGGCAGCGCTTTTTCTTTCCAAGAGCACACGTGGTATAAATTTTTCTACTCCACTTAACCAATTTTCTCCACTAGAGGCATAATCCTTTGCTTGTTCAAACAAACTCAGTTTTGGGGGCCCAAATAACTCTTCAGCCCCCTCTTTAAAATGAGGATTGACTGTAAACCCCTGACTACAATAGAGCTTTTTACGCTCACAAAATGCAGTTAGTACGGCGTTCTTTCGATATTCAACGTTTCTGAGCATCTCTGCTCTACAATCTAACTTCCATTTTCCCGCCTGGAGTGAATAACTCAACCAAATCTCCCCATAACTTGCATCAAAGTCCCGTTCGCCAATGAATCCTTCTTCACAACTTATGGGAATAGCAATTAATACGTCGTGCTCACAATTATCAGTTAACTTATAAACCCCCAAAGGTAATAAGTTCTCTTTTTCAAAGTCCGATGCAAACGCTTCATCCACATCTGGAAAAGCCGTGAACCTTTCATTGTTTTCATAAATCGGTTCATAGTCCATTTCTCTCTCCGCTTTACATTAGCTTCTATCAAGTGGCTTATTACTTCGTAAATATATATTTTTTAGTGAGCTGAGTATTGTTCCATAATGCCTACCTTAATCGGCTCACTAGAGTACGATCACCAAAATTTAACGTAATATCTTTCAAGCCGAGGAAACGTATTACAGTTCTGCACAAGAGACCAGAATAGCTAAACCTGGAAATTAGCTGTGGTATTTGCCTCGAGAACAGTGGCTACACAGACCAAATCCCAAGCAGCATGGTACAGGTAATTAACGCTTGTTGTTGAAAATCAATCATATCGACAACAAATGGGTTCGCCTATTACGGCTATTTTTCCCTTGCTCTTACAGAATGCGAAACGTTATTCACAATAATTGAAGTACTACACTTTCGCTATGGTCATAACCTAAGGCCCAAGCGAATTACTTGTCGGCGCAATGCCTGTCCTGTTCATTCTGGTTATAGAATTCCGATTACAGATCTATCAAAGGCGGCTTTTACATATTCCTCATAACTTTCTTCTTTCCATTGCTCGAATTCTTATCGGCTCATTTTTGTTTTTTCGATATCATCTGCAAGATCACGGTACCACCTACCAGATTCGAATAAATCTTTCCAATTCGGGCTCGGTAGGTTTGTACTGACTACAATATCCTGCAAATCACCAGCTATTGTTACTCACAACTCTTCTCCATTTGATTTAACGCCATCACTACAAGGCTCTTGCATCAACCACTGAGCTAAACCACCATCTATCCACTTCTCTTTCATTCGGCAGGGAATCCGTTGTTGGCCATCAGGTTTAGCGAAATCAGCTCCAGCGCGGTGCAACAGCTTCAACACATTCAATTTATTCGATAAGATAGCCAAGGTAACAGGCGTGTAAAATTCTGTTCGACTCGGATATAAAGTATTCAGATTAATTTGGCGATTGATTAACGCATTCACCAATTGAGTCTCTCCCTTTTTAATTGCTCTCTCAAACAAATGGGGGTGGTTTGGATCCAGGCCGTGGTCTAAAAACAGAAGTACTACCTGCATTTCTGATATCAGAACAATCCTGGATAGCAGATTGTTATCAGGTATCGCTCCGAGATTAAGTAACAAGCTTATCGTGCGATAATGGCCGGTGGTAACTGCAGAGGCCAATACGCCTCCAGCATTAGGGTTTGCACCATATACCGTTAGTAAATTAATCATTTCATTTTTACTACTGGTATCATGTTGATTAGCAGCTGCGATATCCAGTGCAAAGTCGTTGTAAAAAGCGGGATCAAACCCATGCTCTAACAACAGACGCACGATCTTTACACGGTCATCACTGATCTCTTCAATATGAGTTCCGACGGCGACTGAGACCAGTCGATCAGAATAATAATTTGCACTACGATTTATAAATCGGACATCCCCAAATAAAAGTTCACGCACAGTTTTTAAATCAGCATACTTGGCCGCGTATTCTAGCTCACGCCATTTCATTTCAGCGTTTGAAATATCTGCTCCATCACTGCTTCCGCTAAAAGATAGCAAACAAATGCACAACCCCAGACTCATAAACGACAAAAAGTGTTTCAACATTTTTATTCCACTAAATGATTAAAAAAACTTTGAAATTACAGAGCGTTGGTAAACGCACGTACTTTACTGAAAAGGGTCATCACGCCCAGAGCGTTATAAATCGAGGCAAGTTGATGCTGTGCAGAAGTAATAATGCCTACTGAGTGTTGGTGGCCGCACACAAAACCGCAAGCGCTAAAGTTGTACGTAGTTATAAGTCTATCTAGCAACTTGGGCATGCCTCAATCTAAATTTGACAGGCCGATGCCTAAAACAAAAGACGCCTAACTGTACTGTTATGACACCTTACCGTCTGTCAGCTATGACTGAAATCGTTGTAAGAGATCTCTCTCACATTGAATTCAATCCAGCCGTGGTGAGGAAGTATCGGCTGATTGGCATTGAAATGCGCTTGAGCGCAAACCCGAAGCAAAGCATTGACTCACTCCGCTACGCCCCCCAAGGCAATATCCAGAGCGATCACATTACCAGCAAAACGGATGAACTGGCTTACGTTAAGCTTCGCTACAAAAAGCCCAATATGAACAACAGCATCCTGCTTTCAAAAGCGACCAAGCACGAAGACCAGATCCGCCCGCTGTAAGGGACCAGTACGGATTTTCGCTACTCTGCCGCTGTAGAACGTTTCTTTGGCAGTATCAAACATAACTGTGGCTCAACCAACACGGGAGCACATGAGGAATGATGTCGCAGTTTATATGCGTTATTACAATCAAGAACGGCTTCATTCAACCAATGGAAATCTGTCGCCAATTGACTATGAAAATTCTCTAAAGATAGTGTCCGGCTAGACTTGAGCATTACACTTCAACATTAGTTGTCTTCCCCATCCACAACGACGTCACCAAACTCCAAATTCAAAGTTACTTCCATAGCCCTTGCAGCATCTCTACTGACTTCGGGGGGAACCTTTTCATTAGATGGTTCATTGACTATCGTGATTATGGCACGTGGCCAATGCTGGATGATTCGAAACACCGCTTCACGTCGAACAAATAAAAATATCACTTGATTATATTCATCCGCCAGAAGATGAATTAAATAATCGTTTCGTAGGTCATCTGCCACAAAATCCATAAAATCAATGGGCCCAAAAGGTGAGTCATAGACTAGAATGTCCAATTTCTTCATGGGAAAAATCTTACCGTGCTTAGCCCACACCTGATTTAACACGGTTTGAATTTGATTAATATCCGCTTCTGTACAATCTCTTCGAATATATGGCATATCACTATCTGTATTTATCTGCAGCTCCGAATAGCTGCCGAGAATTAACGTATAAATCTATTTCGTTAATTTTATGAATGACAGGCCGCTGCTAAAACAAAAGACGCCTCGCCGTACTGTTATGGCATTTTACCGTCTGTAAGCAATGACTGAAATCGTTGTAGGAGATCTCTCTCAAATTAAAGGAAAGCGATCATAACCTCGCCAACAGCTTCACAATCGCCATGCAACACGGCACGCAGTACATGCCGTGTTGCATCCTCTGATCCGAGAATTAAAAAAATCCAAGCGGATTAATATCGTAGCTGACCAGTAAGTTTTTCGTTTGCTGGTAATGCTCCAATGCCACTTTATGGGTTTCCCGACCCACACCGGATTTTTTGTAGCCACCAAAGGCCGCATGAGCGGGGTAGTGATGATAACAGTTAGTCCAGACCCGACCCGCCTGAATACCACGCCCCATTCGGTAGGCACGATTTATATCCCGAGTCCAGACACCCGCACCCAGGCCGTATTCCGTTGCATTGGCAATCTCCAGTGCCTCAGCTTCTGTTTTAAACGTCGTGATACCGACAACAGGGCCGAAGATTTCTTCCTGAAAAACGCGCATATCATTCCGCCCTTTCAACAGTGTGGGCTGAATATAATATCCGCTTTCCAGAGGACCACCCAAGGCTTCAACACCACCACCGAGCAACACCTCAACGCCCTCTTGGCGTCCAATTTCGATATAGCTCAAAATTTTATCAAACTGTTCTTGAGAAGCTTGCGCGCCAACCTGTGTCTCTGTATCCAATGGGTTGCCCCGTTTAATGGCTTGACTGCGCTGGATGACTTTAGCCATAAAGTCTTCATAGACCGATTCATGAATTAATGCCCGGGAAGGACAGGTGCAGACCTCTCCCTGATTGAAAAAGGCCAGCACCAGTCCTTCTACACATTTACTGACGTAGGCATCTTCCTGATCGAGAATATCTTCGAAATATATATTTGGGGATTTGCCCCCGAGCTCGACAGTCGAAGGGATGATGTTTTCCGCTGCACATTTCAGTATGTGCGAACCCACAGGAGTCGATCCGGTAAAGGCAATTTTTGCGATACGCTGGCTGCTGGCCAAAGCCTGTCCGGCCTCAGCACCGAAGCCATTGACGATATTAATCACACCCGCAGGCAGGATATCACCAATGATTTCCATCAACAGCAGGATTGATGCGGGGGTCTGTTCTGCCGGTTTCAGTACAACACAATTGCCCGCTGCCAGTGCCGGAGCCAATTTCCACGCCGCCATCAACAACGGGAAATTCCAGGGAATAATTTGGCCTACGACCCCAAGCGGCTCATGGATATGATAGCTGACAGTATGCTCATCCAGCTCCGCTGCGGTGCCTTCCTGAGCCCGTATGCACCCGGCAAAATAGCGAAAATGATCAACCGCCAAGGGTATATCGGCCGCCAGGGTTTCTCTAACGGCTTTGCCGTTATCCCAGGTTTCGGCAACAGCAAGCGTTTCCAGATTCTGTTCCATACGATCCGCGATTTTAAGCAATACATTAGCGCGCTCGGTCACAGAAGTCGCGCCCCAAGCAGCTTTCGCTTTGTGCGCCGCATCCAGTGCCAGCTCGATATCTTCGGCACTGGAACGAGGTATGGCACAGAATACCTGGCCATCAACAGGGGATACATTATCAAAGTAACGACCCTGTACGGGTGCCACCCATTCTCCACCAATATAGTTCTGGTATTGAGACTTGAACGTAACTAATGCGTTTTCCTGACCAGGATTACCATAGATCATTGTGATTACCTTCTTTTATTTTTATGTAACGGATTTTGATTTCGGTGCAATATATCTATACCGCGCGACGCTTCTTACGCCGATACTGTATACTCTATAACCAAACAGATCGGTTTGCTGTTCTCTCAGTACAAATTTGTTGTCTGGGAGTCCGATTGACTGCCTCTGGCGGCAAAGATCATCACAACAATAAAAAATGTTCGTTTTCGAGGTAGACATGAACCGCTTGAAACCACGACAAACACCTAAAACACTGGTGGAAAACCGGATTTCATTCGCAGGCCCGAACGCTGAATTGAGTCTGTACGACACCTATTTGCCCGCTCAACATGTTGACCTTGCGGCAGGCGAGTTACTGTATTGCGGCATGATTAGCGGACGGAAAATACTGCATGGACGCAATGACTATCACGCCGAGTTTTTCCCCCAGGAATCCTTTGTTATGGCCCCTGGCGAGCAGATCCAGATCGATTTTCCCGATGCCAGCCTGAAATCGCCCACATCTTGTCTGACGATTGAAATCAGTCAATCCAGAATTGATCAGATCTGTGATCAACTCAATCATCGCTCCCCGTTGCAAACCGATTTCGATACCTGGCAATACCGCCATGATAACGTTCTGCACAGCCCCCACACTCAAGCCACACAAGCCCTGCTGGAAAGACTGGTGGCGAATTTCAGCGAAGACGGTGCTGACCGCGACCTTTTGATCGATTGGGGAATAAGCGAACTCGTAGTGCGGATGCTGCGCCAGCAAACCCGCGACTTTCTCTTGCAAACCTGTCAGAAAAAGCCCGACCTGAACGGCTTAAGTGCTGTTTTACAACACATTCGCAGTCATTTATCCGAGCCTCTCGCAATGGAAAATCTATGCCGAATCGCCTGTATGAGTCGAAGTCGGTTTTTTAGTGAATTCAAAAAACACCTAGGCTGCACACCCGCCGAATTCCAACACCAACTGAGAATGCAACAAGCCCGCGAACGAATAGGTAAAGGAGAAGTGATCACAAGAGTCTGCTTTGACCTCGGATATCGCAACCCAAGCCACTTCAGTCGCCGATTCCACCAGTTTTACGGCGAAACCCCAACCCAGTGCCAACGTCGCAATCAAAGTACTGCCTAAAATTAAATCAGGATCTGCGGGCTTTCCGCACGAGTCACTGGAACGGCAACATCATCGTGGTAAAGATACCGTGCGAGGTTTCACCGTCTCTGCATATGCTGCGTTCAAATTCTCACTAAGTCCATTTTCATCTAAATTAGGCATGTCCTACTGTCTCCCCCGCTTTCCCAAGATATTCTGTGTATTCCGTTATACCGGTGATGCCTGCTTTTTTGAGTTTTGCCATTAACTGTGCATTTAAGTAGAGAGCATCTTCCCCGAGCAGAAAGTAGCCGTTCTCAGCAACTTCAATATGCTGCCACATAGGCAACATCTCAATCTGTCGTCTAGTGTTCAAATCATTTTGAATTGTTGGAATATAAGCCATCTCTCTCGAAGTGGGGCCCATCCCAAAATCAACTTTTTTTGGGGCTTTCTGTAAATTCTCAATCATAATAAAGCGTCTCATATTCATTCTAAAATACGCCTTATCCGTCACGTTTTTTCCTTTTTGATCCGACACCGTTACAGGCCAAAATTGATGACCAAATGGGTCTTCGCAATCAATAAGGTGCTTCAAGATCTCTGAAACGTATATATTGTGGTTCCAGACGATAAAGTCAGGCAGCTCCCCGACTGATTTTCTGCTTTTTTCAATCTCCAGGTGTTTATTCATCCGCCACTCCGGCAAAATCGGCGCTTTAAATACTCTGCAATGAGCCCAATTGGGCGCCATTGGTATTTCTTCAAAACAACATTGGTACTCTTTACCCTCTTGACTAGCGAAAATGCCACTAGGTGGTGTTGGACGTTTCGCGAAAAAAGAAATATCTTCATGCTTCGTTTTTAACCGATTAATCATTTTTGGAACCTTGTCACCGTGGGTGAATATAGTGAGCGAATAGCAAGATTATTGCGTCATAATTCGATAAGCGATTCTTCGCCAACTCCAAACTTTTGACTATACAAATCTATTCCTGAAAGTTTCTTCTTTGTAAGTTCATTGAACATGAATTGATTTAAATAAAGAACACAGCGCGCTGGAGATAGTCTCCCGCTAATTCCCTCTATTCCATAATGTTGCCAGAGTGGAAACTTCTCGATGCACTCCCTCAAAAGCCTGGCATCCAAAACGTTTGCGAGGAAATCCTCTTCCCCCTGAAACGGGCAAAACCCCAATTCCTCGCGAGTTGCAACACGGTCACTTGGCGTAATTTTTAGAAAACGTCTCTGGTTAAACCAGTAATAGTTTTGTTCAGTGGCAATTGGTTTTTCTTGATGGTCGATACACTGAATTTGAATGTACTCATGGGACATTTCATCGACGGATTCGATCACACGTCTAACCTTATCGGACACGATCAGTCTCCCCTCCACGCCCCATATATCCGGTGGGACTTCATTTTCCTTGCCTTTATGAAAACGAAGGCAAAGACCATGGGGCCCTAACTCTTCATACCGTGGAGCCTGGTACATCACTACACCATTAAAACCCGTGTCGATAGGTTTAAAGTTTTGCTCGTAGTTTTTCGTGACCGGCATCCATCCAGACTTATCACTATTGGGAATCGGTACTGGAAATGCTTCCAATCGTTCTTGTGTGGCGAGCTTGGATAAGAATCTATAAAACATAAGTTACACCGGGTTTTGGCAATGCCTGTCCTGTTCGTTCTGTCCTGTTCGTTCTGTTTAATTTCAATCTCGGTGAAACACTCGTGTGTATAGTCTATTGAGCAATCAGGAAAACTCATGAATAACTAACACCCTTTCACTCAACGCACTATAGAAGTAGTGGAGTTGCGCCAATAATGGGCGGGCATAGATAGAGGAATCAACAAATCCTAGATACATATACTCGTGCCCAGACTCATCGATCAATATGACTTGTTTAGACGAATCCTTGGTAGCAACTAACCGATGCCTAATTTCATTACGAATATCTACATACCAGTTATATTTGCTTGATGCATTGACGTGGTCAAGCAAAATTGTACAACCCAGTTAAGCTACTTTTCTTAATTCAACCATTTCTTTTTCAAACTGTACCGGACTTCTGTAATCGAGGTACGAATGCAGCCGCTCATTGTTATAAAACACAGAAATATATTCCAGGATGTCCCGCTGAGCTTCAGCTCTTGTTTGATAGCTTTTCCACTGAACTCGCTCCTGCTTTAAAGTGCCAAAGAAACTTTCAACGACGGCATTATCCCAGCAGTCACCCTTCT
Organism: Oleiphilus messinensis; assembly: GCF_002162375.1. GTDB lineage: Bacteria > Pseudomonadota > Gammaproteobacteria > Pseudomonadales > Oleiphilaceae > Oleiphilus > Oleiphilus messinensis. Next base: position 507,344 of record NZ_CP021425.1, on the reverse strand, counting down.
TACTCATGCTGCCTTTAAAACCATGTAGTTTAAGAAGTTTTCTAAAATCCCTGCTGGCATACTGTGAGCCGCGATCAGAGTGGTGTATTAGCCCAGCTTCAGGGCGACGCTGCCAAACTGCCATTTTGAGCGCATCACAAACCATTTGCGCTTTCATGCGTGAGCTCATATTCCATCCAACTACTTTTCTAGAGTAAAGATCTATCACTACCGCTAAATACAACCAACCTTCCTGTGTCCAGACGTATGTGATATCGGACGCATAGACCTGGTCAGGCTGCTCAACAGCAAACTCACGATCGAGAAGATTATCGAAAACCGGCTGCTTATGGTTGCTGTTTGTCGTTACTTTGTATTTCTTCTTGTGTTTGACTTTTATTCCCGCTTCTTTCATCAGTTTTCTGGTTTTGTTCCGGCCAACCGGGTAACCCAAAACATTTAATGCTGTTTTCATCCTGCGATAGCCATAGGTATCATCACTTGATTTGGCTATATCTTGTATCCACTCAATCATCTCCGAATGAGTCGGATCATCAGGTTTATTGTCTTGACGCTGTAAATAGCTGTAATAGCCTGAGCGCGTTACACCCAATTGCTGGCACATAATGCCAACGGGCCACACCTTTTTATGCTGGGTGATGAAAGCGTATTTTACTTTGCTTCCGTGGCAAAAAAGGTGGCCGCTTTTTTTAATATATCGCGCTCCATCTTTAGTCGTTTGTTTTCTTCTCGCAAACGACGAAGCTCTTCCTGCTCAGGCGTCAGTTTTCCATTTCCACGAAACGCATGACCGTCATCATTTTCATGCTCTTTAATCCAACGTCCAAGCACATTTGGATTAATGCCAAGATTTCTTGCCGCTTCTGCCTTCGAATAGCCTTGATCTATTACCAAGCTAATCGCATCTAATTTAAATTCTTTTGAGTACTTCTTTCTTACAGCCATTTTTCACTCCAGTTTTGAGGATTATCTCTTAACTGGTGTGTACAAATCTATTAGACCACGTCACATAACCGCCAGTATTAAATAGAGATAGTTTTTCAACTTGTCCCCAAGGATGACTTAAAAAGCCGTTTTGCTGAAATTGGATCTTCTGCTCGTCCAGAGATTTTCTAGCATTTTCCGAGTAATGATCAAATGATCGAAAATTCTCAAGTGAACATTCCAAAGCCCACTTACCGTTTTTTTTCGAATATGATAACCATGTTTCACCACAACGATCTTTAAGATTTCTCTTTCCAATCATCCCTTCTTCATCTCCAAGTGGAGCAGCCAGTAAAATATCATGAACACCGTTATCAGTTAGATGATAAACACCCAATGGTAGCAATAGACTTTTTTCGAGGTCGGTAGCGAAAACTTCTTCAGGGTCAGGGAAAGCAGTAAAAATATCATTATTCTTGTATATTGATTTGTATTCCAATTTTCATTCTCCAAATTCCGCCTTAAAACTACAGTGTTTGCAGGTGAAGCTGACAGCACAAACAAATGGGTTCGCCTATTACGGCTATTTTTTCTTGCTCTTACAGAATATGAAACGTTATTCACAACAATTGAAGGACTACACTTTCGCTATGGTCATAACCTAAAGCTCAGGCGAATTACTTGTCGGCGCAATGCCTGTCCTGTTCGTTCTACATGCTCTAAAATTCTTAAAGTTAAATTCGTTATTTTCAATTCAGCAAAATGAAGGTTCACAAACGTTTAAAACAGAGCCAGCAAATTTACAAATTGAACGGCTCGCATGGTTCAAATCTCTCTTAAAATCAATAAATATTTTCCAAACTTCTAAGTAAATTCATGAACTAGCAGGACCCTCCGATTAAAAGGGCTATAAAAAAAGTGAATATCTACAAAAAGAATCTTGGGAGCGTACTTGGCTGCACAAACATGCCCAAGATATTTATACTCAAATCCACTCTCATCCAATAACATAACCAGATCGAACCCGTGACTATCAACATCCTGCAAAACCTTGAATGGTAAATATTGTTCTATTCCACCAAACCAATTTTCACCACTAGATGCATACTCAGTGGTCAAATTAAATAGTGTTATTTTTTCTCTAATTGGCTGCCCATCGGCACCAATCACCTCACTTCCCTCGACAAATCGTGGATTTCGAATGAAACCGTCATTTTTAAATCCCTCTTTTCTACTGCTATACGCATCAATCGCATCTTCTTTATAGATATCAAAAGAAGCCAACTCATCTGGAGAACAATCTAATCTCCATTTTCCATCATGCTTAGAATAGGTTAACCATGTTTCTCCACAGTGCTGCCCTCTATTTCGATTAGAGATATAACCTTGTTCGTCGCCATAAGGAGCTGCGAGAAGAATTTCGTTGTTGTTACCAATGCTTGGACGATATATTCCCAATGGCAGCAACATCGCTTTTTCAAAGTCAGTTGAAAAAACCTCATCAGGATCAGGAAACGCTGTAAATCTTTCGTTGCTTTCATAAATCGGTTCATAGTTCATGTTGTATCTCACTTTAATTAAGTCTTCTATCAAGCGTACAGCTCCATCACGCAACATGTTTGCTTCCACTCATATCCACAGCATCATAACAGTAGGCACTGCTTATCAAGCTTTGCTCAGTGGCAATTGATTTACCTAAGAGTCAAAACACTACGCACAAGATCACGCTCTAAGCGGCACCCGACCTCCTCAACGCCCCAAATATCGGGTGGGGCGCATTTTCTGTGCCCTTATTCAAAACGAAGGCAAAGACCATGCGGTTGCGGTCGAAACTTTTCATACCGAGGAGCTTGATACATCACTAAACCATTAAAACCCGTGTCGATAGACTTAAAGTTTTCCTCGTAGTTTTTCGTGACCGGCATCCATCCAGACTTATCACTATTGGGAATCGGTACTGGGAATGCTTCCAATCGTTCTTGTGTGGCGAGCTTGGATAAGAATCTATAAAACATAAGTTACACCGAGTTTTGGCAATGCCTGTCCTGTTCATTTCCAACCAATTAAAAAATCGAGTATTTTAAATACGCAAAGTTAGCGGCTAGCTATGCAAGTTAACTTTGGGAAACAAACGCCTTGTCAAAACGGAGCGCTTGAAGGTCTTCATGGGTTATCCAAAATTGAAGCAAGCCAAGATCACAAAAGGACCACAACATTGAGTGATCAGTATACAATTGGAGTAGCAAGACATTTTCTACATTTGCCTCGGCTTCGCCTTGAGTATTGTAACCAAACCCAAATATTTGGTGTTTTGCGTGGAATCCGTAGACATGCGGTTCACTGGTAGTCTGTTTAATATAGGCTTCTTTCTCTTTAACAGTAAGCAAGTCTCTTTTTGACTGTTCCAACTCCAAGCACAAGTTGGTGGCATCAAAAGCAGCCCCCTGTAAGCTCGCAAAAAAATAAAGGATTTTTTTGTGCAAAACCTGCGAACGATCTTGATCCCACTTTCTGAAGCTCTCTTGATAGTGTTGAGATGCCCAATTCAAAAAACGTAATTTTTGATCTTCGGGAACTCTAGTGAATGGATTTTTTTTAGCCTCATTTAACCAATGTTCACATTCCTGAATAAAACGATCTTTGTCTGGGTCATCAGGTATGACAGCACCGAACCCACCTTTATTGAAGTTAGTCCCTCCTTGACAAAAGATTTCGCTGCTGCTTATAAGCAGACCAATATGGATCCATGCTTGCGGCCATGAATCCACAAGTCCAGATAATATTGAGCTTTCTTGATAATCGAAGCATCCAGTTGCCTCTTTGTTTGGGTCCAGAACTTTCAAGAACGGAAACTGACTCACGTCAGTGTGATCATTGAAAGATTCTCCATAAATCTTCTTTAAGGCATTCTCAACTTCAATGTTCATTATAGATAGGTAATCATCCTTGAATTTAAGTTCTTCTCTTCTAGAAAGTACTTGGTCAGGATGCTGTATATCTTTAAACGCCGCAAAATCAACTTCATATTTTGGGTAAGAAAGTCGAGGAAAATGGAGGTACGTCGCTTTACCTGCACGGTGTGCAAATCCGCCAGCAAGCTCGTCTTTCCCAATAATAGAAGAGTGAGGTTCAGGCTGGTCACGGGGTACTAAATTGTTTGTATCCTCGCAATAGAGTACACAGGGAGCATTCTCGTTTCCTCCGTAATTTAACGCTTCATTGTAAAAGAAATATAATATTCCTTCGGTAGGCATTTCATCTGGTAAAATTTGAAAATCTTTAATATCTGATAAATTAATTTGCCCCAAAAAAGGCATGGAGCGGAGCTTTCCCGATACTTCAGATTTTGGCCATTCCATACCTTCAGGCATTAGTGGTCGCCCACCGAAGAAACTATAAGAATGTGTGTCTGAAAACACTTTTGAGACCAATAAAGCTTCTCTCGAGTGTTGTTGTACGTAATTGCTAAAGTCTGTTGTCATTCCCGTTACCAAATTTGAAATCTAAGTAATCACGATCGTCCTCTTTTAAATCAGACATGCCCAACTGTCTCCTTGTTTTTCCCTTGCCACTCTGTGTATTCCTGAATGCCAGCTACTCCGGCATTTTTTAAGCGATTCATTAGTGTTCTGTTGAGATACAACTGCGAATCGTCAATTAACCTCTTGTTGCCGATAACCGTAAAATGTTGCCATATCGGGAGTGTTTCAACGTACGATCTTATAGATGAATTCTGCTGAATAGCAGCAATATATTCGCTTTCACTACCCAGTGGACTAAAATCCAATTCTTCTAATGTATCCCCTGCGGATTCTATGAATACGTATCTACGCATATTCATTCGGAAATATGTCTTGTCACATGCGACTTTTTTCTTCTTATTAGTTATCAATGTTGTTACAGGCCAATATTGATGGCCGAAAGGATCTACCTGTTCAATGATTTCTTTCACAGTCTCCGTAACATAAATACCGCCCCGCCATACTATAAAATCCGGCAATATCGCGTTTTTGTGCCTAATTTCAATATCCAGACTATAATTCATTCTCCATAGAGGTCGGATTGGGGCTTTGAACACCCGGCATTGAGTGGACAGAGACGTCGGCAACAATGGCAGCTCCTCGAAACAAAACTCATATTCCCTAGCTTCTCTACCTTGTTTTAATCCATCTGGCATTGGTGGCCAATCACACCCAAAGAACATTTCTTTGAATTTACTTGAAAGTCGGTAAATCATTCCACTGATCCTGTATTGCTATCGCTGACGTGGACTTAAATTTCGCATAATGACTCTTCCCCGATACCATATTTCTGGCTGTATTTATCCATGCCAGTAACATTCACAGCCTCTAAAGCGTCAACTAATTTTTGGTTCATATACAACAAACAACGTACTTGGGACATTCTGCCTTCCATTCCTTTTAGGCCAATGTGTTGCCAGATGGGGAATTGTTCCAGCAGTTCGCGTAAGCATTGAGTCTCTAGCACTCGGGCCATAAAATCCTCTTCACCCGGTATTGGACAAAAACCTACTTCCATGTGATTTACAACTCGGTCAAACGGATCAATCGTTAAAAATCGCCGTTGATTAAACCAATAATAAGGTTGGTCTGTTGTTATTGTTGTTTCGTTCCAATCAATAATTTCAATTGAAATATATTCATGATGCATATCGTCAACTGATTCGAGAACGCGCTTAAATTTTTCAGAAACAATCAGCCGTCCTTCAATGCCCCAAATATCAGGTACTTTCTCAATCGCCTTCTCCACGTGATATCGAAGCCGTAGCCCACGAGAACCAGACTCAGTGTAATACGGTGCTTGGAACAGATTGACACCAGAGGTATCTTTGGATAGTTGAATTGGATTGAATTTTTCTTCGTAATCTCTCATGTAAGGTATCCAGGCAGCTGGTTTTTCCCAACTACTACCCTTCAATGGCACAGGAAACACTTCCAAACGCTCTTGCGTTGCAAGTTTCGAAAGGAACCGATAAAACATTATTTTTCCTTATATGCTTGTGTAAATATCTTCTTTCGGACCAAGCTCAAGGATTGGTTGTCAAGAGCTAGGTCCAGACTGAAAAATATGGCTAACCATTCATATGAGAGGCTTTCGGCAGCAAACTACACGAATGATACCTTTGGACTATTAATACCGTAGTCTGCAAATCTGCAACTAGATTCATCAATGACAAGTACTCTCTATAACCATTACCCAAAGTACAGGAGTATTATCTGCTCGACGGCTGATTCGGAATTGTTGTTCTGCGCTTATCCCGATAGTATCGCCGTCTTTAAACACTGGCCCATGGTTCAGCGCATAACTGGCCATGCCATACAGGTGCTTGGCCACTTCCTGCGGACTGGAGGGGAATGGGTCGATTTGGATCTCAAAGCCGGTTAATGCCGCGAGGCCTTGTGTCCGGGCACCAAATTGGGTCTGGCGATCTGGGGATATCATTCGCATGCCAACCCAACGTTGTACCGGAAGGTCATACCACGCATTGGCTTCTTTACGACGATATTTGGAAAACGCGCTCTCTGCACCGGCAAGCGCCTGCTTGAATTGATCTGCATCCATTAATATTTCAGATGCAGACCAGAAGTGCGCTAACACATTGATTTTTTCCCTTATTAAATCAGCCAAGGTCATAACGCCCAAGGCGTTATAAATCGCGGCAAGTTGATGCCCGGCAGCGTTAATGGGAGAGATAATCAGATGGGCTTTGTGCGCTTTAACCAGCTGTTCCCCGTTTTGAAGTCCAAAACTGGTCCGTAAAGCGATGTCAAAGGTTTCGGACGGGATTGGCGAATCAATGTGCATTAAAGCAAATGCCATTTTCCCCCACAAAATAATGAAATTGTTCTTATCCGCCTCATCACCTTGCACGGAAATTTCAGGGTTGTTGAGCGCTTCGCGTAGAAAAGACTGTAACTCGGAGAGTGAGAGGTTCATTGGAGAATCGAGCAGAACCATTTGGATAATACCCGGAAATGCCTTCTGCTCCTAGGAAGATGGAGATGGGTGTGTCATTGTTGCCCCCTAACAAAAACGCAGGCGCTAAAGTTGTATGTAGTGCCTATCTAGCAACTTGAACACGCCTCAATCTGAATTTGACAGGCCTCTGCCTGAAACGATAAACGCCTAACTGTACTGTTTTGAAGTTTAACCGTATGCAAGCCATGACCTATATTGTTGTAGGAGATCTCTCACAAATTGTGATTTTTGGCTAACGCCGCCATTTATCTCGCACTTCAACTTAAATCAGGCACCACTGGCGGGTTCGTGTATAATGCGCAAGGTTATTTAAATGTGAACCGTATATGAAGGAACCCAATATGCAACGGACTGTAGACACTGCTGGTACTCCAAAGACACTAGCGCCCTATCTGATTCGATTTACGCTGGCTTATCTGGCACTGAGTGCAATCACCGCGCTTATTTTTTCACTGCTGGAAATGGATGGCAGTTCCGGTGTTTCCGCCGTGGTTTTGTTTAGCGCGGGTTTTATCGCCGTCGACAAGTTTATCCGAGACCATAAGCGCCCGCCGGAACCACGGGAGCAACTCATGCTCACATTGCATTCTTTCTCGATTATGTGGGTAATTTCATTGGTCACGATGGTGCTGCTTGGTTATCTGCTGCTCGATGAGGCAACTCGGGTGATTGTACTGAGCACGCTCTCCGAGGTCGGCAGTATCTGGTTGATTGGTGGTTTTATCGTGCTCAGCCTGATTACATTCGGACTGCTCTGGCTTGCCTATGGCTGGATGGCTCGCAAGCATTACGCAACGCTGTGCAAAGCAGGCAAACTTGAGCCGGTTAACGAGCCCCCTCATAAATAAGCTGATAACGCCCGGACTTCTTCAACGCGGCGAGGCCCTGATTAAAGCGCTGTAACAGCCTCTTTCCGTCTTTATCTTTTTTAAGCACCAGATGAAGGGGCTTTTTTTCCAGCGGCTTGGGGTGCATCCTGATACGAGCGTATGCCCCGGGGGCCATAACGAGAATGGCATGTAATCCGACTTCCCGGTTCGCCGGGAATGCGTCCAGGCGATCCGACAGCAACATCGAAACCAGACTTTTCTCATCCCGTATCCGGATTACCTGAAACTCGCCACGATCTTCTGCCGCTTTGAAATCGATGCTGTAAGCATAACCAAGCACCCCGCCAATGCGATAACGATTCAGGTCTCTGAAGCTGTTCCAGTCGAAATCATTCGTCTCCAAATGAAAAAAAACGTTTAACCCTTCATAAACTTCATCACTAAAATAATAAAGCGCATCACGTTCAGGTGTGACCCGCCAGGCGGAACTGCCATGAACTCTGCCAAGGTTGACTTCCTCCAGCGCGCGCTTCCAGGGATAATACTCGAATTCCACCGCGATACCCTGAGTCGCAAATGCTTCTCGAACTACCATCGAAATCGGCCCGTCGTTTTTAAGACGGGATGATATCAGCGGCATCCATTCCCCTGTGGAGATGACAATGGTTTCCGCCGGGGAGACGGTGCAAGCACAAAACATTAACAAAAACAGAAACCGTCGATAACGGTCATACATGGTTCCTCCTGTGATCCCCGTAATGAAGAGCTTGATGTGTCTTTTCTCAACAATGTCTGGCAAAAATAGTACATTTACCAAAGGCTGTACACTTTTCACTCAGGCCGGAATTTTAACAACCCAATACTGACAATTACGGGAATTTCATACTCAGAATCAGGAAAACGGTCTACACTAACTATCACTGCCGAAACGCAGTTAAAATCGATTTGAATGGATACAAAAAAAATTTGAGGGAAATTCCTCTTTAATATCGCCTTATATTACAAGCTTCAATGAGACAGCCTCAGTTATAACGAATGCCAATAACAAAAGGTAAATTCAGAGAAGAGTTTCATTTCACACCCAATTTTTCGAGGATACAAACATGGCAATTTTTCTGCAATGGGATGGCGGTTCTATCAAAGGTAACGTTACAGCTGAAGGTTACACTGACTGGATAAAACTGGAAAATGTACAGTTTGGTGTAGGCCGTGGTATCACCATGGAAGCCGGTAACATGTCCAACCGTGAAGCGACCCGTCCACACCTGAGTGAAATCTCGGTCAGCAAAGTTATGGATGGCGCATCCTCCGGATTGTTCCAGGAATCTCTGGTTGGTTCCGATGGTAAGAAAGTGGTCATCGCAATCGCTAAAACCGGTGCAGATAAAGTAGAAGAGTACGTAAAATACGAGCTGGAAGATGTAATCATCAGCTCTTACAGCATGTCTGCTGGCGACTCAGGCCCTCCATTCGAAAACCTGGCACTGAGCTATGCTCAAATCAGCATGATTTACACCGCAGCCGATAAAGCTAACGCGGCGGGTAACCAGGGCATTGTAGGCTACAACCTGACTGCAGGTAAAAAGGTGTAGTCGCTACTACAGCGCTCCGCACAAAGCTCTTTCCAAGAGACGTGCATCAAAGGGAAACCGAGCGGTTTCCCTTTTTTAATCAAGGTTTACGCGCCACAACTAAAACGTTATCCGAAAGACCATTCCATTCCCGTAGACTGGAAAAATCCCGCTCCAGCACAAAGACCTCAAAACCAATTGACTTCAACTGCTCCACTACGACAGGTATACTGACTGCGGTCATTAAATGATGGTCATCCCAACGATCCGTTTGGCCCTTTGCTTCACGGATAATAGACAAATACAGATCCAGCACATCTCCTTCTCCGCGATACCACCAGCGGGACTGGAAGGATAGCAGCTCCGACCCGATATCCAGCCGATTCATAATCCCGTTATCATTAGCGATACCTTTTTTATCAACCAGATCGAAAAGATAAATACCGCCTGACTTCAATGCCTGAAAGGCACATTCCATCGCCGAAAACATGTTTTTCAGTGGATGGCTGTAATGCATGGAATAGAGCAAACAGGTAATCACGTCAAACGAGGTGGGAAATTGAAATTGCGCCAGATCACAAAGTTTAAGATCAGCCTCCGGGCAACGCTGGTGAGCCTGGCTTAGCATTTCTTTGCTATTGTCCAAGCCTGATACAGTGTGTCCGCGGGCGTGCATCAACGCCAGGAGCTGACCGCTACCACAGGCCAGATCCAGATACTGAGCTCCACCTGAAAGCATGAAACATTGCATTGCACGCTGGATAAATGCCGACTGCTCATCATAGTCGATATGATGACAAAAGTGATCGTAATAAGAGGCCAGTTGCGCATACAACTGATTGGAGTTTGCCATAAGAGTAACCTCCCCGGATATGGCGGTAAATGCCATGGGGAGAGACTCCTTGGGCTCGAAAGCGCGAAGATTAGCACAAGCGCGGCATAAAGGAAACGATCAAATTTCGACCACAATTGATTCTCCTGCGCTCGTGTTTCAAATTACCTCAGAGCACCTCAAACGGGTCGATAAATGCCCAACCTATATTCAGCCCAACAATCGTACCAATCTAAAGCTTGGGTAGTTCATAGTGTAGAAGCAATAAATCGAGCATACAATTGATCACAAAGTTGTTCGTCGACATTGAGTAAAAAAAGCTCGGTTAAGATTCGATGAAGTTGTTCAACACTTGTGATTTGTTCAATTGTTGAGCCTTCGGATCGAATCAAGTGTAATTCACTATTACGGAGCGAATAAGTTAACGTCGGCGTTTTGCGGCTGGCGACCAGGTTATTTGCAAACACCGCTGTCGGGTGTTTGTGGGAATAGAAATTTCCGAGCAAGCAATCCGCTTCGGTATAGATTCCATCATCAAATGTGTACAACGTGAAAAAGTCACCCTCTTTCCAGATTTGCAGCCCATACTGGTCGGACGCCAATCGGGCAATACGAAATATCCCGTCCCCCTGATCCTGTTCCAGACCCGGCTCCATTTTCACTGGAAACCGCGGACAGAAATGACCGAATCCCGCGTCCACGAGATAACGCTCCCCGTTCAGCGTGACAATCGATAGGCGATGGGTCCTGGGTCGATCAACATTTTCGTTATACACCACCCGCCCCATGGCGATTCGAACTGCAAAGCCGAATCCGACTAAAACATCATAGACCAGTTTGTTATGTTCAAAACAATAGCCTCCCAGCCGGTTTACCATTATTTTTTCGTAGACAGAGTCGCTGTCGACTCGAATATCCCGCCCCAAAGCGGCAGCAAGACTCGTGAAACTGAACAGCTCATTATGGCGGCTTTGAATGTCCTGCAGCAGTTTGAGATCAGCGGAGCCCGGGGTCAGCTGTAGCTCATCTCGATACAATTGGGCGATTTCATGCGGTGACATACTTTTTTTCCTTTTACGCTAAGCCAAGATTGGGGTCTGTTGACGGAAGATAATACTGGCTGGTCTCGCGAAAAACATTAACCTATGTTGATACCGGCACGTATTTGATACAAATGCCATTGCTTCTGTTAAACTTTCACCATCAACCCTACACAGGAGGTGTAATCATGATCATGGACTGTTCTCAACACGGCCCCCAACCCCATAATTCCGTTTGTACCCGCTGTCTCACCCCCGTTTGTGACGAATGCGATAAACAACAGGCTGGACGCTTGCACTGTGCTCATTGCAGAAAAAGCCGTCGTATTACGACTCTGTTATTGGCGACCTTAACCTCAAGTATCCTGTGTGCAGTCTTGATTTATACGGTGTACTTCAATGAAACAGCAACCCTGACCCGTGCTGCAGAAAATGCGCCCTGCAATGCGGCATTACATTATCAACTGATACGCCACCTGCAACGGGAGCGAGATGATACTGCGGCACTGAAGGTGGCGGCTAACTACTTGCAAGCCTGCCACGAAGTTCTTGATATTCGCCTTATCAGCTTGCATATTCACAAGCAAAACGGGCAGTTAAACAAAGCCATTCTGGATACCGAAGCACTGATTAAGGCTGATCCTTACAACAAAGACTATTGGATCTGGAAAGGGCAACTGCATGAGTCGCTCCGAGAAACGGAACAAGCTGTACTCAATTATCGTCAGGCGCTCAAACTGGCCCCCAGGCTGAGTAAAATTCCTATGAATGTGGTCACCCTGCTAAGCTCTGCAGCCCAATACTGTGAAGCCTATATTGAGCTCAACCGGTATATGTCTGAGTTTCCCGAACTCCGCACGAATGCCAAAATTAACTTCATGCTGGATGACTTCTTCCAGAAAGGGGATTGTGTCATTGAAAAACAAAGAGTGGCGGGCATCATCAAGTTCCCACCTGGCGGCAATACCATTAAAGTGACCAGCACAGTCAACCACGAGCACAGCGCAAACTTTGTCGTCGATACCGGTGCCGCAATGGTGACGGTAACCCCCGAACTCGCGCGGCGTTTAGGGCTTGAAAAACAAGGTCGCCCGGTTCAATTTCTCACCGCCAACGGACTCACCACGGGCTATTTGGCAAAAGTTTCCACCATAACCGTCGCGGGGATTACTGCACATGATGTTGAAGTGGCCATTCTCAATCAACCTCTGGGTAATAATCTGGACGGGCTGCTTGGCATGAGTTTTCTGGCTCGCTTTAATTTGAATCTGGATTCGGCAGCAGGGCAGCTCACGTTAACCGATAAATTTAATATCCCTGCCCCTGAGAACGCTTCGTTCGGATCAAGTTAATACGCTATTTGGTACCGTAGATCCGGTCACCGGCATCACCAACACCGGGTCGAATGTAGGCGTGATCATCAAGGTGACTGTCGATCACGCCAACAAAAACGGGCACATCCGGGTGTTCTTCACGAAAAAGCTGCAGACCTTCAGGGGCAGCGAATAAACAGACAAAGCGAATATCACGCCCCCCTAACTCTTTGACTTTGTGTACCGCCGCGGCGGCGGACTGTCCGGTTGCCAACATTGGATCAGCACAAATGACAGTACGTTGATCCAGATCCGGCGGCATTTTGATGTAGTATTCGATGGGTAATTTTGTTTGAGGATCCCGGTACAAGCCCACATGACCCACCCGGGCGGAGGGTGATAACTTGAGAACCCCTTCGGTCATACCATTGCCCGCGCGCATGATCGTGACGACACACATTTTTTTACCCTTCAAGGTTGGGCTCTTCGCCTTTTCAAGAGGGGTTTCAACGTCAACCAATTCAGTTTCGAAATCCCGCGTCGCTTCATACGCGATCAATACCCCCAGTTCTTCCACCAACATTCGAAATTCTCTCGTGGGGGTATGCTTGTCCCGAAGCGTCGTCAACTTATGTTGTACAAATGGATGATCGACCCAGTAGACCCCTGGGAACGGTTCCGGTAATGTGGTTTTTATCATATTGTTATTCCCTATCCAGATTAGAAAAGTGTACCGTCTGCTGCATATTTAATCGGCGGTGAACCTTCTGGTGAGCGCTCAAAGGCCAGCTTCCGCCCGGCTGCCCAGGTTCCCCCTTCCAACACCTGTGCCAGCGTCAGCGTGAGATGTCGGCCCACAAGACGCTCGTTGATCATAATCAGCAGTTTATCGATTATCGCGACGGTCATGGCTCTAAGTTCCACCACTTCATAATCCGAGGGTGCGAATTCCCGTTCTGAAAAATTCGTTGCTCTGGGTTTTAACACCCCCATATCCAACAGCAAACCGCCATTGCGATACTCGGCCAGTGCGGTGAGACAATCCTCATCCCGGGTTTTCAGGCCATTCAGGTTCCAGGCCTCCACCAATGAATAGGTCATCCATTGGGTTAATTTATGAAACGGCACAAAACCGGCACCGGGCTCCGAACCGCCAACTCCCGCGTAGGCCCACACATCCCCGAAACTATGGTCTCCCCGCTGTGGCCAGATAATCGAGAAAATTTTCAACAATTCCTGGAAGACAACCTCAACAGAGATATCCTGGGTGTTTGTCTCCAGATTGTCTGTCTCTAAATTCGCGTCTGACGCCAGAAAAAAATCCACGAGACAACCCAAACGACGGGATTTCGAAAAAATCGCAGGACAACTGTTAATCACCTCGCCCAACTGGTGTAGTAACGCCAATCGCCCTTGAGTCCCGATCAGCGGATTGTCATCTCGTACCTGAAAACCGGTCTCCAGAGCTGCCAGAGAGAGTCCCGACAGTCCCGTGCCATCCACCTCACAGGCCCTGCCTCGGGAGGAAAAAGCACCTTGAGCGTACAACTCCAGACTGGCCAGTGCCAAGCCCTCAGAACGTTGATAACATTGACTGTCATGGGCATCTTTGTACTGCCAACGTGCCCCGGCACCGGCATCTAGCAGAACACTGACTATCGTGAGCTCCGTTGCACGATACTGCAATTCCTTTGGGTCGGATACGCCGGCGACAAGTTGCTGCCATCGATCAACCTCACCGACACTGAAGTGGCGCCAGCGACTGTGTGGGGGAATATTCCAGTCTGGATAGCGCGCCTGCATCACCTGAACCACATAATCCGCAACCTCGGGCAACTTTTCCGGGAAATAGCGGTAAGCAACCAGCTTGTCCTGACGCGCCAATTCCAAAATTTCATGGCACCGGGCGCGCACGGTATCTGCTCGCCACAAGTGCAATTGTGTTGCACTGAAATTGCCATCATCTGCTGCCATCACAGAGGCACCATTGTTTGCTACACCCACTTTTCCAACCATCAATAAGCCTCCAGATCCCGACCGGATTTTTCAGCAAGTTGTTCGCTGTTCAGAACCTCGCCATCACAGAAATAGCCTGCAGCTTTTTTCGCATCCATTTCAACCCGGGCGTCTTCGGGAATCAAATCATCGGGAATGGTCACACGATTGACAATTTCGATGCCCTGACTGGTTAACGCATCAAATTTCATATTACTCATCGAGGCCATGTGATCAATACGGGTCACACCTAACCAGTGTAGCGGATCAGGCATCAAGGGCTGAAAGCGCATATCCTCCACCCCGGCAATGCACTCCGTTCGCTCAAAGTAAGCTGCAGCGCGATCGCCTCCAGTTTGCCGTTTACGCGCGTTGTAAACCAGAAACTTGGTCACCTCCCCCAGCGCCCGCCCTTCTTTCCGGTTATAGACGATAATCCCGACCCCGCCTTTCTGTGCAGTACCGATACACACTTCGATACCATGGGTGAGATAGGGTCGACAGGTGCAGATGTCCGAGCCGAAAACGTCAGACCCGTTGCACTCATCATGCACCCGACACGCCACTTCCCGATCCGGATCCGTGATCGCATCAATATCTCCAAAAAGATAAATCGTCGTACTGCCAATCGGCGGCATAAAGATTGAAATATCGGGACGCGTTACCAGCTCCGGAAACATGCCTCCGGTTTGTTCAAACATTGCTCTGCGCAACGTCATCTCTTCGACGCCAATACGCTCGGCGATCCCGGGCAGATGCCAGACGGGCTCCAATGCTATTTTGGTGACGTTCGCTTCTCCAGACGCCAGCAAAATCTTGCCATCGGCTTTTACCAGCCCCTGTAAAACGGCATACTGAATTTCCGGAATTGTAATTCGGGCTTTTGTAATCGCGATGGTCGGTCGAATATCTACTCCGGCATCGATCTCGGCTTTGAAATCACTGGCGACCCGATGCCCCCAAGGGTCGATAGATACGATTTTAGCGGGATCAAACCACTGTGGATAAGGACCAATATCGACTACGGGTTCGGTATTGGTCAAATCAGGTTTATGTACCGGCGACAAATCCCCTTTGGCAACCGCCATAGCGCGGTACACACAGTATGATCCGGCATGGGAACCAATGGTATTTTTCAAGCTCGAATCAGCGATCGATCCGATAATGGGCCCTCTTTGCAGGGGGTCAGACTGGCCCCACTGTATGGGATATTTGACTCCGCGATGTGTATGCGAAGTTAGTGAGATCGCGCGTAGTTGCCGATTTTCAGCCATAAGCACACCCTCAGTACTTACGCCAGTCCGGGTGCTTTTTCCGAGGCACCGCGCTGGCGCATGGGTTAAAATACTTCTGGTGCATGTTTTATTCCAATACCTGACCGGCATCAAATAAAAGCGCGCTTTCCGCGCCAATCCCCAGAAGTCTGTGTCGTTATCGGCTCGCTGTAGAGCATTTCCGCGCACTGATTTGCGGCAACCCCCATTCGTTTTTCAAGCATTGTGCACCAACACCCGTCACGACACCGGAAACAAGGCCATCGCGAAACGATCCGTTACAAAAGCCAGTTCAGCAAACGACGTATACGTTCCAACCAGGCTGCTCAAAATGAACCAGCCTCTTTATGACTGTATCACGAAATTTGGAAAGTGCGGGGTTGTTTTTTGTACAGTTCCCGTTAACCTGGCCAGATATATGCCTATCACCACGGGAATTATCCCGCTAAAAAGGAGTCCGAAATGGATGAGTTTATGCAAGCAGCAATAGCAGAAGCAGAGAAAGGCCTCGCGGAGGGTGGCATTCCAATCGGCTCTGTCATCGTGCACGATGGCAAGATTATAGGACGGGGTCACAACCGACGCGTCCAGCAAGGGAGCGTGGTACTGCACGGCGAAATGGACGCCTTTGAAAATGCTGGCCGGCAAACCGCATCGGTATATCGAGACTGTACACTCTATACCACGCTTTCACCCTGCCCCATGTGTAGTGGTGCCATATTACTCTATGGCATTCCGCGGGTGATCATTGGCGAAAATCAGACCTTTATGGGCGACGAAAGCCTGCTGGAATCACGTGGTGTCGAACTTTCGGTGTTGCAGGACCCAACCTGTATCAAGCTCATGGAGGAATTCATCCACAATTCACCTACATTATGGAACGAGGATATCGGCGAATAACAGGCCCAGGATCGGATGCAACAATTTATTATGGAGAGGTTACAAATTTAGTCTAATCTATATACACACCTTAAAAAAATCCACTAAGCAAGGGATGGTATACGATTGGATTCCAACACAAAAATAACGAATAATTTAGTGGCAGGAACATGTAAGCCACAGTTCTCCGCAGTTAAAGAGGCGTTTATCGAGAACCTGAGTACAAGGGGTGAAATTGGTGCAGCGGTGTCCGTTACCTTGAACGGAGAGCGCGTCGTCGACTTGTGGGGAGGATTCTGTGATGGTCAAAAAACCCGCCCTTGGCAAGAGGATACGCTGGTCTGTGTCATGTCAGCGACTAAGGCAATTGCGTCATTGGCCATACTCGCACTGGCAGATCGTGGCCTGATTTCTGTTGACGATCCGGTTGCCAAATACTGGCCTGCATTCGGTCAATTTGGCAAGGAGGACATCAGTATCCGCTGTGTTCTGGCGCAAATGGCCGGCCTGCCGGTCGCGGAAAAAGCTCCCGAAGGATCCCTGTACTACCCTGGGGTGATTGAAGCCGCACTGGAAGTGCAAACCCCGCGCTGGAAACCCTGGACTCAACCCTGTTACCACTCCTTCACCCACGGCCCCCTGTGCCAGAAGATAATGCTGAAGGTCACAGGAAAAACTCTGGGGGCCTTTTTACGGGAGGATTTACTGGGCCCGCTCGGCATCGAATTTTATCTGGGCATGAATGAGGAACAAATCAACCGCTGTGCTGATATCTCCATTGCTGAAGGTGTTCCCAGCCTGTTAAAAATGCAAAAGCCCGGCACATTAATGTATGAGGCTTGGCGCCCCATGCCAAAATCCCACAACTTCTTCCAGGATCCGCAATTCCGAAGTTATGAATTTGCCTCAGGCAACGGCCACAGCAATGCCCGGGCTCTGGCGGCTATTTACGGTATCCTCTCTAAGGGTGGCAGCCATAATGGCCACCATATCATTGGCTCAGAAGTATTGAATGATGCAATCCGGGAACAATGGGATGCCTGTGAAGCCATTACTGAACGTGACTTCCGCTATGGCACAGGTTTCATGCTCAACAATCCTTACTTCAAGATTGGCACCAATCGCAGCAGCTTTGGCCATCCAGGCCTCGGCGGTCCGATGGGCTTTGCCGACCCGGAGAACCAACTCGGTTTTGGCTACTGCTGCAACTACGTTCACGCCATCCAGGATACCGGGCCTTGTGCAGAAGCGTTGATTTCAAGCCTTTACGATTCTCTCTGAGTTCCTCCACCACCTCAGTTCAAGTCGGATAAGTTTTGCCAACAGCATTAACTGAACCATACTGGTAGAAACCCCGGTCCTCCGACCGGCTAAGCCCAGCTCAGAAATCTATGCAAAACTATTTTCAGAGGGGCTAAAGACATTAAGAGCCAGTGGCAAGCTAAAAGCAATACTCGACAAATACGACTTGCAGGACTGGCAATAACCGGTTTATCTATCGGCCGACAGAGGCAATTGTCCTGCCGGCCTGCTTTTTATTTTGATGATTCACCCGATTACTGAATACCGGCCAATAATCAACCAGCTGCCCCCCACGCACCACAACCAAATCACCAAACTGAAGCATTACCGCTTCACTCTGCTGCGGACGCAGAAACAGAAAATCATCAACTTGAATGGCTGTTTCAGGACAGTTCCAATACTGCTGATTACTGCTCGTCCCTATCAAAGGATTAGGTTTTACACCGGGCGGCCAACAAGGATCCGCCAGCCAATTTCCCCCATAACTAAACAGCGTATTCCGCGTCGACAAGGGCAGGTGATCAGCAAATCGGCTGAACCATCCAGGCCCCGGTAGATTGAGCCCGGGCAGTATTTTCAGAACCGGCGTAGCGACAAAAATTGCAGGCACATAGGCCTTCAAAGCGGGTAGATCAAAGTCGCCAGGTTTCACCAGTACCGACCCTGCAGCAAGATCATTGGTAATAGCGCACTCATTGTGCAAATGAAGTGTCGGACTCCCGGCACCGTTTAGCGTAAGTGAATTTTCATCCAATCCCGGAAATCGCTGAGTGATATGTTGTACAAACTGACGATATTGCTGCTGTGAGCGAGCAAAACTACGATTCGCAGACTCCAGCCAGCCCGGTAATTTTCCCACATGGGCATCATACCCCATGAGCCCGGTGAGCTGCAGATGAACTGGATTCTGTTCCAGAATGTCCAGGAACAGGTCTAATTCCTCCAGATTGCTGACCCCCCCGCGATGCAATCCGACATCAATTTCGAGCGCGATATTTAACGGCTGCAACCCCTTCTTACTGAGTTCCAAGCCCTTGGACATATCAAGGTATTCTAGAAGCCGTTGGGGCGTATCAACTAACCAGGTTACACCAGCCCCCTCCTGAACACGGGAAAGCGCCCGGTAGAACTGGACAGCAGCACTCACCGGTAAGGGTTTACCCAGCATTATATTCACTGAGGGCCAGCGTTTTACCGCAGCGATTAAAAAGGGCAGATGAAAACACATTAGCCTCAGCTCACGCATCTGACTGGATATGTAATCAAGCAAAGGTATTGATGGCAGTGACTTTGCCACCAGCCGAAACGCTTTGGCGTGCGGAATCGTGGCGCGCAATTCTGCTATGTTATGGTCTAACCGATCAAGATCAAGCACGATAACCGGGGTTGCAATCCCGCCGCGTTTGAGCGTTTCATTCAAGCGGTGATAGTAAGCATCCATCAGTAACACCCTCGAAAGCTATCTTTACCCGAGCAGCAATCGCTTGGAATACGGATTCAGTAGTCTGCAATCGGGATCCATAAGATTTCTGAACGACATAAAAGTATCCCACTCCGGGTATCGCGCGCGGAGCTGTGTGCTATCCAGAGAGTGCAACTTGCCCCAATGGGGTCGGCCCTTGTAGCGGTGAAAAATTGGTTCTATTGCTGCAAAAAGTGGGTGGTAGTCCTGCTTGTAATATTGGTGAACAGATATTGAAGCTTTATCACCGCCATAAAACGGACTTAATGGCGTTTGATCCCCAGCGACATAACGGTACTCAATCGGAAAAAATACATTAAACTTTCGACTCTGCATTATCTGTATAATCTGCTCAAGGCAACTCGGGCCATCAACCGCAGCCACTTGATATTCCATTTCATTGAACCGGACATTCCGGGGGCTGGGAAAAATCTGGTGCGCGTAACCAACCCGTTGCTCATCCTTTACAAACCGCCCGACCAGTTTCTGAATTCGGGGATTTAATTTGGGCATCCAGCGACTTGCCTCACACGCCATACGTAATATGGCGTTTTCCGAGAGAGATTTATCCTCCAAGGCTGTAATTGCATCCGAGCTAAAATCCAGGGTCTTCAGAATTGCAATATCAGCAAACGGAAATGCAAAAAACTCCACATGGCGATGCTGGGTTTTCAAGCTATCAATCTGTTCAATCAAATCGGACAACGGGACAAGCTGAACGTGTTCTTTCAAACGATAAGCGGGTACGACCTGTAACCTGAGCTCAGTGAAAATTCCAAGTGAACCCAAGGACACTTTTGCTGCACGGAAAAGCGCCGAATTCTCTATTTCAGAGCAATTCAGAATGTCTCCCTGTGCCGTGACAAGTCGAAGACCAACGACCGCTTCCGACAAGCACCCCAGTGTAATGCCAGTCCCGTGTGTGCCGGTACTCACTGCCCCGGCAATAGTTTGCGTATCAATATCCCCCTGATTATGCAGAGCCAAGCCATGCTCAAAGAGCCAGGTTGTTAATTGTGAGAGGGGCGTTCCTGCTTTAACCGTTACGATCTGGCGGCCATGGTCAACGCTCACCAGCCCTCGGAAACAGGCCATATTGAGAATAATATTGTCCGTAGGCACCAAGGGGCTGAAGGAGTGACCGGCACCAACGACTCGAACCGGTCTCTTGTCTCGGGTCAGCTGGTTTGACAACTCATGTTCATCGGTCGGAACCCAAAAGGCCCGCGGCTGACAACTTTGCGAGCGTGACCAGTTACGCCACAACCTTCGGGGCTGAACCTGCGCCTGCTCACTGAAGGCCGTGGATTCCAAGTGTATATCCCCTTTCGCAAGCCTGCTGATAGAATTGGAATCTGTCACGTTTCCTTCCCCTGTTCATCGTGTGAGTGCCTTAGCAATGTTCTGCACAGTGATATTGGCTATCAGAAAAGATGATATTCTATCACGTTAATAAAAAATAGCGTTTGCGATCCATATCCGTACAGTAATCGTGCAAAATTTGACACGATTAACACTCAGCTACCTGAAACCGACGAGCCGAATTTGCAATCGACGGCTATTTGCCTGGAACCGGAGGCGATGTATTCGGGACAGAATACAAGGCGTTCTGGATTTGCTGCAGAACATCTCTACGGCGAAAAGGTTTTGTAAGGTAGGGAAATTCCAGCGCTTTTAACTGCTGCTCATCGTAAAAGGCGGCATTATAGCCACTCATCAGGATGATTTTGACGGACTTACGCTGCTCACCCACTTGACGTGCCCAGGAGATACCATCTTGCGAACCGGGTAGAATCACGTCGGTGATAATCAGATCAAAGTCATGTTTCCGTAACGCCAGCTCAGCATCTACGAAATCCTGCACCGCAACCACCTGGCAACCCGCCTGACTCAAAATAGTCGACAACATCGTGCGAATTTCTTCCTCATCATCGACAATCAAAATCAATTTTCCCACCAATGCCGTTTCCGCAGTTGCGGAGACTGGCGTCGTTGCGGCGAGATCCGGTTTCGTCACAGCAGGAAACCAGATACTGAAAGTGGTACCGCAACCCAATTGCGATGTTGCTGAAACATAACCACCGCGCTGCTTTACGGTCATAAAAACCATCGCCAAGCCAAGCCCGGTGCCCCCCCCTGCACTTTTGGTTGTATAAAATGGCTCGAATATGTGGGCCAGATGTTCGTTGGAAATCCCCTCCCCGCTATCGGCGAATTCAAGGTAAACATAATACCCTGGAGCCAGTGGAAGCGACTGTGCATTAAACTCGTCCAACACAATATTCATGGAACTGAGCGTGATAGTCCCCCCCATGGGCATAGCATCCCGAGAGTTAATGGCCAGGTTAATTAATATGTTCTCCAATTCACCGGGGCGAATCTCCACCAGCCACAATGCGTCATCTAACAACAACTCGGTGACAATACTGCCGGTCAGGGATTTTTGTAATAAATCAAAAACCTGATGAATTGAATTATTCAGATCCAGCGGTGCCGCCGGCCCCGAGTCACGTCGTTTGGAAAGCGCTAACAAGCGACGCGTCATTTCACTACCCCGTTCGCATGCTTTAATGGCTTTCTCGATGTACTTCCGGGTTTGTTCAGTTTCAACTTTCGCTTCGAGCAGATCCAGATTCCCCAGAATGATCCCCAGCAGATTATTGAAATCATGGGCGATACCGCCACTCAACTGGCCCATCGCTTCCATTTTTTGAGAAACAAGGAGCTGTTGCTGCAATGCTTGCTGCTCCTTTTCGTATTGCCGTCGCTCCAACTCCCGAGCCGCGATACCCGCATAAACTTCCAGTATGGTTTTCTCGATTGCTCCATGCTCTATCGGCCTTCGGTACAAGGCCGCTAAAACCCCCAATGCGCCGCCGGATTGCTGGATAATCGGTGCCCCAATGTACGCCTCGATTTCAAGATCCACCAAATCCTGATCTTTCGGAAATCGGCGCATGACATCCCGACTAATCAACACGGAACCCGGTGTTCCCGGTTGGCCCTCAATCCCCACGACCAGCTCACAGGGCGTATCGGCGATGGAATAGCTGAGGGCCGCGCAGTCTCCCGGCAATGTGCTGGCCAGGACACTGACCTTGCCCAAGTCTGAATCATAAGTGCCGATTAATACATAATCTATATTGAGCTGGGAACCGATTGAAGCCACCAGCGTTTCGAAAAATGCATCATGGGGGGACGCTGACAACGCCTGGGCTATATTGACGATGATTTCCTCGGAGCGACGCTTGGCGGTCATATCATGGATGGTTAACAGACCGCCAATGACATGACGGTGTTCATCCCGTAAGACACGACCCGCACTTCGAACCAGTTTTTCTTCAGTCCCCGGTACACGAACCACATGAAAGGCTGAAACCTGCTCCTCACCGGAGAACACCTTTGCCAAGGGCCCATCAGAGCCGCTCAAAGCCCGGTCACTTTCCGGGTAAAACAGATATTTGGACTGCGCCCAGGCTTCCGCAGCAGTGTCCGAACCCAACATGCCGAGCATACGCTGAGCAGCGGGGTTTGCAAACGAAGCCCGGCCATCTGAATCGCAGGCAACAATGCCATCCACGATGGAGTCCACCACTGCACGCAGCAGGCTCGATTCACGACTCAGCTTTTGCTCCATCAGTTTCAGCTGGGTAATATCGGTACGAATCGAAATATATTCAATAATCCCGCGCCCCGGCTCAACATTCGGGACAATGGTTGTGGCAACCCAATACAATTCTCCATCCTTGCGCACATTACAGATTTCACCCTGCCAACAATCTCCGGAACTGATTTTCGCCCACATCCGGGTAAAAAAAGCGCTGCTGTGGTGCCCGGAGTTTATAATGTTGTGTTTTTTGCCGATGAGCTCACGCTCTGTATAGCCACTGATCTCACAGAATTTTTTATTGACATAGGTGATCACACCCGCTTTATCCGTCAGGGAAACAATCGCATGTTCGTCCAGAGCCGAGCGCTGAAAGGCAAGGCGTAAATTTGCCTTGGCCAGCATCAAACTGGCCTCTTCCATATTCCGGCGATCACGCACATCCATCTGAATCAACGCGACTGTGGACAACATCATCGCCATCATTTTGTCGGGAAATTCATCTTCCCGCTTATTATTCCCCCAGAGACACACAATACCGACGATTTGAGCCCCCGTCAGAATGGGTTCGACTCGCCATCCGGTTACTTCTTCAGGTACATTCAGATCCGAAGGGAAACCCAGCTCCGTTGCTGTCGCCCAGGTAGCGTATGGCAATTGACTGTGCAGGATGGTTTTCCAGCAAACCGTCTCAGGCTTGATGTCCCAAACGGGCAGATGTCCTGTATTCTTTTTGCTCAGGATCGGCTGAAAATAATCTTGGTGAGACGCAACCCGCGCGGAATTGTTCTTAACAGAGGGAATAATGCCCTGGCATTTGATTTTATAGATCCCATCCTGAAACGGGCCGGTTAACTCTGCGATAAAGCCACCGTCCATGCCAGTGACGTCACGCAGTATCGAACCCAGTAGTGTACAGAAGGCATCGTGCTCATTTCGATTCGACGCATAAATCTGTTGTGCCTGGTGCACCTGATGAATAATCCATTCCAGTCTGGGCATTGCCGTCTCAACCATGATCGCACTCCGGTGACAGGCTTGGCACCCCAATGCACCAACGCCTAATGGGCAGCAGGAAAATCTGACCATATTTAGAATTAGCCAATTATTGCGTGACTCGCCAGTATTTATTGTCGCTCCCCTCGAGTTAGCGCCTTCGCTTGGCATGTATTTAGCAGCTTGTACTTAAAATCCGGTAAAACGATGGAGTAGGAAACACGCTATGACCCGAATCCAAACATTAGTTTCAATCGCTGCACTGACGATGGGCATAACGGCCTGCTCCGACTCCGAACCTGAGCCCCCAAAACTAAGCCCGGAGTTAAAGCAGGGTCAGGACATTGTGAAAGCCAACTGTTTCGTGTGCCATGGTCAGGGCATCAATGGAGCGCCGATGATCGGCAACCACAAAGCCTGGAGCCCTCGCATTGCGCAAGGGATGGATACGCTGGTAGAGCATGCATCCAACGGTTTCAACATGATGCCGGCCCGGGGTGGTAATGCCAATCTGAGTGATGCTGAAATTCGTTTGGCGGTCGGGTACATGGTTAGTCAGGTTGAGACCCCCTGAAAAAACCAGCATCCCTTGCGACCGTCGTTTCACAAACCTGTCGTTTCTTCGCACACTTAATTGTTAGCGCGCATCCAGAAACCCGTGAATTCGCAATCGTCCCCCTTTGACTGGATCAAAGGGGGACGGGGCGCAACCCGCAAAACTGATGATGCTATCGAAAAATTCATATCCAGGGAAAACGGTCCCTCAGCTCAGTCTGTTGACGACCGGGCCTGAATCATCTACATTCCACGCAGTTCATTACCCTATCCGATTTGATGATGATAAAACCTATGGCTCCCAACATTAAACCGTCCAACCCCAACTTCTCCTCAGGCCCATGCAGTAAACGTCCCGGCTATCAAGTCAATCAGCTTGATATCGAAACTCTGGGTCGCTCGCACCGCTCTTCCCTGGGCAAAAAAGCGCTTCGCAAGGCCTGCGAGGATACGGCCCGGCTTCTCGGTCTGCCCGAAGGCTATCGTGTCGGCGTTGTACCGGCCTCGGACACGGGGGCCATGGAAATGACAATGTGGTCTATGCTTGGCGCACGCCCCGTTGATATTTTTGCTTGGGAGTCCTTTGGCAAAACCTGGGTGACCGACATCGTCAAGCAGTTAAAACTGGACAATGTCCAAACCTATGAAGCAGACTACGGCCACCTGCCGGACTTGAGCCAGGCTAACCCCGACCATGATGTGGTCTTCACCTGGAATGGCACCACCTCTGGAGTAAAAGTACCCAATGCGGACTGGATTAGCGACCAGCGCACCGGGTTAACCATTTGTGATGCAACCTCTGCTGTATTTGCCAT
Source organism: Oleiphilus messinensis (assembly GCF_002162375.1). Lineage (GTDB taxonomy): Bacteria > Pseudomonadota > Gammaproteobacteria > Pseudomonadales > Oleiphilaceae > Oleiphilus > Oleiphilus messinensis. The sequence goes on along the minus strand of NZ_CP021425.1, from coordinate 481,949 downwards.
GGAAATGCCATGGGACAAGCTTGATGTGATTACCTTCAGCTGGCAGAAGGTTCTCGGGGGCGAAGGGGCTCACGGAATGCTGATTCTCAGCCCGAGAGCGGTAGAACGTCTGGAAAGCTATACACCACCGTGGCCCATGCCAAAGATATTCCGCATGACCAAAGGTGGAAAACTGATTGATGGCATATTTGTCGGCGAAACGATCAACACGCCATCCATGCTGTGTGTTGCCGACTATCTGGATGCCTTGAACTGGGTCGATACGCTTGGCGGGGCGAACGCCTGTATCGCCAAATCTAAACAGAATCTGGCCGTCATTGAAGAGTTTGTCGCTCAAAAGCCATGGATTTCGTTCCTTGCGGCAAATGAAGCAACACGTTCCAATACCAGTGTTTGTCTGAGCCTTGACTTGCCGGACGACAAAGTAAAAACGATGACAAAATTACTGGAAAGCGAACAAGTCGCCTATGACATCGGTTCCTACCGGGATGCGCCTGCCGGCATTCGAATCTGGTGTGGCAGCACAGTCGAGGCCAGTGATGTTGAAGCATTGATGCCTTGGCTGGAATGGGCCTATCATGAGGTGAGTCAAAACGCCTGAGGCAAGGCCAAAACGACAATACATTTCCTGGACGGCTTGACTTAGTAAGGCCACGGGTTCGCGAAACCTCGCGTTCCCGTGGGTGAAATCAACCAAACGGAGTCACCCATGTCCGAAGATCGATCCCGTCCCCCAAGTCCCCTGGTCGAAAAGCCAGACTTTCTGACAACTGAAAACGCCTGGGAATTCTCCAACCCGGCAACGCGTTCTGCCTATTCACATCGTGCACACTACACTCAAGCCGCTCTCGATATTCTGGAATCGCTGCTGCCCCCATCCGCACCAACGGCGCTGGATGTTGGCTGTGGTCCCGGTGACCTGAGCATCCCCCTGGCTGAACGCTGTCCCGTGGATGCAGTGGATATGTCAGATACGCTCATTCAAATGGGTCAACAGCGACCCGGTGGAATGCAACCGAATTTGAACTGGATTACCGCTTCCATCGAAGATGCCCCGCTTCAAGGACCCTATGGTCTGATCACTGCGGGAGAAAGTTTACACTGGATGCCGTGGGATCAAGTTTTCCCCCGCTTCGCGGAAATCATTGACCCCTGCGGTAGATTGGCCTTACTCTCCCGCCACCCTGCTCGAGAACCCTGGCGCGATGAGCTCAACGATATCGTTACCCGATACCACACCTGCGACGACTATATCTCGTACGATCTCGTTGAATTAATCACACAGCAGCGTTACTTTCATCCCACGGGTGACAAAATGACATCCGCAGAGCCACTCAGCCAAACACTAACGGAATTCATTGAACAGCTGCACAGCCGCTTTGGACTCAGCCGGGACAACATGACAGCAGCTGATGCGCAGTCGTTTGACCGGGATATCGCAAGCTTGATGACCCCGTATCTGGACGCCACCGGCTATATTCAATCTGGAACGCGAACCCGAGTCGTCTGGGGTAAAATCAATGATACTGTTGCGCACCGCTCACCCTAAGTAAGTCAGGGGAATTTCCGTTCTATCGATAATTTTACGCAGTACAAAGCTGGAATGAACCCCGGTGACGCCCGGAATCCGGGTCAGGCGGCCCAATAAAAACTCTTGATAATGCTCCATATCGGGAACCAAGACCTCCACCAGATAGTCCGCTGCCTGACCCGTGATCAGGGAGCAGGACATCACTTCCGGGTACGATTCCAGTTCCGCCTCGAAGTTTTCGAACCGATCCGGCGTATGCCGGTCCATGCTGATTTGAATAATCGCGGTTAGCTTCAAATCCAGTTTAGCCGGATCCAGCAATGTGACGTAGCGGCTGATGATACCGTTGTCTTCCAGCTGCTTGACCCGTCTTGAACAAGGAGAGGGGGACAGGCCCACTTTTTCAGCGAGTTCGAGATTGCTGATATTTCCATTCTTTTGCAGCACACTGAGAATCCGTCGATCTAACTTGTCCAGTTTCATCATCACACCAGTCCATTAAAAGTGATACACACTATACAAATAGAATTAATTAGCATAATACACTCCAAATATGAGCATAATTAGATATTTATTGCCAAAATACCAAACTCATAGCCATTTTCGCAATTTAATTGCGCATCACTGACGATATACTGTCTTCCGTATCGAGCAAGTCCCTCACCCGGGGAACGCAATAATAAACCCAAAAGGATGACCAACATGCAATCTGACCAAGATAATGCGAACCAGACTTCCAATTTCACTCACGAAAAGTATCGTCCGTTTCCGAAAGTTTCACTGCCAGATCGTCAGTGGCCTGATCAGGAAATCACTGCAGCGCCACTGTGGTGCAGCGTGGACTTACGTGATGGGAACCAGGCGCTTATCGAACCCATGTCGGTCACCCAGAAAAAGCTCATGTTCAGTCTGTTGGTTAAAATTGGTTTCAAGGAGATCGAGGTCGGCTTTCCGGCCGCATCTCAACCGGATTTTGATTTTGTGCGCTGGCTGATTGAGGCAGAACAAATCCCCGAAGACGTCACGATTCAGGTACTGACCCAGGCACGTCCGGAACTGATTGAACGGACTTTCGACGCGCTTCGTGGTGTGCATCGCGCAGTCGTCCATGTGTACAACTCGACTTCGACGGTGCAACGGCAACAGGTTTTTGAAATGGATCGTGAGGGCATCAAAAATATTGCGATCCGGGGCGCACAAAAAGTACAGGAACAGGCGGCACGGTATCCGGAGACAGAATGGGTGTTTCAGTATTCTCCGGAGAGTTTCACGGGAACCGAACTGGACTACGCCGTTGACGTCGTCAATGCCGTTACAGCCATTTGGCAACCCACAAAACAAAACCCGGTAATTATTAATTTGCCCGCCACCGTCGAAATGGCCACGCCCAATATTTTCGCCGACCAAATCGAGTGGTTTAACCGCCAGGTTGAACGGCGCGAGGCCATTATCTTAAGTGTGCACACACACAATGACCGGGGCTGTGCTGTGGCGGCGGCAGAACTCGCCGTGATGGCCGGCGCAGACCGGGTCGAAGGTACATTAATGGGGAATGGTGAACGTACCGGTAACATGGATATCATCACGATGGCGATGAACTTGTACAGCCAGGGTATCGACCCGGAATTGCAGCTGGGTGATATGGATGAAATTATCCGGGTCGTGCGGGAATGTACGCAACTGCCCGTGCACCCGAGACACCCCTACGCAGGGGAATTGGTCTACACGGCATTTTCCGGTAGCCATCAGGATGCAATCAAGAAATGTCTGGCCAAGCGCAAAACAGGCGATGCCTGGAACGTCGCCTACCTGCCGATTGATCCAGCGGATATCGGGCGGAGTTATCAAGAAGTTATCCGGGTCAATAGCCAGTCAGGCAAAGGCGGGGTGGCTTACATGCTGGAACGGGATTACGGGCTGGCTTTGCCCCGCTGGTTACAGATCGACTTTAGCCCGATGGTACAACAGGCTGCAGAGGTATCCGGTGGAGAAGTCACCGGCGCACAAATTCGACAGCTGTTTGATCAACGCTATGTCAATCACAATGCGCCCGTCTGCATTGGTGCCTTTGAAGTTAAACGCACGACCCATGATGAGTTACACGCCCAGCTTTTCATTGATGGCCAAATGAACGAGCTGAATGGTATCGGTCACGGCAGTCTGGATGCTCTGGCAAACGGTCTGAAACAGCAGTTCGGCATTGACATTGTAGTTCAGGAATACTCTGAGCACGCAATTAAAGATGGTACCAGCGGCACAGAAGCGGATGCGATCGCCTATGTGCAGGCTCGTATCGCGGGGGAGTTGTATTGTGGTGCCGCAATTCATGAAGATATTATGACCGCCTCCATCAATGCCTTGCTTTGTGCAGCCAATCAATACCTGGCGGAGCACCAACAAGCCGTTGCCTGCTAGCCACGGCTTGTTAATCGCAGATGCAACATCCCCTCGATTAGGGCGGGATGTTGCAAACTTTAGTAAAATACCATAGTCGAACAAACAGTCAGTCTACCGGTTCAGGAGGTCATCAACAGCGGCGACGTCTTCAACCAATCTCGAATCTGGTCCCGTACCTGCCGATAGCAATCCAGCCGGGACTCGTCATTATCGGCTTCTTTTGCCAGCCGGGGGGGATCCGGGAAGGGGTGGTGAATATGAATTACACTGTTCGGTAAAACCGGGCAGCTTTCCGCGGCATTGTCACATACGGTGACGATGTAGTCGAACGCCAGCCCCATGTTGTGGCCTGCAGGATCCTTGAGATCCTCTAATGTTTTCGAATAATGCCCGTCCAGAGACACGCCCACTTCAGACATCACCTGCTGAACATTAGGGTTCATTCCATGGGCGACAATACCGGCGGAATAACACTCGTATTGCTCTGCCAACAGAGTTTTCCCCCAGGCTTCAGCCATCTGACTCCGGCAGGAATTTCCGGTGCATAAAAACAACAGTTTTTGCTTCATAAGCGTGCCTCTCTTGAATCACTCAATCCTGTTAGCCACAACCCTGCAGATCAACAGCAGCCACCGCCGTCATGGCCCGTTTCCCAGTCCGCATCAAAAGGTATGCTGGTGCCACAACCATCAAATATTCCATAGTGTGTGGACCAATCACCGTAAAATTCGAAATGAGACTTGAAACGGGTATCCTTCAGCATCCGATAGGTGTTGCCGCAGACCGGGAAAACACGCCCGGTCTCGATATAATGATGCTTGTCCAACAAAAAACCGTTGGGTGCAGATGCAATCGTTCCCTTATAGCGCACAGCCTGTCCGTAATCCTCACACGCTGGCTCAAGTGCATCCAGCTTAAACAGGCGGTAAGTCGCAGAATAAAACTCCAGATTACCCAATCTTTCCTGTATTTTAGCGTTCTCGATCGTCAGGGGTCGATCTTCAACTAAACGGGGGTCTGCAAATCCAGCCTGCTTCGCCAACGCCAGGAAATCATTCCAGTACAGCGCGCCACTTAAACACTCGCCATATAAAACGGGGTCTTTGGCAAGCTCGGGTGGAATACGGCGTGCTGCATAAACATCAGAAAAGTACAACTCCCCGCCCGGCTTTAACAAATTATAGGCATGGCGTAATACCGCAGCTTTGTCCGTGCACAGGTTAAGCACGCAGTTAGAAACAATGATATCGAAGTGGTTTTCGGCCAGATCCAGCTCATGCAGCTGTTCCAGGTAACCTTTGACAAATCGAACATTGGACTTGGCATAACCGAATGCCTCACGATGGTAATCCAGATGCGCATTGGCCACCGCCAACTGCTCATCCGTCATATCGACACCGGTAACCGACCCCTGCTCTCCGACCATGGCACTAAGCACGTAGCAATCCCGGCCAGCACCACTGCCCAAGTCCAGAATATGGGTACCTTTTAACTCGTCTGGCGCAATCAGGCCACAGCCATAATATTTCGCCATCACCTCATCATGAATCTTGCACAGAATTTCTTTCAGGTGCGCGGGCGGCTCACTGGCGGTACAGCAGGCATTAGTTTGCAGGTCTTCCGACCCGGTGAGTGTCTTACCATAGTATTCTTGTACATCGCTTTGCATGCATTACATCCTAAAAAGCGTTTATTGAAAAAATAGATGCAGGCTCTTTGCATTAGATGCAAAAAAACCGGAAAGTTCCCTGATATTAGGGGGTGTTGTGTATATTTTGCAAGAATACCGAAGAATCAGAGCAAGGCCGGGCACGCCGGAATGGCGCACTGTGATGGAGTGAACGTGCGGTCAATCATGCCGTCAGTCGCTGATTTCTGAGCAACCTGCTGCTTGAGTTCCCGTTGGGAATTCAACACATTCAGATTTCCTGGTGCCAGCTTTACCGCACAGGCTATGGCCTCGAGTGCCGTCGGGCAATGTAATTGCTGAAGACTGTAGGCTAGATTGTTCCAGCCATCCGGATTTTCAGGTTGCAGATGGACATGTTCGGAAAATGCTTTCGCCGCAGTTGAGTGATCCGACATTTGATACGCTGCGTTACCCAGACTCAACCAGGATAATGTTGATGCCGGCCACCGCTTGGTTGCCGCCAAAAAGGCGTTAAGCGCAGCTGAGTGCCCGGATGTTAACAAGTCCTGGGCGGCACGAATATAGCCCGGCAAATCCGCGGTAGTGGGCATCGTCTCAGGAGGTGCCACGACCTGCGCCCAGTTGTCGGCATTGCGCCAGGTACGCTGAAACAGGGAGAAGGTCATTTCCTGTCGACGTTCCACACCTGAGCGCAGCCACACGACCATCCGCTCCAGGTCATACCCGACGACGACAGCGTAGTGCCACTGTGGATACCAGCTGAAACCAAGATTTTGCAACACCAGCACGGGGTTATTTGCCGCTACCTCCCGGAGCAGGTTTGCCAAATTACCCTCAAGCGGGTAGACCAGAAAACCAAAATCCCGCGCAGTGGCAACCATATCAAGCGGGAAACTGCCCTCCTTGCCGGGAGTATAAACCGCATCTACAAGAGCTTTCGGATTTACGTCAACACCGCGGTAGGCCAGAACTGTGGCCAGCGCAGCAGGACCGCACTGGAACTGTTCCTGGGGGAAAAATGGAACCGAATCCAGCTCGACCCTGTGCTTGGATAAAACCGCGCGCCATTGAGCAGCGGCCTGCTCGGCGGAGGGCCCCATAATGGCACATCCGCTCACACCAAACAGGATTACCATGATTAGCACGGCTAAACGTTTTTGCACCCACATGCTTGGCTTACCATTGTCTCTGATATCTGGCGACTGTATCCATATCGAGCAACAGTACCGATGCAAGTTAGATTAATACTGATCTATGGGTTTGATGACCGGGAATATATTGGTCGTTCCCAACAAATCAAGCACGATCAGAACCAGGAAAATAAATAACACAACACCAATAACACTGGTCCCACCTGCCGGCATGTCATTCAATTTTGCATTAAACTCAGCCACTTCCGCCGGTGTCATTTTAGCCACACGCTGATCAACCTGTTCCGGGGACAGGCCCCAGTCGCTCAATAGCTTACGGGCTTCATCGCTGGCAACCGTTTCCTGTATTTCCTTCAGATCGACTTGCTGTTGCACCTGCACCAATTGGCTCTCGGTTGAGACCATCGCCGCACGAACTACAGAGGATTGCAGACCGAGAAAGAAAATAGCGAATGAGGTAATCAGGGCAATATAGCGCTTTAATTCCTGTAAACGGGGCATAACAAGATATCCTTTTACTTAATACCAATAGAAGTTAGATATGAAGGCAAACCAGATCGTTATTACAAACGACAGCCCTCATAGTAGCGGTCAGAATATCAGCATGTATTCTGATACTGAGCGAGTTCTGGCAAAGACAAGCGAGGCAATTACGGCACGTTCATAGCAAAACTGAACAGCACCATTAAACACTGCCGAAAACAAAAAATCCACCCCTGATTATTCGCTTCAGCCCCTCTTAACGATGCGCTGACGCGCCCAATGCCTGTAATTCTGAGGGATAAGCAAAGTGCGCAAGAAAGTCCAATGCTACCTGTGCCGCAAGCGGTTTCGAGAACAGATAACCTTGCACATGATCAATGCCCAGATCCAGCATGGTGTCGAGCTGGTCGACCGTTTCCACCCCCTCGGCAACCACAGTCATGTTCAGCGAATTGGCCATTTCGATAATCGCTTTCAATATGACTTTACTGACCCCGTCATGATGGACATCATCGACAAAAATACGATCAATTTTGAGGGTACAAAATGAAAAACGTTTTAAGTGGCCCAGGGAAGAATACCCCACGCCGAAATCATCAAGCGCTGTTGAAAAGCCGAGTGAGCGCTGAATGTCCAACTGCCGACGGCTTTTCTCTTCATTTTTGATCAATGAATTCTCTGTCACTTCATATTCAATATGTTTATAGGGCACCTCAGCCTTGGATATCATGCTTTGCAATTCCCGGAATAACCGGGAATCCGCGATTTGAATCGGTGATATGTTGATCGAAATTTTGAAATCATCCGGTACTTCGCCCATGGCGTTAATGAATGCACATGACCGCTCACAAACCAATAGCGTGATGTAATCAATGAGCCCTTTTTCTTCCGCTGCAGGAATAAACTCATGGGGACCCACCCATCCCATTTTACTGGAGTTCAGTCGCGCCAATGCTTCAAATCCGGCGACTTTACCCCCTTTAATATCAATCTTTGGCTGAAAGACCACTTCAAATTCATCATGTTCGAGGGCATGGCTAATCACATTTTCGAGATCCAACTGGGCTTTTTGACTGGCCGCCATTTTGGGCTGGAAAAACTCGTAGCGCATTTTGCCCAAACTTTTTGCTTCATACATCGCGATATCTGCATATTTAAGCAGATCCGGAATATTGTCTGCATCATCCGGATACAAAGCGATCCCGACACTGGCCCCGACGAAGGCTTCGCGTTCTTCCAGCAAAAAGCCCGACCGTAACTGGTCGATGATACTGTCTGCCACATGCGCAATGGTGGTCACTTCATCCGCCAGGGTTTCATCCTGTAGCTCCAACACCACAGTGAATTCATCACCACCAAGCCGGGCAACACTCAAGAGCCTGGGGGGCTGATGAGCGGTTTTGATACAAAGCAGACGCTGGGTGACTTCCTTCAAGAGCAAATCGCCCGTTTCATGTCCCATCACATCATTAACTTGCTTGAACCCGTCGAGGTCGATAAACATCAGTGCCAGCCGGCTTCGTATACCTTTCGGAACATGGATTGCAGATTGCAGAATATCCATCAAGGCCAAACGATTGGGTAATCCGGTCAGCGAGTCAGTGGTCGCTTGCACCTGTAAGTCACGGGTGTTTTGACGAACCTTTTGCCGTAATTCAACGAACGCGTCCTGTAAGTGTCCGATTTCATCCCTGCGGGGAACCAGCTCGATCAACTCCGCCGAATCATCCAATACCCTGTTGGTTTGCGAGGTGAGCGCATTTAGGGGAATGAGAACCAAACGGTTGAATAGCAGATAAAGAATCAGCCCGATTGAAATACCGGTAATCGCAATAACCAGTATCAATTCAATTGCAAAGACATCGTAACGTGAGCTGATGGCGTGGTTCGGTACGGAAATATAGAGCTGCCAACGGTTAATCAGGGGACGATGGTCAAGAAAATAGCGCTGATCTGCGACCTGCAGTTGCCGCCGAGCCGGCTTATGTCTGGAAAACTCGGCCACACTGCCATAGCTGCTCGACATCAGGAACAGGATCGCATCCCGCTGCCGGGGATCACTCATCACTTCCCCCAAGTGAGATTCAACCAGAAAAACATAAGTATCCTGACTGAATGGGGGCTCCGACATGATGTCTTGAATCCAGTTTAAATTCACCGACAAGCGCAAAACAGGTGCGTGTTTTAACAGCGCTGAGCTGCTCAATGCACGGTAAATCACCAGACTGTAGGTTTGAAAATCTTCGTGATAGACAATTTCATGAATACTGGTTCCGGGGTGAGCCCGGGCAAGATCCAGCAGTCGGGAATAATCTTCCGGGTGTTTGTTGGGGACAGCCGTCTGAACCATCCGCACGGACTCGTATTTGTCCGCATTAATCAGAACCAGTTCCTGATACTCTGGAAACTGCTCCAGAATCTGCTGCCAGTTTTGCAATACCAAACGTCGATCCAATTCTGCGCCATTCAGAAGATAGCGCTGCAATGAAGTATCCTGGCTGTACAAGACCAGATTGGCACTGGCAGAAGACAAGGTTTGAGCAAATGACGTTTGAATCAGCGTAAGCGTATCCGCGATACGGTTAAATGTTTCCTGACGTAAAACCTCATCCATTTTATGGCGCGATACCCAGCTGAACAAACTAATGCTGATTACCGCCAGTATCAACAGTGCCAGTGTATATTTTAGTTTTAAGGACATACCGGGAAGTTAGTACCCGTCTCTGTGCTTTCAGGAATACAACATTCCATTGGAAAGCCTGTTGATTGTCGACCGCTCTGAGCTCAGCCATGTTATTTTTATAGGTTTAACACCCCATCTCTGGCAGTATAGCAAAAACTGACAAATCATTATTTTCCAACTGATACAGAAGATTGGGTACACCTGAAGCATGTCCACAACAGAGGTTGCTTAACTGGAGCATCCCCAAAGCTCTCGCAATTCCGCTAATGTGGGTTACCTTGAAGGTCTGAATCTCGGAAACCGGTTTGAAAATCAGTAAACCCGCTATGATTGGTGCCTCGGTGGGTCGTTGGCAGGCGTGCTATGTGCGCTGATCGCCAGCTCACTGCTGCCGCTGGATGGAGAGCAGCAATCCGCACTGATACTATTTGGCGCTTTGCCTCCTGCAGTCTAGAACTACATTATTGCGGAGCGCTACCAGAATCAGCCGACGGAAGTAGCCACCATTGTAATGTGTGGCAATTTGGCCAGTCTATTGATTCCCCCTTGGTACTGGCAACATTTTTTTGAAGCAAACCTTGCCTCCTCACAGAGCACAACGTGGGTCGTCACATAGATTTATTGAGCACTGACATGCCCGTCAATTAATGACACCAACTTTGGCAATACCCCTCCGGGCAGATCATGGCCAAGGCCTTGAATCATCTCCATTCGGCTACCCGAAATGCGCTCATGTAATCGCTTGCCACAGGCTGGCCGGACTAGAGGGTCTGCATCACCATGAATAATTAACACCGGGGTATTGATATAGCGGTGCAAGTGCGACAAGGCTCCGGTTGCCATTATGGCACGCATTTGCCTGAGGATGCCGGCGGGCCGATAACTCCGATGATAATTGCGTTCAAAGGACAGCTCGATATCTGCTTCACTGACTGCGAAACCCGGACTCTGAACAACCCGCCAGAAGGCCAGAGATCGCGCTTTTGCCGCCTCAAGATGGTGTCCTTTTACACCGCTGCCATTCATCACCCACAATGCTTTCAACTCCGGGCCCGGATTTCGCCTTGGATGATTGTCAGAAGACATCAGAATGCTCGCAGATTGGATTCTTTCAGGATGACGGGCGGCAAGAATTTGCGTAATCATTCCCCCCATCGAGATACCAACGGCGTGGGCAGATTTGATCGCCAGCAAATCCAGCAAGCCAACCACATCATCTGCCATATCATACAGGCTGTAAGGGGCCTCAACTGACAATCCCATTTTGTACTGCATAAAGGCCACAGGTGGTGACAGCTTCAACTTGGCTTTTATTTCCGAGGACAGCCCGATATCCCGGTTATCAAACAAAACAACCCGGTAGCCCTTCGCCAAGAACTCATCGACCAAGGCTGGCGGCCAGGCCGTCATCTGGCAGGCCAGGCCCATAATCAATAGCAACACCGGCCCCTCTTCGGGTCCCAGATCCTGATAACAAATACGAATTCCACTGTGCAACGTGACCACTTGTTCCAAAACCACATACCCCGAGTCAAATTGAGAAGCTGAAATTTAACCACAGGTGAGATGGTTTCACCATATCGAGTTTGCCAGGGTGGCATACGTTTTCAGCGGCCTGGATTACGCTATACTAACAAGTACAGGGCTAAAATATGGTTGAATACCCTAAACACGTCGCGATCGACTCCAAATCACAACAAGGCTCACCTAAACAACATGGTAAAACCTGAGGGACAAGAACCCGAGCAGTTCAATCCGCAGCCACAACAGACCCTAGTAACGCCATCAGAAATTATTCTGCAAACCAGACAGCAGTTTAGTACTTATATTCATGTTCTGGCCACGCTATTGGTTCTGCCATTTGCACTTTTGCAGTTTTCACAGGGCAATATGCTCCTGACTCTGGCTATTCTGGTCTTTGCACTCTATAACAGTGTGGTTGCGTACGTCCTTTTTAAACATCAACACTACCTTTTCAATGGTTGGGGGCTCGTGCTGCTTTCCTCCGGACTGGTACTGTATTCCTGCACGTTAAATGGTTTGATTGGCCTGCTGTGGGCCTACCCCGCAATTGCCACATATTTTCTCCTGTTGCCCTTACGTCAAGCGACAATCGGTGCTTTGATCTTTTTTAGCGCAGTAACAACCATTGCTATGCTAACTCAGGATCCCACTATTGCCATCCGCTTGGTCGCGACTCAACTACTGTGTATCGGTTTTGCCGTCATGTTTTCCTGGTTGTTGACGGCTCAACAACGAAAGCTCGTTTCAATCGCAACCACCGATCCGCTAACGGGCTGCAGCAACCGTCTTGAACTAAATGCAGCACTGGAAGAATCAACCTATTCCAGACACCGCTATCAGATACCGTCGAGTCTGATCATTCTGGATTTGGACCATTTTAAACAGGTCAACGACAGCATCGGTCATACAGAAGGGGATCGCTTGCTGAAAGCGCTAGCAAAACTACTCACAAGCCGTTTGCGCGTCTCTGACAAGTTATTCCGCTACGGTGGTGAGGAGTTCATTGCACTGCTGCCCAACACCCGTCTCATCGATGCCCACACCCTGGCAGAAGCCTTGAGAACAGGTGTGGAGGATGGCAAGTTTCAACTTTCTGCCTCGAAACTGAAACCACCACAACGCATTACCATCAGCGCCGGTGTCGCCGAAATCAACGCCGGGGAAGGTTGGGAGAACTGGTTGATGCGGGCGGATGAAGCACTGTACCAAGCCAAACATCAAGGCCGCAATATCGTGGTTGTCAGTCCAAATCTATCACCCAAACCGGTCTCTTTGGGATGATCAATGGGCATTAATTAAAGCTGATTTCTCTCGAAACTGGCGGTAACTCCGGACAACCTCATCGGGTACTTCCAGTTGCGGATAGTGGCCAACACCGGCGATTCGAACCACATAAGGTTTAGCGACACTTTGAGCATAGCGGTCCGCCATGCGCGCACCTGAAATAGGGTCGGCAATGCCGTTGATAAAGCAAAGGGGCACTGGCGCATTCAGCGCTTTCACCCAACGATTGCGCATACACCGCCGCTCCTCCATGTAGCGGATTAATTTATGGGTAATAGCGCGGCCATTGTTGTAATTAACCAAATACCAAAGGTCATGTAATTGCTGTGCGGTCGGCTGGGTATGAGCGCCAAAGATATGACACATATTCCAGCGGAATGACCCCTCGGTAATAAACCGGCTCACGACCGAGCCTAACGGACTGGCGAGCAGACGTTGCACCAATGCCGGTTGATGCTCTTCCGGAAATAATCCGCCATTCAAAAAGGCAACCGAAGCAACCTCCGGGGTTGGCTTACTCACTGCATCCAGCGACATTTGTCGCGCCAGCAGCTCTTGAGCGACACTCACACCGTAATCATGGCAGAGAATATGGTATCGACCAATCCCCATTTCCCGCATGAACCCCTCTATCAGGTTCGCCTGATCAAGTATGCTGTAGCGATAATTTAACGGTTTGTCAGAAAACCCAAAACCGATCAAATCCAATGCAATGACTTTATAATTTGCGGTCAGTTCTGGCCATATTTCATGCCAGTCCCAAGATGCCGTAGGGAAGCCATGAATCAACAAAAGGGGTTCACCCTGCCCTTCAATTCGACAGAAAATGGAATGGTCAGCATAACCGAACCATTTACCCTGCTGCTGCCATTGACTAAGCCCAGCGCTGATATCTGCGGCAATTTTTTGACTGCTCAGTACGCTCAATCCGGCCATAATTCTCTAAATTTATCCCCACAAATTTTTCAGCATCAACAAAACAGGTAAGCCTGTCAGCTTTTTTTGCACTGACAAACCAGGCTTAACCGCGATAAAGTCCAGTATTTCCAACGCTTTTAACAGAACAATCAAGAACCAGTTCACAAAAACGCCCTCGATTCTCCGCGTCCGGTTGCCCAACTGCAATACAGGTGTGACAACTTTTCACAGCTGTCAAAAATAGTTTACACCCAGAGGAAATACAATCTCTCCAGCGAACTTTATTCAACTCTACGAATCATAGTAACAGGTGTATATTAATCATACACTTAAATAGCAGATAATCGGGGAAGACCAATAATTGGCCTGGGATATGCTTGGGTAAAGTAAGTCAAAGCGGAGCCGATACCTACAATAAGGGCAAAGCGGGTTATCAAACTGCAGCCTTTGAAGTAAACGGCTTACCTGAATGAGAGGTAAAAACCATGCAATACACTACTGACCCTATCGTAGCACGTCTGGAACGTTTGTATTCTCTGAAAGTTGAGCAAATGGAAACCGCCAGCGAAGCGACTGATTCGTTAAAGTATCAGGTTTTGGCAGCAGAAGCGGCAGCACTGGGTGCGGCAATAGAAAGCCGCTCTACGGTAAAACTGGCCAACTGAACAGATAGGCATACACCACATTGAGAGCCACGTGACCGAATGAGTCACAATATGACCTTGAGCGACTGGAACTTGTAGCAGTCATTCACCTTTGCCGGTCGTTATCGAAAGACTTTTTTCGATTCATCCCGACGATATCGACCAAAGACTTCCAGCTCCCATGGCCTCATGGCGACAACCATACTCGTACCATGGCGTTCAGGGAGAGGTAAGGTCAAATCCTCCTGATGATAATGGCGAAAGTCCTGAATGAGGCGCTTTAATTTCTGTTGTATCAGTTCATTCGCGTTACGAGACAGCATACCAGTTACAAATAACCGGATTTCACCCGGCTGATCAAACCTGCAATTGAGAAACTCCCGCTGAACTTCTCCTTCAAAAAAGCGCTGAATAGGGCCATTTTTGATCCATTTGAAATCATAGGTTACGAGTGCTTTGGTACGATTCCCGGGCAACAGTTCGATGAGCCTGATCGCATCCAGGCGGGCCATGCAACCGATAAGTTCGGTATACGAGTAATCATAAACCGCCAATATCTCATCAAAGGACCAACGGTTAAGCACAGAAATTGCTGCAAGTAACAGCTTGGCGTCTGACACCAGCAACTGCTCCTGTTCTACCGTCAACTGACTAATATGGCTGATCGTGTGCATTTCTCGCAATAGGTCAGATATTTCAATACCCAACATTTCGCACACTTGATCCAGCCGCCGCAAGGAAAACTGCTTCTCGGAAAACAAACGCTTCACGCTCGCCTCCGAAAGGCGCAAGTGCTGGGCGACATCTTGATAGGTTTTACCGTTTTCTTTGAGCGCTTTCTTCAACCGATCAATAATTGCAGTGGTTTGCCCCATATGGCCCTTTCCCTTCGGTTGGTGTAGATGTTCAAGTTAGTGTGAATGTTCAAAATGGTCTGACTGCCAAAAAGTATTATACAGCAATACCATTAGTGCCACGCAAAGCAACAACTTCTTTTTGAGTTGTACATTTTTCACTCCAGATGCACACTTGCTGTCAATCCAACGCTTCAACTGAGTTTTTTGATTTTCAGATGAAGTTTCACCAATCACAGAGTGAGCAACATGATGTACGACGAACTGCAAAGCAACTCAAAATCCTGGCTATTTTTTGTAAAATCATCCTTTGTATGTGCATTGGTGGCGATGGCTGCCGGCATCATCTTCAGCCCTGCTGAATTAATGGTGAAAGGGTACCTGGGTGTCTGTGCACTTTTTCTGGTAAGTACCACCATCACCCTTTCCAAAACCATGCGAGACGAACATGAGCAAAGTCGTCTGGTCCATAAAATTTCTGAAGCTCGGACCCAACAATTGATCAAAGAATTCGGAGAAGCAGCATGAGCGTCTGGACCAAAATAAATACACTTTTCAGAGCATCGGCAGAAGAATCGGCAGAAAGCGTGGTGCGTGCCAACACCATGCGCATCTTTGCCCAGGAAATCAGAGATGCCGAGTCCGCGATCATTGCAGCCAAACACCAACTCGCTACCGTGATGGCAGAAAAAGCAAAGCTGGATCGACAGAATCGCAGCTTGCAGAGCGGCCTGGCCTTACGAGAGAAGCAAGCAATTGCTGCACTGGAAAAACAGCAGCACGGGCTGGCCGAAGAACTGGCAACGTTGATCGCTGACGACGAAGCCCTGCTGAAAGAACAACAAAAACAGGTAATACAATTAAGTCAGCAGGAACAACGCCTGAAACAACAATTGAAAAAAGCGATCACTGCAATACAAAATTATAAACGGGAACTGAACCTCGCTCGCGCAAATCAATTTGCAACGCAGTCTGCACGCAATTTGCAAATCACCTCGGGAGGCCTGGGTACGGCAATGGAACAAATGCAGGGTTCACTAACCCTGATCCAGAACCAGCAGACGGGAGCACAGGACTACCAGCAGGCACTGGATGAAATAAACATGGACCTCAGCGGAGAAAGCCTGGACAAGCAACTACAGAAGGCTGGAATTCAAAGCACATCCCGATCTGCAAACGCCGTGTTGGACAGGCTCCGTAAACAGAGCAGAGTTATTGAACAAGGCACCTCCGCAAGCTAAAAATGGACCTTGTTTCCGGTGGAAATCTATGCAGCGATGCACCTCTCAGCCCGCTCCGACAGGAGAATAGAGGATAGCGCCCCCCCTGTAAAAAAATTGAAATAAAGTGCCGCTATCCTCGTATCAATTTAACTGAAACTTGGGCACAGCGTATTACCGTGTTCGCCGTAATGCGGAGCCCCCCCCCCCTTCAAATCAAGCATCAGGGCAACCGGCCCATCGATGCCTACCCGCGGATTCAATCTGCTCATTCCCCGGAGAAAAACCTATGACCACAAATAAAAAAACCTTGCGAACCTTAACCCTGGGTGCAGTAATGGCGGCCGCTGTCGGTTGTGCAGCCCTGCAAAATGGCGACGACTCAGCAGCAATGAACAATAACGACCTTTACGAAGTTCATCACGAAGGTCGAATTTTTGTCTTTGATGACTTCGGCCTGTATCAGGATTTCTTGAAGCTTGGCGAAACCCCTTACACGTTAACCCGCATTGGCGCAGGCCCTAAAGGCGAAACGATCAAGTTTGGTCTGACCTCTGCAGACAAGAAGAAACAATCCGGTATCGCATCAGTTGATCTGGTAGATGGAAAACTGGCCCCGGCTGAAGCATTCTACGGCGAAATGCGAATGGAAGGTCGAATTTACGTCTTCGATAACTTGGAAGATATGCAAACCGTACGTAAAACCGGTGAAGCACCTTTACGTTACACGCAAATCGGAACCGGACCAAAAGGCGAAACGGTTGTATATGTGCTAAACAGCAGCAACAAGAAAAAGAAACCGGTCGCGTTGATCGAACAATTCAACAAGCACAATTCTTAAGCACCAAATTCAAGGGCAGAGCTTCAGAACAATCCTCTCGCCCTGATCAACAAGCCAGGTAAATGACAAGCCAGTCCC
This sequence comes from Oleiphilus messinensis, assembly GCF_002162375.1. Taxonomy (GTDB): domain Bacteria; phylum Pseudomonadota; class Gammaproteobacteria; order Pseudomonadales; family Oleiphilaceae; genus Oleiphilus; species Oleiphilus messinensis. The sequence goes on along the minus strand of NZ_CP021425.1, from coordinate 464,690 downwards.
AAGACTGGCTTGCCGCGTTGTCAGCGGTTGAGCACCTTCTCAATCGTTGCCACTAACTGTTCTGGATTAAAGGGCTTCACCAACCAGCCCGTAGCACCAGCCTGTTTGCCCTTGGTCTTTTGCTCGGCCGAACTCTCCGTGGTTAGCATGAGTATCGGCGTAAATTTGTATGCGCTTTTTTTACGCAACTCCGCGACAAAGCTGTAACCATCCATACCCGGCATGTTGACGTCGGAGATGACCAGATCACAAGCCTGCCCTTCTGCTTTGGTGAGTGCTGCTTGCGCATCCGTCGCAGCCAAAACCTCATATCCGCTGCGCTTCAGGGTAAACTCCAACATTTGCCGGATCGATGCGGAATCATCAACAATCAGTACTTTTTTCATTTGCAAAAGCCATATTTAAGTAAATTTAACATTTTTGTTCGCCTTATAGCGCCTCGGCTGGTACATTAACCGGTTTGGTGCTGCCCCGGAGTCCCCTGGTGGGACGGCCATTATCATGACACCAGCTGAATAAACGGATCACGCCAAACAAAAAACCACTACTTTTCTAATTAAAGCACGAATGGATCAACTTTCTAATCTATCACGTTCCGGCATGGTCCCGACACGCGACATTGTGATCTGAATCGGGTCATGATACGTAAAGTATATTTTATTGATATTACTGAATAATAAGTTTGCATCGAATCAATACGTTAAAACTCGGCATGTCCGTCGATTAAGAGCCATACTCCGGCTATTGCGTTCTACGACCAATATCAAATTTTGCATGCAGATTAGTCGTTTGGAAAAGGTTCAGTCGTTTCAGAAAAGTCTATTATTAACAGAAAAGTTTGGTTGTTACAGAAAATTTAAACAGTTACAGAATATTTAAGCAGTTACAGAATATTTAAGTTATTACCGAGGAGATGAACGGTGCCAGAGAAGATGGAATCCCATTACCGTCAGATTATTGAGGCAGTTGGTGAAAACCCTGATCGCGAAGGACTTAGAGACACCCCGGCGCGAGCGGCCAAGGCAATGGCCTTCCTGACTCGCGGTTACCATCAGAATCTCGAAGAAGTTGTCAACAACGCAACCTTTGAGTCGGATAACGATGAAATGGTTATTGTGCAGAATATTGAGCTGTACTCCATGTGCGAACACCATTTACTGCCGTTTGTCGGAAAATGCCACATTGCTTATTTGCCTCAGGGACGCGTACTCGGTTTATCCAAGTTTGCCCGGATCGTGGACATGTTCGCCCGGAGACTGCAAATTCAGGAAAATCTGACGCGAGAAATTGCGGAAGCGGTGCAACAGGTAACCCAGGCCCGTGGCGTTGGGGTTGTCATTGAAGCACAACATATGTGTATGATGATGAGGGGCGTCGAGAAACAGAATTCGGTCATGTCGACCTCCGTAATGCTCGGTGCGTTGCGCAACTCCCAGGCAACACGCAATGAATTCTTGACCCTGATTGGTAAACGCTAACCTGAATACGGGCGTATTTACAACACAGTATCAAAACGGAATAGTTCAACTACGACAGGAAAACAGTATGCAACCGGTATCTGATTTTACGGCAGAGATCAAAATCAAAAATCTACGCCTGAGGACCTATATCGGCATCAAAGATGACGAAATCCGCAACCAACAGGACGTCGTCATAAATGTCATAATCCAGTATGATGCAAGTAAGGCCATAACCGACAACTGCATCGAATCAGCCTTGAACTACCGGACCATCACCAAAAAAATCATTCAATACGTTCAAGAAGGCCGCTTTGCACTGCTGGAACGCATGACTCAGGATGTGCTGGATATCATCATGAGTCATGAGCAAGTCAATGAAGCACGGGTCGAGATCGATAAACCTCATGCATTACGGTTTTCCGATTCGGTATCCGTAAGCCTCATGGCCAGACGCGAACTTGATTCAGGGCTAAATTAAACTGCTTCACAACCAGACCGGTAAACAGAAGGAGCCTGTGCAATGATCTCTCACTCCCCGTCACCCAATGGTGTTGACCTGCTCAATGATCAGGACATTATTGGTATTTTGTCTTCAGTACGATGTATTGCCCTGGTGGGTGCGAGCGACGACCCGGAACGCCCCAGTCACTATGTGATGGCTTATCTTCAACACCGAGGATATCGAGTCATACCGGTAAGTCCCAGACTGGCAGGGGAAACGCTGTTAGGTGAAACCGTCTACAGCGATGTCGCAAGCATCCCGACTGATATTCAGCTCGACATGGTCGAGCTTTTTATCAATGCCCAGCGAGTTCCTGCAGTGGCCGAACAGGCAATTGAGCGACCTGTAAAGGTTGTCTGGATGCAGCTTGGCGTGATCGACCAGATCTCAGCACAGAAGCTCCGTCAGAATGATATTGTTGTCGCGATGAATCGTTGCCCGAAGATCGAAATCCCCAGGCTGGGGCTGTAAGAGGGATTCACCGACAGGTTTTACCCTGTCGGTATAGACACACTCACTTTTCGAAGAAGAACTTCGAGTCGCCAAAAGCAGGCTTCAAATGATGCAACCAGGTTGCGTTTTCATCGTACTTGGCAAAAAACGGTTTTTGCACCCAATCCGAATCACGACCTTGCAGGAATCGCAGTACAAACACTTTTTCACCCGCCACCTCGGTCACGCCCTGGATTTCTACCTTTCCGGGCTCAGAACTCATGGATGGGCCTCGCACTGTTCGTGCCAGCCCCGATACCTGCTGTAACGCGTCCCGGTATATGGTCCAGGCCTGCGCGAGGGGCACTTCAAAATAGTGCCGTGCGCCAGTGTCCCGTTCTACAAACATGTAGTAAGGAATAACCCCCAGCTTAACCTGGGTCTTCCACATTTGCGCCCAAACCTCGGCACTGTCATTAATATTTTTGAGCAATGGTCCCTGACTCCGGATTTGTGCACCCGTCGCGCGGATACGGCGAATCGCCGTGCGGGCGATCTCTGGCTCCATTTCACGCCAATGGTTGTAGTGGGCCATAAACGCCAGATGCTTACCGGATGCAATCAGTTTCTCGAAGACCATTAACAATTCATCGGCATCCGGATCAGTGACGAAACGCTGTGGCCAGAAAGTCAGTGATTTTGAACCGATCCGTATGGTTTGCACATGCTCCAGCTCTGGATCAAGCAAGGCTTCAAGGTAGACCCGCAGATTTTTGGTTTTCATAACCAGCGGGTCACCGCCGGTGATCAAAATATCCGTTACCTGAGGATTCGCTTTCAAGTACTCCACCATGGCACTGGCTTCACTGTTTGCGAATTTAAGGTCTTTGTCACCGATAAACTGGGCCCAGCGAAAACAAAATGTGCAGTATGTGTGACAGGTTTGCCCCTGACTGGGGAAAAACAGGACGGTTTCCCGGTATTTGTGCTGAATGCCCTGAACCGGCACACCATCAATTTTGGGAACATTCAAGTCCATCTGACCCGCCGGGTGGGGATTCAAGGTTTCCCGCACCTGATTCACTGCATCTTTTAATGCAACCTTGTCCCCCGTTTTCAGAATATCGGCAATTTGCTCGAACGTTTCCGGCATCAGCATTTCCTTTTGCGGAAACGTTAGACGAAAGATGGGGTCATTCTTCCAGTTGCTCCAGTCAATCAGCTCTTCACAAACATATTGATTTACCCGGAATGGCAGCACGTTGGCGACCACACGAATCGCCTCACGCTCATGGGCAGGCAGCGCTTGGATCTGGGGGATTTTATCCAGCTGACGTTCAGTATAAACCGTCAGTTTGGGGGCTTCGGCCGGTGCGACGGGAATCGAGTCCTGCAACGCGGCAGAGGAACGGGAAAGAGTTGCTGTTTCAGTCATAATATTCCTGAGAATGATATGAATGTATTTAGCCTTCAAACTATTAGAAATTAATGCAGATATCAGCGATCAAATGCACTGAATTGTGAAGACGCTCGGTATTAGTAATCGAAAGGCGAGGTATTGTACAAAAGATCAGGTGAATTTACGAATGAGAGGCGAAAATAAAGCATATTTTCCATACAGGTCTATCGAATTTAAGACAGAATTGAAGACCAACTAAATCGCTCCCGGTATAACTGGAGCTGCTTAAACTGTGGCATAAGCGACCACCCAAACCGGGAAGACAGCTTTCGTACCCGCTTCTCGAGTGTCTTTTTATCCTCCGCACAGGGCTGCTTGCCAGCGAATATAATCCAGTTGCCACTCTCTGTTGAGCAAACGCGAACATCAGGAAACAGCTCACACAAATAGCGCAACGAAGTTTGTTCACGCCGATGCTCCAACCAGCAATTCAAGACCAGCCAGCCTTGATCAGAAAGACGGTGATAGCACTGCTCCAAATAACCGGTATCGAACTGGTGACGATCGATACCGCCACTCAAAAACAGATCGCTCATGATCAAATCTACAGGACCTGTAACCGTTTGCTTGAAAAATCGACGAACATCGCTCTGCACAACCTCTAAACGCGAATCCCTTGGCAAGGCAAAAAACCGGTAGGCCACGTCGATAACGGCCTGCCGTAATTCGACAACCTGAACATGACTGTTTAGCAAATGATGATGCAAAAATGCCGGCAAACAGCCGCCACCAAGACCCAGAATCAGTATTCGTGACGGCTCGACAAATAATAGAGACAAAACCATTGCCCGAGTATAAGTGTGTTGCAGTAGATAGGGGTGCTCGAGGGAGAGACAACTTTGCTCATCATTGTCGCCAAACGCAAGCACTCTGCGGCTTCCGTCGTCAAAGACCTGAATCGGGCCGAGGGGATCATAAATCCGATAGATTTCGCGTCCGGCAATCGTCATATTGGTTTACACTGAACTCGCCGTACCTGACTGGACATAAAATACCTGACTGGGAAAAGTTACGCAGACCGAGACCAACCATGAAAAATCAACAGACCCTAGTCTACACTTTCATTTATCCGCCTGGCAAAGTCAGGGTCTATTGTAACAGCCCAGGCCTTTAAATTTAAAAGGAGCCATTTTTTTGCGTAGGTATCTTCCGTTAAATCTGCATTTTCTGCTGCTACTTGCCCTTTTTCGTGCGGGTTTTGCAGAGGCTGTGCTGCAATGGCAGGAAAATACCGAAACACTCGAAATCGGTTCTCAAATCCAATATATCGTTGATCAAAGCAATCAACTTACGATCGATGAAATACGCCATAATCAAACTCTGGAGTGGCAACGTACTCAGCTTCGCACCCCGTCTTTCGGCTTTTCCGATGCAACTTACTGGGTTCGGTTTACGATCACCAACAATGCGGAAACCACTCAGGACGTTTTTCTGGATGTCAGTTATGCCCTGCTGGATGAAGTGACTTTATATCAATTCTCCCACCCTGCTCAATCAACCGCAGTCACAATGGAGAATGGCGATAACCTGCCTTTCAAAGACAGACTCGTTGAACACAGAAAACTGCTGTTTCCACTCACGCTGACCGGCAGTACAACGTTCGATATTTATTTGCGCATTCGTTCCACGAGCTCTATACAGATCCCCATGCAACTGTGGGCGAAGTCTACATTCTACAGTCACGATCAATATTCAATATTTGGCCACGGTGTTTATTACGGCATCGTGCTCGTAATGGCGCTGTACAACCTATTTCTTTATCTCCGCCTGGGGGATAGAACCTACCTGCTGTATGTCATCTATATCGCCGCATTTGCCATCACCCAGATGGCGTTGACGGGGTTTGCCTATCAGTTTTTCTGGCCGGATAGTCCACAGTGGAATCAATCGAGTATCGCGGTATTAACGCCTATTATTGTCGTTTTTGGCTGCCTGTTTATTTCTTATGCGCTCAAACTGAGGCTTTTTTACCCCCGAATTCACCTCTATTTCCTGGTTCTGATCAATTTCAATTTTTTCTGTTTCCTGGCTGCATTGTTTTTGAGCTATAACACCCTGATCAAGTTAGTTGCGCTTATGGTCATCGTCGCCTGCAGCTCTGCTCTGTATAGCAGTTATCATGTGTGGTTGACGAGCAGACAGCGCTATGCCGCACTCTTCTCGATTGCCTGGACCGTATTTCTGTTTGGCGTGGTCTGCCTGGCGCTCAATAAGTTTGGCTGGATACCCAGGAACTTTTTCACCGAGTCTGCCGCCCAGATCGGCTCCGCAATCGAAATCATGTTATTATCCTACGCCCTGGCCGAGCGCCTGCAAGACGCAAACCGACAGCGACTGGATGCAGAGCATGATGCTCTCGTTGCCAATGAACAGCTTCTGGCCGAACAACAGAAGCATTCGGCTCAGCTTGAGAGTACTGTGCAACAGCGCACACAAGAATTGACTCAGGCGCTGCACAAAGTACAGCAACTGAATAATGAGTTAATTGAAATCAGCGCTACAGACCCACTCACGGGCCTGAAAAACCGTCGCCGTATGGATGAAATTCTGGCCATAGAGCTGTCCCGCTCACGCCGGGATAAAACACCGCTAAGTGTGATTTTGCTGGATCTGGATCATTTCAAACGCATTAATGACCAATACGGTCACCCTTTCGGGGACAAGGTACTAAAACAAGTGAGCCAGATCATTATTAACAATATACGTCGCCCACCGGACGAAGCCTGTCGCTACGGTGGCGAAGAGTTGGTGATCATTTTGCCGCAGACGCCCCTGTCGGGCGCGCATATTGTTGCCGAAAAGATCCGCAAGCATATCGCCGCCACAGAAATGCAAACTGCAGATGAGAAACTACACGTGACAGCAAGCCTGGGGGTGGCCTGTTCAGATCCCAAAAGCGGCAGTTACAACGGCCCGGCACAACTGCTCGAAAAAGCGGACATTGCACTCTACGAGGCAAAAAGTGAAGGTCGGAATTGCACTGTGCTGAATTCATTCCGAAATATTTGAGGCACAACACTGCGGAAAAGCGCACCTTATATCAGACAATTCATTTTTATTACCAAGGTTAGGAAAATGACACTCCAAATTCGTGGTTTTACATTCTTTACCACACTGCTATTGGCCAGCCTGATATCACTTACATCCAGCCAGTCAGCACAAGCCGATATTCAGATCAATCGGGCCCCGGTAACGGATAACATGATGCAGTTGTTACTCTCCAAAGGCGTCTATCTTCATGACGGACACTACTGGTACGACAGTCATACCGGTCTTTGGGGTTATGATGGTGGCCCAGTTCAAGGGCAAATCTGGCCAGGGTTGCCAATTCAAGCGAAACTGCCAACCGACGCCTCCCGGGGCCAGACAGGTGTCTATATCAACAACCGGGAATTACAACTCAGCGAGCTGCATGCGTTGTCGACTTATATTCAACTTTCCAAACCCGGTCGATACTGGCTTCGTGCCAACGGCAAGGGCGGCATGGAAGGGCAACCCGCCAGTTTTGACCTGTCCCTGCGCCTGCCAGAGAATGCACCATCCTGGCACCTTGCCCAAGCGGATTGATTCAGGTTCTGGAGCACTACTCCAGAGCCTGATTGTGGATCACATCACCCAAAGGCACTAACACGCGGTGGTAGTTCACGACACCCGCTTTATAAGTTTCTGCCTGATCCACTTTGAAACCGCTTCGTTCGAATTTCAGAACATCACCATGCAGTAATGGGTCAGCAGGATCCATGTAATACGTAAATGGAGTCGAGCCCAGGTGTTTCCAGTGCACTAGCGGAACATCTTTCAACTTCCCACTGCTCTGATCATAAACTTGCCGACTGGCGATACGCTTGACATAGACATGTGCACCGGCAGGATCCGATTGAAAAGTGATTTCTGATGACTGCCGCTTCAAGGACACTTTGATGGGAATTTCCTCACCAAATGGTATTTCCACTTGCACATGTTCGTCTTCATAACCCGCCTTGGTCGCTCGAAGCATCAACATGATTTTCTGCCGTGGCCAGAATGTCGATTTACGTTCAGCGGTTTCATCATACGTAAATTTTCGAATCAACGGGGTCTCCCCCATGTAACCAAATGCCGTCCCCCGGGCAATATCTTCTATCTCGACCCCTTCCGGCTCACTGATGACCTTGAGACTGGTTGTCCAGGGCTGTAACTGGAATGCAAAAACATTCGACTCCCCGCCCTTGATCGAAATCTCTTTGATCACCGGGAGATAGCCTTCCTTTTCGACTTTGACCGCACCAATATTGGCAAATTCCTGATTTACCGTGTCGGCAGTGTATTGCTGATGAAAAGGCGTATTAATAAATTTTCGATGCACCGGGTCTGCGGTGTAGTCCACGTCTTTGAGGTGATCTTCCACCAACTCGATGGTTCGACTGATATTCGGCGGCAGATTGGCATTATTTCGAGCAAGAGGAACATATTCTTTACTCAGTAACGGTAGCGCTTTATTGGAATTCCAATCCGTACGGGCCTCATCCTTGTTCTGGTAAAATGTGATTTTTGCCCCGGGAGGCGAGGTCTCAAAGGCAATGGTGGAATCCAGCTTATCCAACGCGATAATGGCTAAACCATCATTTTTTTCACCATTACGGATCCCCGCCAAGGTTTTCACCCCCGGACGGTAGCCTTCTTTCGTGGCTAACGCATGCACCCAGGTGGTTTCCACCCCGTCTTGGGTGAAGTAATCATTCGAGTTTTCGATCTTGTAGCTAACATCCGATACGACTTTTGCTTTCAACTGTCCCTGATTATTAATTAAACGGACTTCAGCACCCGGTGGCTTGGTTTTGATGGCAATCTGCGTGCTCGAACAACCGTACAAAAATAATGACAGGCAGAGCCAAACACATAGATTCGTGAGTCGTTTTCCCATGGAGTAATACCTCGCGCCTCGCTAAGCAATAAATTGTTTTTATCCCATTAAACAATCCCCGCACACACTCTTTTTCGTGGTGTTTATCGACGAGGAACCTGCCGGCTATTCCGCCGGCAAATCGATGAATATCGGCGGGTTAGGCAAATAAAGTTGAAACTTCTCCACCGACTCCTGGGTACGGTAACCTGTCTTTTTAATTTTCAATTGCAGGTTTACGTCCGAGGTATCCATCAAATCCAGTTTTTGTGAGAGCCTGGTCAGGTCATCCCATTTCAATTCCAGTTCCAGAGGCGTTCGCCCCAAAAATCCGAGGGATCGCTCGTAAACCGCCGCCCCCTCGGGCCAGGTATTCAAGCGTAAAGTACCCACAATTTCTTCCAATTGAAAGAAAAAGCGATTCTCTTTATTGGGTTCTATTTCGATCTGTTTACGCAGGGTTTTAAACCCTTCCTGTTTTAATACCAGGTCGATAAAGCGAATGTCATCAGAAACAATATGGCGGCGATTGGCAAAGGTGGTTTGGGATGCAATTTTAGAAGGATTCGTGAGCTCTACAGGATCACCAAGACTATCGTACATTTCCATTTGCGCACTGGGCGGATTGGTTTCAACCAGCACCGTCGTGGGAACGGAATGCAACGTGACCATGATCGTCTGGTCTTTTTTCACATTCAACAAATCCACTTTTTCAGTCTGATAACCGGCCTTGGTCAAGGTTAAATTCAATGACTCGCGCTTGGTCGGTGCATCCCGCCCCACCTGAACCGTCAGGTCGGTCACCCCCAAATCCCCCAACTGCAAATCATTAACTGCAGCACCAGGCGGATCTGATTTAATGTGCACCAGATGACTCGAACATGCGCTTACGAGCAGGAAAGCGAGCATCAGAAATCCCTTGATAACATAACGCAAACCGATCAACCGAAGTCCCCCTTATCCATTAACACTCTAAATTCGCAAACCAAACTTGTTTCAGTAGCTCACAAGACGCACTGGCATGTGACTGAAACACAGGATCTCATACAAAGTTTAGACCAATATGACATGGCTTTAACATGCGGCTTACAAATGAAGCCTTTAAATCGTAATCACGACTCAACGATCACGTAATGGTTCTCGACAAGCCCACACAACAAACTTGCTGTTACCCGCTGCAACATCGATATGTCTAAAATAGCGTTTGAGGGAAAGGTGATAGCCCAGATGTCGATTTCCTACGACCCAAAACTGCCCGTCATTACGCAAACACCGGCTGGCCCCGGAAAACATTTTTAGCGCGATCTGAGTATGCACTTTATTCCCTTCATGAAACGGGGGGTTGCATAAAATAAGGTCAACCTCATCACCAAATCCATCCAATGCATCCCCCGGCATAAAATGGGCCGCATTTTGCAACGGATTATTCAGAAACGAGACTTCCGCACTGTGTACCGCCAGAAAGGAATCGTCAATAAAATAAAGTTCGGCAGCAGGATTCCTCCAGCCAGCAAAGAGACCCAGAGCACCGTTTCCACACCCCAAATCAACAATACGGCTGGCCTTCGCAGTATCAGGGAAATGCTCCAGCAAAAACCGGGTACCAATATCCAGCTTCTGTTGTGAAAACACATTGGCATGAGAAACCAATTGCAAAGGCGAATCAGGAACACCGTATACCGTCGCCTCAGGAAACTCCGGTTCCAGAGTTTCATCCAGCTGGCAAAAGAGCAAACGGGCTTTTTTTTCCGCAAGCGATGCCTGCACCGGGCCAATATACTGCTCAAACAGTTCACTCATGGAAGGGGTCATGTGTTTGACCATCCCCCCTGCCACAATCAAGGTGTCAGAACGGACATGCTGGCGCAGATGAGCGAGTTGGAATGCCAGTAGAGACAGTGTTTTCGGCAGTTGCAGGAGAACAACATCATAAGTACCGGAGAGTGAATCTATGCTGGACAAAACGTCCACCCTGTCCGATTCAATCTGATTCCGTTGCAAATTAAGCTGAAGCGATTGCGTGCCAGTATAGTAATCCCCCCAACTTTCCGGCTCATAATGATGCAAAGAAACTGCAAGCGCACCACAAGCATCATTCACCACAAGAATCCGGGGAAATTCGACCGGGCAATGTTGTTTAAGGTGATTCAGCAACAATTCATCCGCAGCATTCCAGGCACGCAACGGTGATTTGGGGTGAAAGTTAGACGGGCGCAAATCGAATTGCCCGAACTCAGTCTTGAATAGCGTATCACTCATGGTGTGAGGCATTCTCCGCAAACAGCACAAAAGATGCCTATTGTAGCGGTTTCCTCACCGGGAGGCTAAATTCTGGCTAAAGTGGAGTATTTTCGGTCTTCAGCGCTAAACGTAACTCCAGTACAGACCGGTGCCAACGTTCGAATTCGGGTAATTGATACCACAACTCGCGAAGCTCAGAGGCATCTCCGAGAATTCGATTCGTCACTGAATTACACAGGTGCAAGTATTTTTGCGACAGTACCGTACGACCTTGCTGATGAATCCAGGAATCAAATACCACGAAACCGCTTTTCTCAATTGAGTCAGCAGAACCAAGTCGCTTCAGGGTTTCCATCGCGGCTAACGCTTCGCTCGCCAGAACAAGGTCAAGATACTGTACACTGATTGCAGCCGTTAAGGTGTTTTCGATATAGCCCATACCATTACGGGCTTCAAAAGATTGACACCATTGCCGGCCATAATAATTTTCCAGTGGCCCGATGCCATAGGCGCGTAAAAGCCGTTTTTGAATGGTACGCTGCTGCGCAGCAATATTCTGATACCGTCCCAATTGGCCCACACAAACAAAGTTGGCCCACATTAACACGACAACCAGCACGGCCACTACAACCTCTGGCCAACTTACTGCGCCGGACTTGGTGAGCAGGAACACACTCCAAACCACACAAGTCCCCAGGCAAACCGTTTGCGCAATTTGCCAGTACGGGTTCGTTTGAGTACTGCTGAAAGAGAGGTTGGACACGTAACAGGCAAAAGCAGGTAACAAGATTATGAAGGCAAGCAGTATTTTGAATGACCAGTGTAATTCCGTTAATTCTACGGTGTACTCGTAAACCGCAAACATGAACAACACAGTAATGGCCGACCAGTTTACACGCGTCAAAATGGAACACTGTGCAAACAGCGTTTCTGCCGTTTTAGCTGAAAACAAGCGTGGGGTTTCATCCATGACAGATTCCCGAACGACCATACACGACCTCATAACTACCCGCTCAACAGGACACATCTATACATCCCGAATACCTGGCAATTTTAGCGAAGTTCTGTCGGCAAAACAGTGCGACTTTCGGCTACCCTGGCCATGTAACCAGGACAATTAAACCACTCGTAACCCACCCATGTCCTCACAGAGCTAACAAAATGGCACATTTGCCTAAAAACCAAAAACTGTCTTAAATACTCAGTACCGAGTAACAAAAAACGCTGACAAACCACCTGGAATTAGATGGAACGTACACTGATACCACTGAGTGTGCGGTTCGAATTGGAAAATTGATGTCGCAACGCAGTATCTCTGCCTACCTCTTTTTTTATTGTGCGATTCTGCTGGCTTCCGCCCAAATCCGGGCTGATCTCGCTTGTGACCCCGTCATGTTGAGCGCCGATACCCTGTCCGCACCACTTGGCAAATCACTCCAGTTTTACATCGACCCGGCAGGCCAGCAACAACTCGAATCGATTCTCCAAAGACCTTTACCCTGGCGTCCAGCGGCGCAAGAGGTACCAAGTTTTGGCTACGATACGCGCGATTTCTGGTTTAAAGGCTGCCTCAGTAACACTGACAGTCGCTACAGCCACTGGAAACTGCACATTGCCTACCCGCTACTTGATCGCCTCAACCTCATAATCCACCGCAAAAATGGTACCACTCAACAGTATCGGCTGGGCGATAATCTGCCTTACGACCAGCGCCCGGTGAAACATCGAGACTTTGTCATTCCCCTGGACCTTGATGCAAATGAAACCGTTCACTTCGCGATTAATATCCAAACCCAGGGCACAGCAAAACTACCATTAACCATCTGGCGGCCCGATGCCTTTGAAGCCTACAATTACGAAGTGCAGATGCTGCACGGCATTTACTTCGGCTTCATGGTGGTCATGGTGCTGTATAATTTTTTCATATTCCTTTGGGTTCGGGATCGAAGTTACCTCTACTATCTCGGCTACGTTGCCGGGCTGGGCTTGGTACAATTTACTTTTCTTGGTTTTTCTTACCAGTACCTCTGGCCGACAAGCCCCTGGCTGCAGGAAAAGCTAATGCCAGTCGGTATCTGCTTCACGCTGGTTTCGATCTGTGCATTTACCCTGGTATTCCTTGATATCAAAAAATACTCCAGATTTGGGGCGGGCACATTGACAGCGATCATATCGTTAGCAGTGCTCTTTGCTTTTCTTGCGTTTTTTCTGCCTTACACATTGATGACACGACTTTCGATTCTACTGGTTCTCATTGGTAGTTGTACCTGTTTCCTGCTGGGTCTGTTAACGCTGATAAAGCGGAACCCATTTGCACTCTTCTACATGCTTGCCTGGAGTACTTTGCTTGGGGGGGCATTTATGTTGGCGATGACCGGTTTTAATTGGTTACCCAGCAACGTTATCACCATCAATGCACTTGAAATCGGTGGTGCCGCAGAGGTGGTACTGCTCTCACTGGCTTTAGCCGCACGCATCAAATACTTCCGTGAACAGCAGTATCGGGCTGAACAAGAAGCTCTTCAGGCTGCAGAGCTCGCCCGAATCGAGCGTGATATTCGTATTTCCGCGCAGGAATCAGAAAATGAACGCCTTGAACAGCAGGTGAAGCACCGAACAGAAGCGCTGGAACATGCGTTGTCAGGTCTCCGGGAAGCGAATCAGAAACTGGAGCATATTAGTGCCACAGATGCGCTCACCGGGATTTTCAATCGCCGTTATTTCAACCAGCAATACAGAGATGCCTATCTTCAGGGCATTGCACAGCAACACCCCATATCCATTATGATGCTGGATATTGATCACTTTAAAAACATCAACGATACCTGGGGGCATCAAGCCGGGGATGCAGTGCTTCAGGAAGTCGCGCAAATTGCAACGGAACGGCTGGGCCACCATGGCATTTTCGCCCGCTACGGGGGCGAAGAATTTATCGCCATGCTCCCGAACTCGAAAGCCGCCACCTCCGCTACGATTGCCGAGCGTATCCGTCGTGATATTGCCGCAACCCGAATACTTCATGAGGGGTATGATATTGCCGCAACCATTAGTATTGGCGTTGCCTCGATCATACCCAGGGATGTCCGATTGAGCACGGGGTTAATCGCACAAGCCGATCTGGCGCTTTACACGGCTAAGGAAAATGGCCGAAACCAAGTATCAGTTGCAACCCAAACACCTGTGGCTGCAAGCGTTGCCAACAGCCCGCAGTGAATCACTGAATAGAACGCTGTTTTTCTTTCATGATTTCATTTGTCTGACTGATACGTTTTTTAAGACGCATCAACCCCAGTACCACCACAGCACCACACACCGGAACAGAAGCACCGACCCATAGCGCCGCGTGCTCGATCCAGCCCAGCGACTCCGCAGAATCCGCCAGATGTTTGACTAAACCAACCAGATGGTAGGTAATCACCGCAACCGAGAGCCCCTCAACCGCCTGTTGCATTCGTAGTTGCAGCTTGCTGCGACGATCCATGGACTGCAAGAGATAGCGGTTCTGGGATTCGATAGTCACGTTCACCCGGGTACGGATCAACTCACTCGCCCGTTCTATGCGCTTCGACAGATCCATAAGGGAAGACTTTACGGTCTCTGCGGTTCGGTATGCTGGAACCAACCTGCGACTGAGAAACTCACCCACGGTCTGCAGACCATTTACCCCAGCTTCCCGCAATTCATCAAGGCGCGATTCCACCAGGGCGAAATAGGCCTCGGATGCCGAAAACCGGTAGTTGGTATCCGTGATCATCTGTTCAACCCGGGCAGCAAGGGTGGATAGTTCACCCAGCAGACGTCGTTCATCATCCAGCCCCTCGATATCGGTGATTTGCTGTATAATCGCCGCCAGGTCTCGCTCCATTCCTTGCACCTCCGGAGCGATGCGCTTCGCCAGCGGAAAGGCCATCAGCACCATCATTCGATAGGTTTCAATCTCCAGCAACCGGCGCACCAGTCGTCCGGTCTGACACGCATTCAAATCGCGATTCTGCAGCAGTATTCGGCCAAAACCATCGCTATGGATGCGGTATGATGTCCATAACTGGGCACGCCCGCCTTCAACACTGGAACTGATCAGTCGGTGCCCTTCAAAACACTGGCGCAAATCATCTGCCGACTGAGGCTCGGGCGGCATCGCCTGTAATTCCACATGCAAACAACTGATCACTTTCCCCGGCATGGCTTTCAACCATTCCGGCGGTAACAGGGATAAAGCCGTTTTTCCGAAAGGCATGGGCGCATCGAGTTTGTGGATAAATGTATAAGACGAAAATTCGGTATGACGCTCCCAGCGCAGCTCAAAGCCGCCGAAGTTTTGATAAAAACAGGATGCTCCCGGTGCAGGCGGATTAACCGCATACCGGTGACTTAACTGGGATAAATGGTCAAACTCCAGATTTTGACCTGATTCCTCATGCAAAATCGCCAATTGGGAAATACTGGCTGGCGTTTCAATGACTGGAAATGGCCGTGTGTGCAACTCATTATAAAGCGCTTCCCGCGCTTCAAAAAACTGGAACAGCGGCTCAACACTTGGCACAGGCCCTGAAATTTCTCCGTGTCCATTCAATCCATGTCCGCTATTCAATCCATGCCGGTTCGCATTATTGAGTGCGGTGGATTCAAGCAAATCAATGGAATGTTCAACCATAACGTTATCCTTCGTTCCAAACGATGTCAGTACCTCTGGGATTACCAACCTGTGTACCAGCCAGCTTTGCCAGGGCTGATCAGGCGCGACACTTTACCACAATGGAATCCTTAGGGAATGCCTGGATACGGGAGTGTACAACTATACAGTGATCAATTTGATCCAAATCAGAGAAAAGCCGGATGCTATAAATCCACAATCACCACAAAAAACTATTACAAAAACCTATTACAAAAACCTATTACAAAAATAAGTTTAATCGATTTTAAGTATACTTAAGAATTTCATATCCTCAACGACATCGACAAACAATAGCGACACAGGTTGCCCAGGAGAATTTGAGATGTTGAAGACAATGACATTCACAATAATGCACTTTACCATTGCGTTCACGATTGCCTGGCTGCTCACTGGTGATATCGTAGTTGGCGGCGCTATCGCCTTGATCGAGCCTGCGGTTAACAGTGTTGGTTATTTATTCCATGAGAAGTTCTGGGAGCGCTTGCGCTCGGGCGGCTTTGATGGTTTCATGAATACACTTACGGAAAACGCTGCATTGTATTTATGGCGCTGAAATCCAGTTCTAGTGGCACAGCGCTTGGGCGTTAACAGTTAACGAAATACTTGACTAAACCTACTCATATACAGTAGCTTGTACAGTATTGTTTTCTCATGGATGGAGGTGATGATCATGGCTGAATTTCTATCGATAGGCGCTGCCGCTTTTCTGCTGGGTGTGGCCGTTTCCACCCTTCGTCGCTGGGAAAAAGAATCACGATTTTTCTCAGATTTCCGTACGCCTGGTGGCCATCGTCGTTACGCGCTTGATAAACTTTTAGCCTTTTGCGGTCAGTCGACTGCTAATGAGCAACGCAGAACAATCTGTTATGCACGCGTCTCTTCTCATGATCAGAAAAAAGATTTGCAAACGCAAATTGCTCGCTTGCAAAAACATGCCAGAGAGGCTGGCTATGAAGCTGTCGAAACCATTGATGATCTTGGCTCAGGATTAAACTATAAAAAACGGGGATTAAAGCGATTAATTAAGTTGATTTGTCAGCGTAAGGTAAAACGACTGGTTATCGTTCATAAAGATCGCTTACTCCGATTTGGGGCTGAATTGTTATTTGCGCTTTGCCAGATTTACGGTACGGAGGTTGTCATTCTTGAGGAAGTTGAAGAAAACTTTGAACAGCAACTTTGCCATGATGTGTTAGCGTTAATGACGGTCTTCAGTGCGCGATTGCATGGTTCACGTAGTCGTAAAAATCAACGAGCCATCGCCTAGTGGATACGCCAACGAAAACACTCACCTTTGAAACCCGGCTTGATTTGATTCATGAGCAGGATGCGGCATTGTGCCACTATGCCGAGCTGTGGAATCAAGTGAAGTTTCGTTGGTTTGCTAACTTACAAAAGCCTAAAGCCCAGCAATTGAATCGTACCCAGTTTATGCATGAAATGGGGATGCCGTTCAGCTATCGGGTGTTTCAAGGCGTCCGGCAAAGCATTAAAGGTTTAATCCAGTCTTACCAAACCAATCGAAACAACCGACTGGTGACGCTGGACGTTAAAATCAAACAGCTGGAGAATACGCTCAACAAGCTAGAGAAGCGCTGTGATCATGTTGCAGAGAAAGGCTGCCCGCAACAGGCGAAACAACTTCGCAACAGGCTACGACAGAAGGAAGTGAAACTGCATCGTTGGCAGCAAAAGCAGGCCGCCTTGGTGGCTGAAAAACAGGAAAACAAAACACCGATTTGTTTTGGTGGTCGAAAGCTGCTGAAAGAGCGACAAACACTAAAATCCAATGAAGGGGTCAGGGATTGGCAATGTCGCTGGCACGAAGCGCGACACCGTGAATTTCTATTAGTGGGTTCTCATGATGAATCCTGGGGCTGTCAAAATGCCCAGCTCTCGCCCAGTGAGCAAGAAGATGCTTACCAACTAAAACTCTTGGTGCCCCATCAATTACGCGCCACGTTCGGCACGACCATTAACATTGATCGCCTGCAATTCAAGCATGGTAAGGCGGCTATTGCCCAAGCCGTCTGGCAAAATCAGGTTAAAAAACTCGATAAATCAATCAAAGGGCAACCCCTGAGTTTTCGATTTAAGCGAGACAAAAAAGGTTGGCGGTTACTCGTTAGCGTGGAAGTGGCAGGACCAACAGAGCAAGCAGAGTGGATCGATGCTGACCAAGGTGTCATCGGTGTAGATGTCAACCCGGACCACTTAGCGGTCGTCGAGCTGGATCGAAACGGTAACCCACTGCAACACCGAACGTTTGACTTACCGTTACACTATAAGAATGATGCTCAACGGGCAGCCATTATTGGGGATGCCGTACGAGACCTGATGGATTTTGCCGCACAGCAAAGTAAAGCGGTGGTGATCGAAAAGCTGGATTTTCAGCAGAAGAAACGGCAGTACCAAAAGCAGGATCATCCTCAGTATGCCCGCATGTTGAATGCCTTTGCTTACGGCAAGATCAAGGACTTGCTTGAAACGCAAAGCATTAAACGCGGTATACGCCTTTATCACGTCAATCCGGCTTATACCTCATTATTGGGGCGGATGAAATATCGCGATCGACACGGTTTCTCAGATCACCATGCCGCCGCGTTAGTGATTGGTCGTCGGCATTGTGGCTTTAAAGAAAAGCCGCCAAAACAACTCATTGGTATTAACGCAAAGGGTACCGTTAAGACCGAGCATCCGCCTGTAAGGATGGCGCTCGGGGATTATCAGTATTACAACAAACTTCAGCGTTGGTACCAACCACTCGAAAAATCATTAGATTTTCTGAGTGGCTGGCGTCACTTTCGTCGTGTGAATCGGGTTAGTTACTCCGTTGAGGCTCGCCTTGATGGTAGACCGGGCATGAGTCCCGACTTGATTCAGGAAAGCACTCCACTGCTTTCCGCGCACCCTGCGCTGTAGGGATAGGCTCGTTTAAACCTTGAGTAGGTTTAAGCAGGTTTATGAAAACGGTTACTTGCAAGCTTGATAGACAGTACTCGGACATGACACCCCGTATTTCTCGAAGATCTCTTTCACTGCGGGGCCCTCTCTCCTTTTCCACGCGGCCAGCGCAACATTAAATGCATCCCGCAGTTGCTCCGCATTCGGCCAATTCTTTGAAAACCCCACATAAAACGGTCGCACACTTGGCTGACCAATCGGCTTATCGTAATAATCGATACCACCAAACTGCACTGGATTTTGATTGATCAAAAAACCGCAAACCGACTTCTCGCAAATAGCAATGTCCACCCGTTCTTTCGTCAGCAAATACAACAATTGCTTTTCATTTTCATCATCAACCACCGGAACCTTATCTTCCATGACGCTCAAAAAGTCAGGATCATAATTGTAGCGCTGCGAAAACCCGAGCCGATAATTCGCAAGATCCGCATAATGCAGCCATTGCAATGGCAGCGTTTTTTTCTTGAAAATTACATCCTGAACAGAACTGATGGGCGCAGAGAAATAGTAATGCTGTTCCCGGTCTGGATTCTTAGTGAAAGAGTAGTAAGCGGCGTATTTACCTCTTCGCGTCAGGATATCCGCCCGCTGGAAAGGCATGATACTCACCTCCGCTTCAATCCCCATGGATTGGAACACACGCCGAACCACTTCAGTATCAAACCCCACAATTTCACCACTCTCCGGGTTCTGAAACTTGAATGGTGGAAAGCTGGCAGTCGCAATTGGCAGATGACGGATACTTTCATCGGCCCGGATTACAGTGACCCAAGCAAACACAAAAGTGCAGATCAAAGTGATCATCAAGCCTTTAACGCTATGAACATCAGGCACCATATTGTTCTCATCAGGACAGGTTCTTTTTTCAGCTTAGCCTATCCTCCAAAACCTGGACACCTGAGTTGTGAAGATTTCAGGCGCGCAGAAAAAAACCCATCAGCGGAACACTGATGGGTTTTTAATTTGCGTTCTAGATCGATATTTCAGGTCGCATCATTTTAGATCGAAGCGATCCGCATTCATCACTTTAACCCAGGCTTTTACGAAGTCTTTCATAAACTTGTCTTTGCCATCATCACTGGCATAAACTTCCGACAACGCTCTTAATTGCGAGTTCGAGCCAAACACCAGATCCACTCGGGTTGCAGTCCACTTCAGGTCACCACTGGCCCGATCACGACCTTCGAACAGGTCAGCCGATGCCGAGGCGGGTTTCCATTCTGTTGCCATGTCCACCAGATTGACAAAGAAGTCATTGCTCAGCACTCCCGGGCTTTGGGTAAACACACCGTGGGAAGCCTGATCATAGTTTGCGTTCAACACCCGCAGACCACCAATCAAAACCGTCATTTCCGGCGCGGTTAAACTCAGCAGTTGTGCCCGATCGATTAATAACTCTTCGGCTGACACGGAGTAAGCCTGCTTCGAATAGTTTCGGAAGCCGTCGGCGATAGGCTCCAAAACATCAAACGATTCGGCATCGGTCTGGGAATCCGTTGCGTCCGTCCGGCCGGGCACAAAAGGTACATCAATACGATGACCACCATCGCTTGCCGCTTTTTCAATGGCGGCGCAACCTCCCAGCACGATTAAGTCTGCCAGGGAAACCGCTTTACTTCCCCCCTGGGCATTGAAGTCTTGCTGTACTTTTCCCAGAGCCTGTAGAACCTTCTGCAACTGTTGTGGCTGGTTCACATCCCAGTCTTTTTGAGGTGCCAGGCGAATTCGAGCCCCATTTGCCCCCCCTCGACAATCGGATCCTCTAAAAGTGGAAGCAGAAGACCACGCGGTGTAAACCAGTTCGGAAACTGACAATCCGGTAGCTAAAATGGCCTGCTTCAATTGGGCGATATCCCCCGCGTCCACCAAATCGTGATCTACGGGTGGCACAGGATCCTGCCATATCAAGTCTTCATCGGGTACCTCGGAACCTAAATATCGCGATTTTGGCCCCATATCCCGGTGGGTCAATTTAAACCAGGCCCGGGCAAAGGCATCAGCAAATTCGTCCGGATTTTTGTGAAAATGTTCTGAAATTTTCCGGTATTCAGGATCCTCCCGCATCGACATATCAGCGGTGGTCATCATCAGACCCACAGGTTTTGCGCTATCTGCGGCATGGGGTGCATGGTCTTTATCAGCCAGATTTTTAGCTGCCCACTGGTTTGCCCCTGCAGGACTCTTGACCAGCTCCCACTCGTAACCGAGCAACACATCAAAATAGCCGTTGTCCCATTTTACCGGATTCGAAGTCCACGCGCCTTCAATACCACTGGTGATCGCATCCCCGGCTTTTCCTGAACCATGATTGCTCTTCCAGCCCAGACCCATTTCCTCTATCGGTGCAGCTTCAGGTTCAGGCCCGACTTGAGCTGCATCGCCTGCACCATGGGCTTTGCCAAAAGTATGCCCGCCTGCAGTCAAGGCTACTGTTTCGTAATCGTTCATAGCCATTCGGGCAAATGTTTCCCGAACGTCTTTTCCGGATGCAATCGGATCAGGATTACCATCTGGCCCTTCCGGATTCACATAGATCAAACCCATCTGTACGGCAGCGAGCGGATTTTCCAGGTCGCGCTCGCCAGTGTAGCGCTTGTTACCGAGCCACTCGTCTTCTGCACCCCAATAGATATCCTCTTCAGGCTCCCAGATATCCTCACGGCCGCCACCAAAGCCAAACGTCTTCAATCCCATACTTTCAATTGCAACATTTCCGGCCAGAATGAACAGGTCTGCCCAAGACAGGCTATTCCCATACTTTTTCTTGACCGGCCACAAGAGTCGACGGGCTTTATCCAGGTTGGCGTTATCCGGCCAGCTATTTAATGGTGCAAAACGCTGATTGCCAGTCGACGCGCCGCCGCGACCATCCCCTGTACGGTAAGTACCTGCAGCGTGCCAGGCCATACGAATCATGAACGGACCATAATGACCATAATCCGCCGGCCACCAGTCCTGGGAGTCCGTCATCACATGGTCAAGATCTTTTTTGACCGCTTTTAAATCCAGTTTGCTGAATGCATCCCGATAGTTAAAATCCTCTCCCATCGGATTTGACTTTCGGTCATTCTGATGCAGAATCTTCAAATTCAACTGGTTCGGCCACCAATCCATATTTTTGGTGCCATTCCCCCCCATTCGAGTGTTCCCGCCGTGCATAACCGGGCACTTACCCGAACCTGTATTCTGGTCGTTACTCATGATGTGGCTCCTGTCTACGCAAGGATTAAAGAGAGCGATACGATCCGCCCGTTTCGTTAAGATAGACAATAGCCACTAAAGCGCCACAGCGAAAATCGTTTATAGCTTGCCCTGAAATAGACAAAAACTATAACTAAATCCCTTTACATAGATGACATGATAGATCGGTCAGTTTCGTCGATGCAATCGCCCCTCAACCCATTGATACGTCTTTCGCAGTCCTTCCAGCAGAGGCTCACTCGGCGCCCAGCCAAGCTTATCTTTGATCAAAGTATTGTCGGAATTCCGCCCCCTCACACCTTCCGGCCCCGGAATATGGTTGATTTCAAGGTTTTTCCCTGCAACCTCCATAACCATTCCGGCTAACTGATTAATCGTCACCATTTCTTCGGATCCGATGTTCACCGGCCCCTGAAACTCAGACCGGGTCAAGCGCAATACCGCCTCAATACATTCATCGATGTGTAAAAATGATCGGGTTTGTGCGCCATCCCCCCACATTTCAATCGTGTCACCGTCAGTTGCGGATGCAATTTTACGGCAAAACGCGGCTGGGGCTTTTTCTTTCCCACCTTCATAAGTGCCTTCTTCACCGAAAATATTATGAAAACGAGCAATTCGGGGCTCCATGCCATGGTTACGCCCATAGGCCAGATATAATCTTTCTGAGAACAACTTTTCCCAACCGTATTCACTATCCGGGTTCGCAGGATAGGCAGAATCTTCAGCACAGTTAGGATTGTCTGGATCAAGCTGATTGTATTCGGGATACATACAGGCTGATGAAGAATAAAAAATTCGTTTGATGTTCCGGCGTTTGCAGGTTTCAAGGATATGCAGATTGATCATCGATGAGTTATACATAATATCGGCATCGTTATCACCGGTAAAAATATAACCCGCACCGCCCATATCGGCGGCCAACTGGTAGACTTCATCAAACCGTTGATCTACCGCACGCTCACAGACTTGCATATCCCGCAAATCCCCTTGAATAAAATCATCCGCCACTGTTTCGGAAAATTCCGGGAACTTCAGGTCAACCCCTCTGACCCACATCCCATCTTTTTTCAACCGTTTCACCAGATGACTCCCGATAAACCCTCCGGCCCCCAATACCAGCGCTTTACGCATTCCTTATACCTCGAACTCAAACTTTATAAATCTTGCTGATTAATCTTTTTTTGTCATTAATTCAGCCTGTTAAGGTAAACCTAGCTCAAAAATGAAAAATTTAACACTATTGTTAACCGTGTTTCAGGGATGGCTGTTGGCCTCAGTGATGACGATAGTTTTGCGATTTGTCGAAACTCATCACAGTTAACCATCTGACCGGGTGAATCTGTAATAGCATATTCGCATAATCTCGGCAGTGTCTGCCCACGGTATTGCTATCGCCCGTGAATGCTCCTGAACAAGCAATTATTGTGTTGGTGTCTGCTACATTTTTTGATACCTTATACTCGCAGTTTCCGCTCCATGACAAAGGATTAGTCTAGCCAATGAAACCCGCCTTAAAGCCCTCTATCAAAGTCATTCAATGTTATTTCCTTAATTTCTGGCTCGGGTTGGCTCTTATCGCTGTATTTTTGACTTCCGTTGCCACAGTGAGTGGCGCAAATGGTTCGACTTATGAAGACCAACTCGCAAGTGCCAAGCAACTATACTTTTCCGGTGAAATTGAACAAGCCAAGGCTTTATTTGAAGCTCTTTCTACTCAAGGGGACGCTGAAGCCTATTACTATTTGGCATTAATAGCGCGGTCTCAAAACAAACCGTTCTCTGAAATTATTAACAAATTGGAAGTTGCAGCAAACTCTGGTGACTCATCTGCGATGTTTGAATTAGGGAGGATCTATGAGATGGGCCAGGGTGTAGATAAAGATTTGCTCATTGCCTTGGATTGGTACAGAAGGGCTGAGCAAGAATCTTTTGCAACCTCACCACCTGTAATATTTTTTGAAAATCAAAATGGCACTGATTCTGAACTGTCTCAAACTGATATGCTCAATCGGCTTATCGAAGATGGATCATCTGATGATGGAGAGACTCAATTCAAAGTTGCAAAGAGTTATGACTTTAACTTACACGGGATACAAAGTGGCGCTGATGCGATTAAATGGTACACCAAGGCAGCAGAAAATAATCACCAGTACTCTCAACTGTTGATGGGCTATTTTTTATGCAGAGGTATATATGTCGCCCCCGATAAAAAATTGGCAAATGAGTGGTTTGAAAAGTCTGGAAGAGAAGTCGCGTGTAAAAATTAACTAATGGAATAAACTAGACTAAGGATTGGCATCATGAATTTGGACGATAAACTTGTTAGCGAGCTGAAAGAAAATGAACAAATTTTGCACGGCACCGAGGCTTTGACAGTCCCTAGGGTTTAAGTTTGCATGCGAGGTGTTGAGGGACTGAGAGTTAGCCCCCCAAAAACCGCGACTCTCGCTTCCATACTCCCCTCTAGTTAGAACATTTTGCCACTACAGTGTTATTGTTTAAGACTGCGAGCAACAAAAAGAGTGCAGAGTGCTCGCGGCCGTACTTAACGGTGCCTGTCTCCGTAGCGTGCTAGAATCTAAATTTCATACCAGAAGAGATAGATGACCGCTTTATCCTTCAAACTTGAATCAATTCCAATATTGAGAACTTCACCATTATTCAAATTTACCTGGGCTGAGCGAAGATTGGCGACTTTGCTAGGCTGCCACCACTTATAATCCGCACCTAACTTACCCCGATTTTCGTTAGACAGTTCAAGATTGGCAAACGGAGAGTCAGAAATAAACTGCTCGACATCTTGCGCATCCATCTTCAATAATAATTGAACCATGCTGTCCATCGCTCGACCATCATCTTCTTTATAAAAGCCAAGTATCGAAATGTTCCTCGGGAAAGATAAGTGCCATTGATTTCCCAAGGCGGTGAGATCATCGCCATCGAAGCTGCCAGATACGTTTGAATTTCCACAGCCAATGAAGCTTACAATCAATAGGATACAAAAAATACTATTGCGCCATTTATTCAACTTATTACCATCCATATTTTTTTACTGATCCCCCAGTAACCTGAAATTGGTCAATCGGGATTGGTCTTCCCTTTTCCCACAAAAAATTCCGTTTGACTGAACCATACATATTGAATTCGCGTGCTAGGCCTTGCCGGTGGAATTCTCCCATGAAATCATCAGTAATCTTTATGCCAAACAATTCGACAGATTTCCCACCATCCCAGTTATACCGATCAACAAATTTGTATTCAAAATCTAATGAATAAAGTGTGGACGCACCAGATTTAGATACTGTAGCCTTGCCCTCCCCCCAGGTGCTATAACCCCCTATAGCAAAAAACCAATTTATACTGTGCCGTTTCTGGTTATAGGCGCTGTTAACACGTTTGGATCGTATGTTGTAGTGACCTACTGGTAACATTTCTACGAATTTCTGAGCTTGCTGAACCTCTTCAATAAAGCGAATCTGCGCAGATTGCACATCAGCTAACATATCTTCTAAGTCAATGGTAAGGTCTTTTCCCGTATTGGAAAAATAATGCGCCATATGCTTGGCCGCATCATCTCCAATTATCGCAGCCGATGCGGGCAAAATTTCCAGTATTAAGTGTTTATTGATATATGCCGAAGTCGTCACGGGCGAGGATTTCCAGACCCCCGCACCTATATCATGCATAACCGTTGGTGCTATAGCGCCGATCTGATACTCAGGTGTTGATGGGAATGAAATTAATGATACTGAAGAGCCTGAGCCTATCACTTTTTTTGTTAGAGCAAACAAACGATCATCAAGATGAGAAATGGTTTCCTTTCCAGCAATTCCATCCACAAGAGATAATTTCAAATCTTGCTGAAACTTGCTAACACAAAACTGTGTTTCACTTCCATAGACTCCATCGGGAACTTTACTTTTCATGGACTTAGGCATGGGATACCCAGCGTCAATTAAAGCGGCTTGCAAAACGGCAACAGCCGACCCTTTTTCGCCTTTGCGCATTGGTGGGGAGTTTTTATGGGCGTTAATAATGCGGGAATTTGATTTAAAATATACGAATTTGAGTGCCATATCTATCTCCTTATAAATTGGCCTGCGTAAAGTATTGCCTTCTTTTGACTGATTAGAAAATTCATTAAAACATTCGCACTATTAGAGAGCAAGTCACATTTCATAAGCCTCTACAATGCGATCAACCTGAAAAATAAGTTTGTGAACTAACTCGTTGATTTCACCTATGATCACCTTCATACAAATTGAAAAATTACGGTATTTTGATGGAGCTCGTCCCAGTTTCAAGACTCAATGGCAGCTTTACTTCATCCGACGTCTATTTTGGATTTCAACAAACAACAATACCGTACTAAGAGCAAATATTGTGGAAACTGAAGCACCCTCAAAGCCCCTCATAGTCAGCACATTTATTGTGTTTGTTTCTTTCACCATCATCTCAGCATACTTACTCATTTCTGAAATGAATGGGTTGATTACTGCACTTACTGAAAATTTAAGCCATTTTGAATTTGAGAAATTTTCACTCCTTGGCCTCGGGGGATTTATCGGTCTAAGTTCATTTTCTATAGCTACGGGTGCTTATCTCATTGGCAAGCCACTGAACGATAAGGGTCAAGCCATTGCTTTGAAAATCGCACTTGCAGGTATAATTATCATGATTGCGGGACGAATAGTCGGAGGCTATATTGTTGATTATGTTTTGACATCCAACGGGTATCAAGAATGCCAAGAACTCATTCACATGGGCCCCCGACATCGTCTCGAAACCTGGGCGACAGATGTCACAATCTGTGAAAAGCTCAAATCAGAGACTGAATAAATCTTTCGCTTTAGTCTTCCATACATATTTGAATAGGCTCGATTTTTGAGCCTTTTTAAGTGGAATTCAGACGATGCCTGCCAAGATATGTACCTGTGGTCAGTTACCTATCGTTTTGCTTCCAAATGTTTAACCCTGCCAAAAGAACTTCGCTTAGATTTGGATTGAACGGCTTTGGTGCTCCAGATTCAACACGCGAAACGGTTTAATCTGATCATAAATTCTTTAGCTGCACCGGATGAAGTGAATACAGACATTGATATATAAGCGGCAATCATCGAGTCAATAAACACAAAAATATAATTTTCATTGTGCGAGCAATTTACTACCATGCGCGGATCACATCTTAATACTGCCAGCTCTCATTATTGATTTAGATGGTATTACTCTGCATACAAATTACTTAAAAACTCTTTCAGGTTTTTGGATATCTTTGTCATATTGTCTTCCCACGGATCCCCATCATAGTTGGCCGTTTCGTGATCCCAGCGATAGATCGAACCATAATCACTTTTCTTTAAGCTAATGCATATCAAGTTACCACCATAGGAACCACCTATAGCAAGGTAATGGTTTAGCAACCGATCCGCTACTTCTTCATTTTCGGTTTTTATATCCTGCCCTGACGGATAGTCTCTAATACCAAAAAACCATCCAATATCATCAAATAATTCACCGTCGAGTTTATAGTCCTGTAATGATGGTGAACCACCGTTGTAGCATTTCAGAAATTCTTTGTATTCCGTTGGGAGCTTAATATTTAAATCTTGCTCCAACGCTAATATATCGTCGTCTGATATGGATGGATAACTATCTGTAATTTCTAAATTCATGTCGATATTTCCCATAACGCCCTGTAGAAGAGAGCAGACCTAAACATACTGCCCGGCACAAAATCCGGATGCCCAGGCCCATTGGAAGTTGTGGCCTCCGAGGTGTCCGGTTATGTCGACGACTTCGCCGATGAAGAAGAGGTTTTCGCGACCTTCTACGGCCATGGTTTTTGAGGAGAGTTGACGGGTGTCGACGCCGCCGAGGGTGACTTCGGCGGTGCGATAGCCTTCGGTGCCGTTGGGTTTGAGTGCCCATTGCTGGATACTTTCGGTGATGCTTTCGAAGGTTTCGTTGGAACATTGCTGGAGTATTTCGGGCCAGGCATGCCATTCGCACAGGATCTGCGCAAGTCGTTTTGGCAGGTGTTGGGACAGGATGGTTTCCAGCTTTTTCTTGGGCGATTCATGGCGCTGTTGTTTTAACACCGCCACTAAATCCAGTTCGGGTAACAGGTTCACCCTTAATGCCTCGCCCGGATGCCAAAAGCTCGAGATTTGGAGCATGGCCGGGCCGCTAACGCCGCGATGGGTGAATAGCATAGGTTCACGAAATAGCTGGCTGTGGTGGCTGACCTCAATTGGGCAGCTGACACCGGACAACGGTGCAAACCGTTCCAGTAAATCCGGCTGCAGGGTGAAAGGTACCAAACCCGCCCGCGTAGGCCGGATCTGTAGGCCGAATTGCTCCGCCAGTTGATAGCCAAAGGGGCTTGCGCCCAGGGTTGGAATCGACAGGCCACCGGTTGCCACCACCAATGAGGCACAGCTGACAATCCCACTGGAGGTGTGCAGCTGATACCCGGTGTCCGTTTCCTCGACCGCCTTGATTTGGGTATTCATTGCAATGTCCACACCAGCCCACTCGGCTTCGGTCAGAAGCATTTGCAGGATATCCTTGCTGCTGGTCGCACAAAATAATTGTCCTGGTGTTTTCTCGTAATAACCAATGCCGTGCCGGTCAACCCACTCCAGAAAATCGTGCGGAGTATAGCGCTTGAGTGCTGAAATACAGTATGCCGGGTTATCCGATAGAAAATTGGCCGGGGTGGAATTCAGGTGGGTAAAGTTGCATTTGCCGCCACCGGACATCAGGATTTTTTTGCCCGGCTTGTTCGCATGATCCAGAATACGGACGCTCCGCCCCCGATACCCGGCCGTAATGGCACACATTAACCCTGCGGCTCCGGCCCCGATGACCACAACGTCGACTTGATCCTGCATTTCACACCTACACTTAAACCGGATAATTTGGCGCTAGTGTACATGACATCCGCTTGAAATACAGGCTGTCTCGGACTGGGCGGCTTTCAGTGGCCTGAATCAGCCTGGCATCGGGTAGCGGATATCCAGAAACAGGATGCGTTCGAAATCAAGATGGCACCCCACAGTTTGGCACATAGCTCCGGTAGCACGGTCTTGATAGGGACGGGAGTACACCATTTCACGGTGGGTCAGCCGCTCGGTCGCCAACATTTGATAGAAGTAAGGACGAAACGCCCAATTGTGGCCCTGGCTTTCATAGTTTGCCATCCACATGCCGGAGCGGCGGGACAAGCCTTGCCAC
This sequence comes from Oleiphilus messinensis, assembly GCF_002162375.1. Classification (GTDB taxonomy): domain Bacteria; phylum Pseudomonadota; class Gammaproteobacteria; order Pseudomonadales; family Oleiphilaceae; genus Oleiphilus; species Oleiphilus messinensis. The sequence continues at coordinate 435,632 of NZ_CP021425.1, read as the reverse complement.
TCATAATTCGGGGAAATTTGCACACCGGAATAATCGCACAGATAGAACCGCAAAAAGCCATCAGGCGCATCCGGCAAGTGCTCGAAGAACCGCTCATCCTTCAAGACGGTTTGCTTTAACCGGGAGGCCAAAGACTCCATACCTTTGAGATAATTGACGTGCAGCTCTTCTTCATCAATCTTGTGATTTACAAAACGGTCCAGCAATAACCCCACTTTGGATTGAGGCTCGTACGGATCAAGGAACTCGGGCAACGCAGGGTGAAACAGGAACCCCTGGATAAAACGAGCCCCACACTCCATCGCGAAGAAAAACTCTTCTTCGGTTTCAACCCCTTCACAAATAATCTGGCTACCCGTACGTTCCGCCAGATAGGCAACAGACTGCACAACTTCATTGGTCACGCCACCTTGCATCGCCTTTTTAAACAGGCGCATGTCCAGTTTGATCAGATCCGGTTCCATGGCGATAATACGATCCAGCTGGGAATAACCGGCACCAAAGTCGTCGATGGCGATACGCATGCCAGCGGCACGATAGCGTTTGGCACAGGCTTCCAAAACCCGCTCATCACCTTTTGACTCCGTAAACTCCACTAATACCTGAGCAGGGTTAATTCCCAGCTCCTCTGCCATATTAATGGTCGGCAGTGCACCATGTTGGCTCACTAAGCGCATCCACTCTGGGGAAATGTTCACCGCCAAAAAACAATCGGCCGGCATATCCCGTGCTTTTTCCATGGCTTTGCGGCGGACCTGACGGTCCAGAGCCAGAATGTGCTCTTTATCAATCGTCGGATTACAGAACAATGCCCCTGCAGACACGTACTGACCGTTGGCATCCCGTTTACGCGCCAGCGCCTCGTAGCCGGCAACACAGCCCTTGCTGATATCGATTATCGGTTGGAAGAACGGGGTCAATTCAGTCTCGGCCCGCCACGCAGTTGTCCTGCGAGGCTCAGATTGACGAAATCGAATAACACTCTGTACTACATCACTCAGAGCCATATATTCTCTCATTATTAAAGTTACGAGCGAGCGGCTTTAACCACGCCACCCAATCTTGTTTATACTATTGATTAATCCCTGCATCGAGCATCAAACTCAAATTTGATTAAATCGATTAACAATATTTGTACCATAACGACATTACTCAGGTAAGTTGTTGACTCTAAATCAATCCTCCACCTTTGGAGCATATCCCATGAATAAGCCCCAGCCTCACCATCTGGTTATATTTTCGCACGGAAAAGAAAGCGGCCCCTGGGGCGGCAAAATCACCCGGCTTGCAGAAGTGGCCAGTACCTGCGGATGTGACATACTCAGTGTTGACTATCAAGGAATGGAGAGCGCAGAACAACGCATCACAACCTGTCTGGATAGCATTCCGGAAATTTCCGGTAAACTGATACTGGTCGGATCCAGTATGGGGGCCTATGTCTCAATTGAAGTCTCGCAACAGGTCAATCCCGCAGGCTTGTTTCTGCTTGCCCCAGCTCTGGGTATACCTGGCTACCCAAACCCATCCCCCAAAGCGGTTGCAACCAGCATATCTGTATCCCATGGGTGGCATGATGAATTGATTCCCGCACAAGTTGCAACGAACTGGGCGCGTGAGCACAATGCAACCTGCCATTTATACAATGACGACCATCGCCTGCTCAATGTCATAGATCAAATCTGCGTTGAATTCCGTTATTTCCTGGATTCGCTGCTGGCGGTATGACCTTACTCCTCATCAAGTTAATCACCACCATTGCCACGGTCCTCGCCCTGAGCTGGATTGCAGAACGAGTGGGTACGAAGATCGCGGGCATACTGGCAGGCTTTCCACTCGGTACTGCTATTGTGCTGTTTTTCATCGCGTTCGAGCAAACACCCGAGTTTGCCGCCCGCGCCGCGCCAGCGACTGTAGCCGGTTTTACATTGGTGCTGATTACCATGGCGGCGTATTCCCTGCTGACCCGACTTGAACACCTTGGCAAATGGTTGGCACCTGCCGGTAGCCTAATGCTGTTTACCGCGCTCACGTTCACCATTTCTGGAATAACCGCGCTGGCTGGGATCGATATGAATCTGTATCTCTGCGTAGCCATCAGTATTGGCTCGGTACTGCTTTTTCACCAAGTCATTTTTCACCCACTCAGCCCCAAATCAGCACCATCATTGGAGGCGACAAATCAGAAACCATCATCGCCACCCAAAATCACCGTGGCAATGCTGTTCCTGCGGGCAGGGGTTGCCGCGAGCCTGGTACTGATCATCACCGGACTCGCTTATATTATGGATGCCCGTCAGGCCGGATTTATGAGTGCCTTTCCGGTTACCTTCTTTCCCCTGTTATGTATTGTGCATTGGAATTATGGTGCGGCTGCCGCCAATACCTTATTGCGCTACTACCCGCTTGGTCTGCTTTCACTGATCTCTTACACGATGGTGATTGCCATCACCTATCCAGGTTGGGGACTGGTGTCCGGTACTGCGCTGGCCTTGGTGACTGCCACCATTGTCTCAGTTGTCGTACTGCGTATTTCCCGCTCGTCCCGTTAGGAACAATCCAGCGAAACCGGAATAGACAACGCATTCTTAACAGCACAATTACCAGCAGCATTCCGCCAAACTCCAAAGGTCTTACCCAACCAGGTTGATCATACGGCCCTTGTAAACCGCTGGCATCGGACAGATTGAGGGCAACAGCATAGGCTAACAGAATAAATACCGAGGCGACCCAGAGGGAAACACTTCGATGAATAACTGCAAAAGGCAGTGCCCAGAGCAAATACCAGGGATTAATAACCGGAGCACAGACAAGAAAGAAAGCAATCAGGTAGTCTCCCCGGGGAATTTGCCACCCTTGATTCGGGGACACAGAACGAAGATAACCCCACAGGAAAAGCAAATAGATACAGGCAAACCCGATAAGCATGGCAATACGCGCCGATAAGGGTGAGAAAAACTGGGATGCCAGGGCAAAAACCGCTGAGTTAAATTCCCAGTTCAAAAGAAACGTCGCTAATCCTCCCGTATCCGCATAACGCGCAGGGGGTGTGCCCAGCCAAAAAGCCAATTTGAATGGGAGGTAAAGTGCAACCAAGGTCAAAATAAAAATAAGGATATGTTTCAGTCGGGCTCCCAGAAGAATAAAGGGCACTAACAACCAGGCAAACACCTTTGCGCCTATACTTAATGCCAGAAAAAAGAGCGCGGGGCCCATTCGCCCTGATTTTCGACAATGTACGGCCAATAAAAGCAGCGCGACACCAATCACATCCGGATGCGCCGTAAAGGCCACTTCTTTTACAACCAGTGGCGACCAGGCATACAAAATCACCCAGCTCGGACGGGCGATACGCAAAAGTAACACGATCAACCCGATGTTAAATACAAACAATATGCCTTTATAGGCCAGCAGACTACCCGGTTCGATACCATAAGCCGCCAAAAACAGCCATTGCAGAACAGGGCCATAAATCGTCGGAACATCAGGGTAGTTGATTTGGCCCAGAATAGACTGAAACTGCATCGGAATATCATGGTCAGAAAAAAACTGACTCGGCGCAATTCCATAGGGGGTGCCGTGCTGCACAAACACCCAGGCGTCCCAAAGGTAACGGAAATGATCATCTTCGTAGATTGGCGCAGCGAATAAACCAATGCCATGAAAGACCAGAGCCCAGAAAAGTATCGAGACCCGATCCACCTGCAAATCGGATTTCTCTGCGCCCCAGACCAGAACGAAGGTCAACGTCGCCGCCAATAACGCCGTCAGCCAGAATGGCAATATCGGTAAACTGCCACCGTCTGAAGCAATCAACCAAAACAAATAAATCGCACTGAGCAATAAGCCTGTGACGTGGACAAAGGGTTGCAGATGCAAGTCTCTACCTACCCTCTGCGCCTCAACAGCGGACAAAGCAGGTGTTGTGTGATCCGGCCCTGTTAATTGCGGGTCCAGAAGCCGATTCAGAAACGGCATCAATCCATGACTACGCATATTTTAATTCTCTTTCCCAGTGTGCAGGCGGAGTTCGAAGACAGAACAACAGCGAACCTTGAGCGTCTTCGACTGAATCTGATCCGTAAAGTTCCCCCAATGTAAGATTTGTGCAAACTCTCGCGATGAAACCGTAAGTATTTCGTTATTTTCCTGTGATATTTGCCGGGCACTCAGCGGCTTATTTCCAGTCAAAGTCAGCATCATGAACTGTTGTGAACAACGACATTTCTTTTCAATGAAGCAAAAATCAGAGGAATAAACATGAAATTACTCAAACGTACCAGCCTGGCCATCATGTTGGGATGCACACTGCTATCATCGGGCCTGCAAGCGTCCGGGTCATTCAGTGGCGGTTCGGCATCCGGGCTGCAAAACACCTATACCCTGGGCAAATCCGTGTTCCATCGAAAACTGGTGTGCTCCAGCTGTCCCCTTGCCGGTCAGGAACTCAATCGCGATTCAGCCAATAAATTAATTCACCAGGTAGAAGGCAGCGCCAGCGTGCAGCAAGTCCTTTCCGGAAAAGAACGAAAGGCGGTCATTCATTACATACAAAAGCGCTTCCCTACCGGCTGAGAGCGCATCACCAGTAAGCACAGACTTTTCAAACAGAAGAAATTTTCAGTAACCATCACCTAGTGAGTGACCTAATATGAACAACATCGCAACCAAGCGAAATATGTTATCCGTGATAATTGGCTCAGCCCTTTTGATCCCTCTTGCAAATGCGGCCAATACCCCATGGCTACCCCAACCAGGAGGGGGTCAGGTCGATCTCGCCTATGTCTTTCAAAGTGCAGATGAATTCTACATCGCAGATGATAAAAACGACTTGCCGGACGATTTGGAGCAGGCCACCTGGTGGATCAGTGTGGACTATGGCCTGAGTGAAAATATCGCGATCTCCGCCAAAACGGGGTACGCCCGAAGTACGTTCGAGCCGGAAGCCAATCAACATCTGAGCGGCCGTACTGACTCTCAAATTGGCGTACGTTATCGATTCAATGACGAGTTTACCGGTCCGGAAGGGCTCCCTTCGGCAGCAATTCGCATCACCGGCATTATCGAAGGCAACTATCGCACAGGCTCGATTCACTCGATTGGTGATGGTGCTGACGGTATTGAAGCCGCGTTAAGTGTTGGCAAAATATTCAATGACTATTTCGCCTTGAGCGGTGAAATCGGGTATCGCAACCGGAGTTCCGGTGTGCCAGAAGAATTGTTCTACCGACTGGATGCATTCGTAGTACCACTACCGGGACTGACAGCCAATGTATCGTACTTCGCGGCCGACGCTGATGATGGCCTCGATATTGGTGGCGCCGGATTCTCACCAGACCGTTTCCACGAGCTGGAAGAAGACACCAGCGCAGTTAGTACCGGGATCAACTACAGCCTCACACCCGAACTGAACCTCGGTGTCCAGTATGCCACCGTTGTTGATGGCAGAAACACCGCACGCAGTGATATTTACTCTGCCAATATCGGTTTCAGCTTCTAACTATTGAGGTAGGCCATGTATTACGATCATCATGTTACCTGTGTCATCCCCGCGCTGGATGAGGCAAAATCAATCGGCAAGGTTGTAACAGACTTTAACGGACTAACCAATGCAGATGGCAGCAAGGTCATCGACACCATTATTGTGTGCGATAACGGCTCACAGGATGGCACACCCTGCATTGCCAAAAAAGCAGGCGCCCAAGTCGTATTTGAGCCAATCCCCGGATATGGCCAGGCATGTATGACCGGCATGGCCGCCATTAATCACACCGACATCGTACTGTTTGTGGATGGCGATGGCTCATTTATCGCCGATCAAGCCATACAGCTGCTTAACGGGATCATCACCGGGGCAGATCTGGTGATCGGCTCAAGAACACTCGGGAACGTTGCGGCAGGCGCGATGTCTCAGCAACAACTGTGGGGTAATAAACTCAGTACGTTACTGATTCGACTGCTCTGGCAATTCGAAGTCAGCGATCTCGGCCCTTATCGCGCGATTCGCTGGTCTCGCCTGAAAGACCTGGGAATGTGTGAACCCCGTTTTGGCTGGACTGTTGAAATGCAGGTCAAAGCCATTGCCGGTGGGGCGAATATTATTGAAGTTCCCGTTGACACTGGGCGGCGGGAAGGCCGCTCAAAAATCAGTGGTACACTCAAAGGAACTGTGCTGGCCGGTATCGGCATCATCAGCACCATACTTAAACTGCGTTGGCGATATCAACGTCAACAGAGACTGCTCCGATATTGAAATTCAGAAGCAAATGACTTATCCGAGATTGAAAAATGATTATCAAAGCAATCGAAACAACACGATTTAACCGAATCCAGCTCGCCTATTTGTGCTCGCTGCTTTTGTTAGTACTGACGACTTTATCCGCTCAGGCCGCACCGCAATCAGACTTGCTGGGCGACTGGAATCATAGCAAAGCCCAGAGCACCGCAACCATCGACCACAGTGCCTGGCAACAGTTTCTGGATCGCTATATCGATGCAAAGCATCCCTCAGGTATCAACTCATTTGGCTACAGCAAGGTCAGCAAGCAGGATAAACGGGCACTGAAAAAGTACCTGGGTGATATGCAGGCACTCAATCCACTGAACTACAACAAAGCTGAACAAAAGGCCTTTTGGATCAACCTCTACAATGCTTTGACAGTAGATTTGATTCTTGATCATTACCCGGTCAAAAGCATTACTGATCTGGGCAAGGGCTTTTTTGCTTTTGGCCCCTGGGATGACCCGATTGCCACGATAAACAAACACGAATTAACACTGAATAACATCGAGCACGGTATCCTGAGGCCTATCTGGCAAGACAAACGCATTCACTATGCGGTAAATTGTGCCAGCTACAGTTGCCCTAATCTCGCCTCAAAGGCCTACACTGCAAACAATACTGAACAGTTGCTGGAACAAGGTGCGAAGGACTATATCAACCATCCCCGTGGTGTACGGTTTGAGGATGGAGACCTCTATCTCTCCAGTATTTATGACTGGTATCTCGTGGATTTTGGCGACAGCATACCATCACTGTTGAAACATCTTCAGCACTACGCCAAACCAGAACTGGCTCGACAGCTGAAATCTTTCAAGGGTAAACCGGACTTTGAATACGACTGGCAACTCAACGAGTTAAATTAAAACGACATGCCTGGCGACGGGTCTTTCGCGGCAATTCGATCCCTTGTAAACAATTGAAAAAACGGCGCTACAAGGGCTCGAACATTTTGTAACCAAAATAAATCTTGTGACATAATGTTCCAAGCTGGAGATGCAACCTGCTTGCCAGCATATATAATGACTCATAGCAAACGGTAAACACGACAACACCGGGCAAAGCTTGAGGGGATGTTGAGGACATTTATCCATGAGATTGATCTTAATCAGCGCACTACTGATTACGTTTACAGCGCTGCAAGGCTGCAACTCTCCAGTGAATTCATTGGACAATGCGCTCACCATGAATTTTACCAGCAACGAGAATTTACGCTTTATTGGGCATGAGAGTGTGCAACATGAAATTGTTGACCGCTACGGAAACGAGAAGTATCTGGTACTGGATTTTCGCTACACCAACATGCCCGTCGATGAACAAATCATTCAACGCAATATCGACGAAATTTGTATGTCAGTATTTGCCAATGAACAGTTGATTCAGAACCTGACCGATGCCGGATACGATATGGTATCGATTTCGCTTGACCTCTACTCTCAGTATGACTGTTTATAATTAGGCATGGATGGGTCCACGCCCATCCATGCCTTCAACCACCACGCAGTTTCTGCCCTGTTCTTTCGCCTTATAGAGTGCCCCGTCTGCCAATTCAAAAATCTCGTCCATCGACAAACCGTCTTTGAACGGCGCGATTCCGAATGACATGGTAATCTGCACTCGTTGATTGCGGAAATGAAAGGGCAAGCGTTCGACCATTTGCCGGGTTTTGTTCATGACCGTAAAGGCCACATCACTTGCGGTTTCAGGCATAATAATGACAAACTCCTCACCACCATACCGGGCAATAAAATCCGTTTTGCGAATACGGCGCTGCAGTTCCTTGGCCATAATCTGGATGACTTTATCACCGGCCAGGTGCCCGTAATTATCATTCACCTGCTTGAACAAATCGATATCCGTAATCACAAGGCTCATTGGCTGGCGATAACGTTGCCAGCGAGTGTACTCCAGATCAATACGCTCGGAATAGGCTTCTCGGTTCGGCAACCCGGTTAGCGCATCGGTCAATGCTTTACCGCGCTCCACCTTTAATTGCTCTTTAATTGCCTGCGTCTCGGTTTCCATCGATTGCAGCTTTTCAGACATGCTGGATATTTGCTCACCCAGCGTTTTTTCCTTAATCGACTCGGACGTCATAAACTTGGTCATCAACGTCAGAATATGATCCAGTTGGCTGTTTACAGAGGACTTGAGGGTATCAATCTCTGTTGCTTCAGACACCAGTGCGGAAATTGATTTAACCTGCTCACGGACGGCTTCATCCAATTCTGCCCCGGAACTTTGAATGGCCACTTTAAAGGCGTGGGAATCCGTCAGAAACTGCTGCAACATCGCCAGCCGCTCATCCAGAAGCTGGAGAAACGACTCAAAATCCTTTTGACCTTTGCCGACCGCAGACACGACCAGATTCGTGACGTCATCCAGAGTGGGTCCCAACTCATACCAGTTAAGTCCATGTTCGATTCGTTGCAATATCGCCTGAAATTCCCTCTGGGATGAACTGGGTACCGACAAATGCTCCAGCAATTGCCGGATCGATTTTGAAATGTGACCGGCAACCTTGGAGAATCCAGGAGCCTCCTCTGTAGATTCGGATTCCCCTTGATGATGTTGAGCATCCGATTCAGACAATTCCGGTTCGCTTACATCCAGCTCGGTTTCCTGCTCACTGTAGCGCCGGTCTCCGCCATTGCTATTGGTGCTGGTAGTCAAATCCGAGTCTTTATCAACCGCCAATGTTGATGCGGAATCCATACCCGGTTGCTGAGTATCGTGTATCTGCGCAGGTGAACCTGGCTCACGGCCGGATTCTCCCATGCCGCCGAACAGTTTCTGCAAGAATCCCGGTTCACTCTTTCTTGGGCTCTGACCCGCACGCCCTAATACATCCGACTGTATTTGGGTGTACTCCGCCAACAAAGCAGGACACTCGCTGAACTGCACTTGCTGAACGCGGACAAGCTTGGCTAATTTTTTCAGCTTTTTCTTCAAATCGGACGGCAAGTCCAACTCGCCAATATTACGGGTTAACGTATCCAGGGATTTAACAATTGCGCTGGCAGAATCCGAGCGCTTTTCCTCCAACGCCAGCACGGTCGCCTCAATTTTCTCCAACGAACGGGTCAATTCTTTAGCTTTGGGTGTTTCTTCACGTAAAATCTGCCGCAATCCCGACAAATCACTATCCAGTTGCTGATCCTGTCCTTCCGCGGCCAAGCTGACTCTGACCAACATTCTTTGCAATAGATTGGCGTGATCAAGGAGCTCTTCCTCACGACGATCAAATTCCTCTGCCCGCTGCAAATACTTGGACTTTATCCGATCCAGTTCATTTTCGGAATGGGTCATGATTTAAACAATCCTGAGCGACAATAATTTAGAAAGTTAATCAAATCAGTATAGCCAATGCCATCTGATTAAGCAGAGATTTGTGATGCTTGATTGGAGAGGAGGAACCAACAAGGCCTGTCAATCGGCAAGAGAAGCGATTGCCTGGGGAAGTTCACGTAGTTCGGTAATAATCCGGTCTGGCTGGACATCAACGTTTTGGCTTTGATTTTGCCAGTTAAACCAGATCGTCTTGATTCCAAATTCGGCAGCCCCCTGGATATCATCGATGATATGGTCTCCCACATGGATGCAACTTTCAGGCTGTGCATTAATTTGCGCGAGTGCATGCTGAAAAATGGCAGGATCCGGCTTACCAATTCCGATTTCTTCGGCCCTGAGCGAATAGATGAAGTAATCATTCAACCCTATGTGTTCAACATCGGCGTTGCCGTTGGTAATCGAAATCAGGCTAAACTCTCGTTTGAGCTGATCGAGAACGGTCCGAGTTTCCGGGAAAAGTGATACGTTTTGCCGCGCAGACCAGAAACAGTCAAATGCACCTTGCGCCGCTTGTTTACTCGCGTCTTGAGACAAGCCACAATCCAGCATCAGTAACTGCAAGGCCTTCAGCCTCAGTTCACTGACGCGGTGGACAAGCTCAGGGTTTTCGGCCAAGGTCTGCTTCCGGTAATGGGACCAGCCTCGCTCCCTGGCTCGCACCAGCACATCCGGTGAGAAATCCTGCAACCACCCCAGCATCGCTTTTTCCGCCGCGATCAAGGTGGGCTCAGCATGCCAAAGCGTATTATCAAGATCGAGGGAAATAATTGAAACGGGCATAGAATCGGTACTGTGTCGTTGGCAATATGACGAATTAAAAAGTCAGTACTAGGTCGTTGCCGAAGCTGACGCCCTGCTTTTCTCCTGAGAGAGTAATGGCGGCAACAAGCGACTCATCGTATCACTGATATATGACAAAAACAGAGACCCCATACCCCGATCAAAATAGGACTGGTCATGGCTCCCCAGACTGAACATTCCCAAATGTTCGGTATTGTGCAGGGAAATCACCGCGGCAGAGCCAATCTCTGTGTCGATCATCGGAAACAGGCATTTGCTCTGGCGAGGTTGCAGGCGTCCACAAATTGCTTTTTTACTGTGAATCATTTCTCCCAGTATCGCTTCGGCTTCTTTGAGCGGCAGAACCTGAATGTTGCTAACAGGATAGTCCCGAGGATTCCCAAACAGTAACAGGCTGGCACAATCCAGGCCAAAATCATTGCGCACGCTCTCTTCGATCATGATCACCACTTCTTCGAGACTCTTGGCTTCAATCAGATTGATCAGTAGTCGTTTACTTTTTTCGAAGAAACGATCATTCTCCCGCGCTATCGCAATCAGGTTTCCCAGTTCCCGCTGTAACTGATCCCGCTGTTCACGAAATACCTGAACTTGCCGTTCTACAAGGGAAATGGCACGACCACTGTCATGGGGAACTCTGATTTCGCGCAACAGGTAATCGTGATCAACAAAAAAGCCGGGGTGTTGGCGAAGGTATTCTACGACCTGGGCTTCGCTAAGCCCTTCTACAGTCGTTTCTTTATCAGTCATTGTGAAAAACTACTCCGTTCGACGCCGCCAGGAATATCAAAGCGGTATGCTGTATCAGTGTCGTCGAAAATTGAAAATTGTCCAATTCTGTTTACTGAGCGCGTAGTTCAAGAACAAGTAGTATAGTTCCAGAACGAGATGTACAGCTCCCGAACCGGATGTACAGCTCCAGAACGAGATATATAGTTCCCGAGCCGGATAAATACCGCTGAAAAAACCGTCTTCAGGCCTCTTCAGAGTCGAACCTGTCCTTCAAAAACAAAAGCTGCAGGCCCTTCCATCAGCACCGGGTGCCCTTCCCCATCCCATTGAATGCGTAAATTGCCACCCGGCAGTTTGACTTCAACCCTCGAATCCAACAGCCCTCGTAAACGGCCGGCAACAACTGCTGCACAGGCTCCCGATCCACACGCCATGGTTTCACCCGCCCCGCGCTCGAATACTCGCAGTTTGACAAAACCGGGATGAACGATTTCCATAAAGCCGATATTGGCCCGTTCCGGAAACCGCTCATGAGATTCCAAGGTCGCCCCCACAGATTCCAGCGGCGCGGTTAGGACATCATCAATGACCAGCACGCCATGGGGGTTCCCCATCGAAACCGCGCTAATATCGTACTGCACACCTTGGACATCAATTTGATAGGTGGGAGCGGGTGCTTCAGCCAGAAATGGTATGTCTGCAGGTGTCAGGCGCGGTTTGCCCATATCCACCGTAACCAGACCTTCTTCACCCAGTTTGAGCTCAATTACGCCTTTCGCGGTCTGGACACGAATTACGGGTTTATTGACCAATTTCTTTTCTGACACATACAACGCAAAACAACGGGCACCATTGCCGCATTGTTCGACCTCACTACCATCGGCATTGAAAATACGGTATCGAAAATCAACATCGGGCTGTCCGGGCGGCTCAACCAGCAGCAACTGGTCAAAGCCAATACCAAAATGCCGGTCCGAGAGCCTTTTGACTTGTTCGGGACGAATATGAACGTGCTGACTGATTGCATCAATCACCATGAAGTCATTTCCCAAACCGTGCATTTTGCTAAACTTAATTAACATTCTTAACTAACCTGGTGGGTGCACTTACTGAGATATCCAGTTTCAACGTGTTCAATATCTGCGTTATCGACTAGGGTACCACGGTCTCCAATGCCAATTGATCTGCGATCGATTCGCGCTTACGTATAACATAGACTTGATCGCCATCAACCATCAACTCACAAGCACGATTTCGACTGTTGTAATTTGAACTCATCGAAAAACCGTAAGCCCCTGCAGAGCGAACGGCTAACAAATCTCCTTCCTGCAACACCAGATCACGATCTTTTCCCAGAAAATCACCCGTTTCGCAGACCGGTCCGACCAAATCATAGGATTTCACCTCTCCGGTGCGGGGTGTCGTCGGTACAATTTCCTGCCAGGCGCTGTACAAAGAAGGCCTGATCAGATCATTCATCGCACCATCGATAATGGCAAAATTCTTGTGCTCGGTTTCTTTCAAATATTCCACGCGAGTCAAAAGCACACCCGCATTGGCCGCAATGGATCGGCCCGGCTCAACTACCAGCTCCAACTGTCGATCACCGAGACGCTCTACAACTCGGGCGATGTAATCCGCAGGGGCCGGCGGAACTTCGTCCCGGTATTTAACCCCGAGTCCCCCCCCCAGATCCAGATGCCGGATCGTAATACCGATTTCGGCCAGCTCGTCAATCAACGCCAGGACGCGATCTAACGCATCCAGAAAAGGGGCCAATTCAGTCAATTGGGAACCAATGTGACAGTCAACGCCGATAACATTGATATGCTCAAGCGTTTTGGCTTCCTCATAAGCGGCACGGGCAGATTGAATATCGATACCGAATTTGTTTTCTTTCAAGCCGGTGGAAATATAAGGGTGGGTACCGGCGTCTACGTCAGGATTAACCCGAAACGATACCGGGGCAATCTTGCCCATATCTCCCGCGACAGTATTCAAGCGGCGTAGCTCTGAGAGCGACTCGACGTTAAAACAATGTACCCCGACCTCAAGCGCACGGGCCATTTCATCTGCCTGCTTTCCCACACCTGAAAACATCACCCGGTCAGGGCTGCCGCCCGCTTTTAAAACACGCTCAAGCTCGCCAACCGAGACGATATCAAAACCTGCGCCCAAACGCGCCAGTACGCTCAAAACACCAATATTGGAGTTCGCTTTCACGGCATAACAAACCAAATGGGGCCGTGCACCGAACGCTTGATCATAGGCTTCGAAATGACGAGTCAGTGTTTTTCGGGAATAGACGAACGTCGGTGTACCATAGGTTTTGGCGACGTTTTCCAGGGCGACCCCCTCCGCATACAAAGTTTCTGTCTGGGATTGCGGGTCTGGCTGATACTGAAAATAATCCATCGGGGTTGTTATCTCTAAAACAGTTACAAATAAAATTCGGTTTCTCGCAAAAGCTGCGTATCGCGGCAATACGAGGTATACGGGCTTTACGCAGGCCGCGATTGTCTTCAGGAAGGTATCTACGTACACACAATAGATTCCGACTAATCGTCCAGATTAAAGAAATTCTGGCCGTGTTACAATCGCCGGGAACACTTTCATGATTAAACACGTTCATCATTAAACACAACCATCCAAAAACGAGTTACTTCTCGCTCGTCAGCCTTTGACTCGATCATTGGATCGACTGGTTTCAATGTGTTTTTGGATTTCTGTTCGGGGGTAGTTTAATCGCCCGGTCAACTTCGACCCTTGTTTTTCGAATCGGGTTCTCCGTCAGTTTGAGTTTCCTTTAATTCCTCTTGTACCACAGAATCACCCTTCTGATCCGGGGTGTCAGCCGGTAAATAGAGTGCTCCCTTTTGGCCGCAACCAACCAGTAACAATCCGGCAAAAACCACGGTACCCCACTTCATCGGGCTACTTTTTCCAGGAACTCTTCTTAAAATTCCAGGAACTCTTGTTAAAAGTGCCCTTAATATTACATGAACCGTTCTTTTCGACACGACAATCACTCTTTTTGACCCGGGCTTCTCTTCTGACACAACCATCTATCTATATTTCGAACAAATCTGCTGCACACTGCAGTGGTTTTGTTCAATCCGGTGCCTCAATTCAACTGACACCGTTGTCTTGGGAGGGATGATACCGAATTTGTTCGTTCAAGGCACTCTCCAATGCCTGTTTGTAAAACAAATACTGGACGGTTTGCAACGTGCTTTGATAATCGTGCTGATCCAAATCGTGGGGTAATCCCAAATCGGTGATGTAACAGGGGTATCGTTCACCCTTATGTCGGCGGGAAAGAATGAAGTGAGCAACCGCCGGAATTAACCTGTCGCCATACTCCATGGTGGTGAATTCCTGTTGATCACAAAATATATCAAACTCCAGTTCGCCATTGAGTTCATGGTTCCCGATGGCCTGGACTTCGAAATAGTTACCCGCATCGGCCCGGTCTTCTACGGCAACCATGCTGGGCACAATGGCATTTGAAAGTGGGTCAAATACAAGTTCGTTCATGACGATTTCTGAATCCATCCAGACTTCATTAATATCCTGCCGCATCTGACGTCGATCCTGTATCGATAACAGAAACCGTTGCAGTGGTATCAGTAGCGAATAGATATCATAAAAAGGCGTGTTATAAGCAAACAACGAGCCTTTTTCATCCAAAATATAGACATCCGCGTCTTCATGCTGCGGATAAAAGAACACTTGAACCGTATCCGGCTCACATTGTGCACACACAGCCCTGATTTTCTTATAATCTGTCAAGGCATAGCGATCGAGCTTCAAGCGCGTGTATTCCCGCTGAGGCTGGGATAGATAAACCAATAAATCCTGAATCGACTCAAACCCGGTGAAGCGCGGCTGTTGATCAAAGAACTGGATCGCAAAGAAACGACGGTCAAGTTCGATGATATAGCGGGTATTGAGCGTTCCGGTTGCACCAAAAAACGCCTCCGCAACATCTACGAATAACTCCTCGACCCTGCGTGCGATGGCTGTCGCCCGGGATTGGCAGAAGCATTTCACAGACAATTCCGGCATCGGCTGGCCTTCAGATCGGGACATAAGCTGTGCCAGATAATTTTTCAGACACTGAATCAGGGTATCACCCAGTTCATAGCGGTTCACCAGCACTTCATTCCAACTGTTTCGGGTAACCTGATCCAATGTTAATACCAGATTATCTCGAACCGAGCTGTATCCGAGCGAATCATTGCGACTGCTTAACTTATGAACCCCCATCGCTGTGTAGCGTTCCAGCGGATCCATGCCAACATTGATAAACAATACAATTTGCATGGCATACGGCTGCTCTTTGTAACGCGCCTGAGCCACTGCTGAGAACGGCACCTGGATGTGCTGTTGCAGTGATTCAATGATATTACGCAGCTCGAATAACGTCACCTTGGAGGTGCCTGGCAACAACCCCAAACGCGTAGAGCGCCCCAGCAATCCGTTGTAATGGGACCAGGTAATCAGCTCCACCAGACTGGTTGAACGTTTCAGCGCCGAAAAGTAAGCGGCATCCGCTGCATTTTCCAACGCCTTGTAGAGCAGCCAACCTTTCGCATCCGCACTCCAGGATTGCGAGGAGGCATGATGAAACCCAAGGTTTTCCTCTGTGATGTCGGGGGCAATATTCGGATTGATAAATTCCAGTTTCCCCGCCTTGCGCTGGAAAGCCGCATAGAGCTTGCGCCCGAGCAGATTCATGTCTTCCACATTGATGGCGGCTTTGAGGCGGTTCTGACGGGCATACTGGGAAATAAACCGGTAACAGTGTGTCAATTCACTGACCACACTCTTGCGCTCCACCAGCACCTGACTGACCCGCCAATCCTGACGCTTGTCAAGATAAGTCAGTTCCTTGTTCTGCCAGCCCCAATCACTCACCAGGGCCTGCATCGCGACACGGCGCCAGGACACATTTCGCTCACGCCGGCCATGAGTTAATTTTTCACCAATTTTAAGATAAAAGCTTTTACGCACCAGCGTGAGCCGGTTTTTCTCCGAGCGAGCACCCAGGTATTGCTCCAGGCGGCGGTAAATCATAATGTACGGATCAACATCGACCGTATCATTAACCCCGGCATACATCTTCGCCTTGAATTCGAGACTCAGAGGATACTTCTCCGGCAACTCCTGGGCATAGACTTCATTGAGCAACAACTTCAGCACTGATTTATAAGGAGAGTCGATTCCCTTGTACAGCTGCCAGAGCCCGGCACCGACCAGCTCTTCCTTTGGAATTGAAGATAGTCCACCAAAATCCAGATATTCTTCGCCTTTTATGAAACGCTGAGTGATCAAACGATCAGCCCATGTGGCATAGTCCTGTTCCAGATCCGGCGGGATCAACCACCAAAGTGGATATTTCCCACAGAGGTACAAACTCGTCCGGTAAAATTCATCCAGTAACAAAAAGTGCTGGGCACTGCCACTGCTCTCACTGTCAACCCGGTTGTCCTGGGCACGGTTACGAAACGCAGTATCATTCATTAGAAAAAAGTGCAGCTCCAACCCCAATTCATCCGCCCAGGCTGAAATGCTCTCGGCTTTGGTCTGCAAGCAAGCCAATGCCGCAACGTCAAGATTATCCACATGGCAAAGCCACACATCCATATCGCTCTGTTCGGAATGGGCGATCGTCCCCGTACTCCCCATTAAAAATATGCCGGTTATTTCCGGACTGTGACGAGGCTCTTCCCGATATTTGAAGGTTTTACTGTAGCGTTGTGCAGCGAACAGAGCCTCTTCATCGGGCTCATAATTCGCCAGTTTGTAGGGGCATTCACGGGAAGAGAAACCCGGCAATAGCGGATGATTAACGTGAAACAGCAGGGGAAGAATATCCAGAATAACCTGTTGCCGGGTCGACAATGAAGCTCTTGTGTGCTGCAGCCGGACTTGATTGATATCCAGAAATCGCTGACGAATCGCTTTGAGAAGTTTACGATCAATGCCCTCCTCGTAGGAGGTTTCAATGGGTTTCTGACGCGCGAGCAACGAAGCGCTTTGTCGATCTCGGTTTTTTACTGGCGCAGCCACGGTGAGTTGATTCCCAAAACAAGTCGATAGTCATGCGTGAGCTTCAGCACATTGGGGTTGACCTGAATTATAGACAGAGTGAAGCTGCGCGTCCTTGCCTATTTTATTGAGAAATGATTCACGCTGTAACAAAAATAGATGACCCTGCGCTCAATCTTAATTGGCTCGCTCTCAACATACTACCATTAAATGCACATTGCCCCCATGTCCTGTTCACACTTCGCTGTAGGTTGCGCTTCAATACAGGATGAAATCCGACGAAGATTTCCTTTTCCCCACGACTGAGATACTCTTGATAACCAGAGTTTATCCCACCATGGAGTCTCGTATTGAAAGAGTACCTCATCCAGCAGGGCCGAAGCCGTAATGCGTTAAAAGAACAGGCCAAAGAAGCACATTTGGCCGTAAGTGATATGGGTATCATTGAACGGGTGTGTGCCCAGACTGAAAAGTTTTTCGGCTATCCACCGGAAGAATTAATCGGCAACCCGTTCAACAAACTCGTCCCTGCCGCAGTTTACGACCCCAATGCCCCTCACTTCCGGGAGAAACTACGCAAAGGTGATTCCATTGAAACCACCTTCCAGCACAAGTCCGGACACTTCTTCATCGGCACAATGATGCCGAAGGGCAAGAATGTAAAAGATGGTGACCTGGTTTTCGATTCGACAATCAATCGCCTCGAGGACAGTAAGTCCGCCATGGGGATTCTGCAGGATTTCCAGACAGTGGGTCGCCTTGGTGGCTGGGAGTTTGATGTGACCCGGAATACGTTTTCCTGGACGGAAGGGGTGTACCGGATTTTTGACTTGGAAGTCGGCGCTGCAATCAATCCCGAGCATGCCCTTTATTATTTTCATAACCACCAATACCGGGTCAAAGCCGCGTTTCGCCGTTGCCTGAATCAAGGCGAGTCGTTACAGATCGAAGTTCAGATTATCAGCGCTCGCAATAATACCCGCTGGGTTCGATTGACCGGCCGACCGACACTGACCAAGGGGCGAGTTACACGCATTCGAGGCGTCATTCAGGATCTTTCCGAACTGCGTAATGTCAGGAACGAGAAAGCTTTTCTGGATGACTGCATGGGCAGCATTATGTCAGCGACAGACGACATGGCCCTGATACTGGACAAAGATCTGACCATATTATTTTGTAATGCAGCCTTTCAAATGCAATTCGAGCGCGCCTTTGAGATCATCCCTCAACCGGGAGATTCGATTGCCAAACTGCTCAGCAAATTCCCGAATGAGCGTCGCATATACATGCGTCTCTGGGAGCGCGCGCTGGCTCGAGACCAGTTTTGCGTTGAAATGCCATTGGCACAACGCAAAGAAGAAATGCCGATATTTGAAATGCGCTTTCGCAGAATCACCAATAAACGGGGTGAGCTGATTGGCGCAGCTCATATCGCCAAAGATATCACGTCAAAAATTCAAGTTCAGGAAAAACTGAACTACATGGCACGCCACGACCCACTCACAGGCCTGTTTAACCGCAGAGAGTTTCAAAATTTACTGGGCCGGGGGCTCGGCAACGCCAAAAAAAGAGGTACCGCTCACTCCCTGTTATACATGGATCTGGAGCGCTTCAAGGCGATCAACGAAAAGTGCGGTAGCTCCGCCGGTGATGAGCTGTTACGACAGGTTGCAAGAACCATCTCAGCGAAGGTTCGCCAACGTGATGCAGTTGCAAGAATTGGTGGAGACGAGTTCGCTGCACTTCTGGAAAACTGCCCGCCGGAAGAGGCACGCAGGGTTGCTGAAAGTATACGAAACACCCTACTAGGCACCCCGTTCAGTTGGGGGGAGGCAGACTTTGAAATCGGTATCAGCATCGGTGTTGTCAGTGTCGATGAACACAGTAACTCACCGGAAAAGCTCATGAAGCTGGCCGATAATATTTGCTACGCGGCGAAAACCTCTGGCTCCAGCTGTATTAATATCTTCCAGCCTGAGCCCACAACGATCAGCACCGTTGATGAATCCAAACAACTTGATCATATTAAAATGATCAACCACGCCCTGGAATTTACGGAATACTTGAGGGTTTTTGTGCAGCCCATCAAACCCATCATCAGCGCGGTGTGGGGCGAATACCTGGAAGTATATTCCCGCATCCAAGATGAGTCCGGCTCACTCATTGAGCCCGAGACCTTCCTGCCCCTGGCTGAAGAAGTCGATCTGACCTCGAATATTGATCTGGTGGTTCTCAAGCGCGTTCTCAACTGGATTGCGCAACATCGACATCAGGATCACAGACTGAAGCTGTGCTCGATCAACCTGCACAATGCATCATTGAAGAAAACGGACTTTATAACCCGCGTCACCCATGAGATCCATCAAAGCCGGGCACAACCGGAAAAGCTGTGCTTTGAGCTGGAAGAGTCCCTGTTTATCGACGCCCCCAAGCTGGCACGAAACACGGTGCAGGCACTTAAGGGTCTGGGTTGTAAAATCGCGGCAGATCATGTGGGCAAACGTCCGTCATCCCTGGAGTATATTGCGACATTCAATCTGGATTTCGTAAAAATCGATGGCGACCTTGTCGGTGCACTTCATACGGACAAAATAAATCAGGTCCGCGTCGAAGCGATCCACAAACTGGCCCACCTCATGGGCGCTGAAACGATCGGCCACCACGTGACCAGTGATGCCGTCCTGGCTGAGGTGCGGAAAATTGGTCTGCATTTCGGCCAGGGCTATGCCCTGGCTGAGACCATCCCGCTAGAGTCATTCACTCTGCAATCACAGACTTGATCACAGACTGGCAGCGAAAGATCAGGTACGCGCTGTCAGTTTGGTTCGTGCTCTCTGGGCTGCCTGGCGAACCTGTGCCGGTGCGGTTCCGCCAATATGGTCACGGGCGTTCACCGAGCCTTCCAAAGTAAGCACATCGAATACATCATCAGCAATAATATCGGAGAACTGCTGCAATTCCTGCAACGTCATATCAGACAGATCTTTCCCGGTCTGAACACCGTACCCCACTGCTTTGCCGACAACTTCATGAGCATCCCGGAAAGGCATACCCTTCACCACCAGATAATCCGCCAGATCAGTTGCTGTCGAGAAACCTCGCTTGGCTGCTTCACGCATACTGTCACGCTTTGGCTCAATTGCAGGCACCATATCGGCATAGGCTTTCAAGCAGCCTTTCAAGGTATCGATAACATCGAACAGTGGCTCTTTATCTTCCTGATTATCCTTGTTATAGGCCAGCGGTTGAGCCTTCATCAAGGTCAGCAATGAAATTAAATGACCCGTCACGCGGCCGGTTTTTCCACGTACAAGTTCGGGCACATCGGGATTTTTCTTCTGCGGCATGATGGATGAACCGGTGCAGAATCGATCCGGCAAATCGATGAAGTTAAACTGGGCAGAAGTCCAGAGGATCAGTTCTTCAGAGAATCGGGACAGATGCGTCATCAGCAAACTGGCTGCCGCCGAAAACTCGATGGCAAAATCGCGGTCGCTAACCGAGTCCAGCGAGTTTTCACTGGGACAAGTAAAATTCAGTAATTTTGCGGTGATTGTGCGATCGATCGGGTAAGTGGTTCCAGCCAGCGCGGCCGCGCCAAGGGGCATGATATTCACACGCTTGCGACAATCCTGAATGCGGCCAAAATCCCGCTCCAGCATTTCATTCCAGGCCAGCAGATGGTGCCCGAACGTCACCGGTTGTGCCGTCTGCAAATGGGTAAAACCCGGCATAATGGTGTCCGCTTCCTGTTCGGCCAACGCAATCAGCCCGGTCTGCAATCGGCTCAGTTCGGCACAGATAACATCAATTTCATCCCGGAGATAAAGACGAATATCCGTCGCAACCTGATCATTACGGGAACGTCCGGTATGCAGTTTCTTACCGGTAATACCGATTTTACTGGTCAAACGAGCCTCAATATTCATGTGCACGTCTTCCAGCTTGACCGACCAGGCAAAAGCACCGGCTTCAATCTCTTCACGGATTTCAGTCAATCCAGCGATGATCTGTTCTTTCTCCGCATCGGTCAAAACCCCGACCTCCGCCAACATGGTCGCATGGGCCATGGATCCCTGAATATCATGAAAATAAAGACGTTTATCAAAATCCACAGAAGCCGTGAATCGCTCCACAAAAGCATCAGTCGGCTCACTGAAGCGTCCACCCCAGGGTTTATCTGTCGTTGAAGTCGAAGCCTGAGTCGTATCAGAATCGTATTCGGCTGTCATGCTTTTCCCACCACATCAATATTGAACCGTAAACGGAGGATTATCCCACAGCACACAGAAAGTGGCTTGTTTCACGAAATCCGTCCCCATCACTTGCAAATCCAGCTATGCTCACTACTGTTATGCTCACTACCGTAAAGAATGATGCACCATAGCGGATACAACATAGCACGTATATAAAAGCGCAGCAGTATAACATGGACACCACCATTACGGTGAAATTACCACTCTCTGACTACGACACCGAATTCAATTATCCGGATTGCAAAACGCCATGGCTCAATCCCACGCGCAGCTGACGTCCAAGCCAAGGCCCCGAGACAATGTGGTCGACTTTTTCCTGCCCGACCTGTGCAAAGTGCACTCTGTGATTTTTCTGGTGATTGTAACCGAGCTCGTCGCCTTGGTGTTTACGCTGGTCCAACCCAATACAGGCCCCAGGAGCTGGACAGATGTCATAGACTGGAATTTCCTGGGATTGGTGTCCCTGTTTGGCCAATGCCTGGTTTTAAGCTGTGCAGCAGTACTGTGTATCGCCCGAAACTGGCTCTCAACACTCAGTGTCAGAGTCGCGTCTTTGCTTTGCTTCAGTCTCATACTTGTTATCACACTGATTTTCAGTTTGATGGTTGACCACTTCTTCGCGGGGTTAAGTCTCTCCGAAATGACCGGTAGGCCGATCTCCGCAAGTGAATCCTGGCTGGGGGTAAATCATTGGTTTGTGATTCGAAATCTGATCATCGGCGCTATTATTTCAGGCATTATTCTTCGCTATTTTTACCTGCAGTATCAATGGCAAAACCAGAGACAGGCGGAAACCCGGGCCAAGCTGCAAGCGCTGCAGTCACGGATTCGCCCTCACTTTTTATTTAATAGTATGAACAGTATCGCCAGCCTGATTGCGATCGACCCGGACAAAGCTGAAAATGCGGTACTGGATCTGTCTGAGTTATTCCGCGCCACCCTGAAAACTGACCAGCTTCTGATTCCAATCGGTGATGAACTCTCACTGTGCCGTCGCTACCTGAATATCGAGAAACTCAGATTGGGCTCGCGTCTTGACGTGCTGTGGGATATCCGAGAACTTCCAAAACGGGTTCAGATTCCACCGCTTACCTTGCAACCCTTGGTGGAAAATGCAATTTATCATGGTATTCAACCCATAAAATCCGGTGGCACAATTCACGTTCTGGCCTATCAGAAGAACAATTCCGTATACGTCATGATCTCCAACCCTTACAAGAATGAACTACAGCAACCACACCGCAACGATGATCAGCCAACCCACAAAGGTAATCAGGTCGCGCTGGATAATATCCGCAGCCGATTGCAGGGCATTTATGGCCCCAGTGCCGTATTAAAGAGCAGCACCAAATCTGAAACCTATACTGTAACGTTGAGATTCCCGTTGAGTTGAAGGAGAACGACTCATGACCACCCGCGTACTAGTAGTAGATGATGAACCTCTGGCTCGACAACGCTTGCTGCGATTACTGGGCAATCTGGAGCGTTACACCGCCATTGGTGAAGCTGAAAATGGTGAAGAAGCACTACAGAAGATCGCCGAAACCCACCCGGATATTGTGCTACTTGATATTCGAATGCCCGAAGTTGACGGGCTTCAGATTGCCGAGAGAATCAATCAACTGGATACTCCTCCTGCAATCGTGTTCTGTACCGCTTATGACGATTATGCAATCGCGGCCTTCCAGGTTAATGCCGTCGGCTACATCCTGAAACCCGTCCGTCAGGAAGCGCTGCAGAACGCACTGGACAAGTCCGCACGCTTGAACAAAACCCAACTCAACGCCCTGGAGCAAAACAAGCAAACGGAAGATGCCCAGTATCTGGTTGCGAAAACCTACAAAGGCACAGAGTTGATCGAGCTCACGCACATTTACTATTTCATGGCCGACCAAAAATATGTGACGGTATACCATCAAGACGGCGAAACCATTATTGATGATACGCTGAAAGACCTGGAGAGAACCTACGCGAACTATTTTTTGCGCGTTCATCGTAACGCCCTGGTCAATCAGAATCGCATTCACGCACTGAACCGTAACGCGCAGGGCCACTACGAGTTAAAGCTCAACGGCGTCAGCACGCCGCTGTCGGTGAGCCGCAGACATGCCCAGGAATTGAAACAATGGCTGCAGCAACGTTAACCCGAAGAAGATCTGCATTCAGATGCGTTGCACGGGACAAAAGCATCTAAAAACGCTAGACTTTCCCCTCCATCGACAGGCAACGAGATCGACATGAGTTTACGAAAAATCACTATCGCCACCCGAAACAGTGCACTTGCGATGTGGCAGGCTGAACATATCAAAGCACGTTTGGAGGCCCTTCATTCTGGTTTAACCGTTGAATTACTGGGTATCAAGACCAAGGGCGATAAAATTTTGGATGTGCCACTGGCTAAAGTGGGCGGCAAAGGCTTGTTTGTAAAGGAACTTGAAACCGCAATGTTGAATGGCGAAGCAGACCTCGCGGTACACTCCATGAAGGATGTCCCGATGGCGTTTCCTGAAGGCTTGGGACTGGTTGCAATTTGTGAGCGCGAAAATCCGACGGATGCCTTTGTCAGCAACCATTTTGCAACACTGGATGAATTGCCTCAGGGTGCAACGGTAGGCTCCTCGAGTCTGCGCCGCCAATGCCAGATCAAGGCCGCACGACCCGACTTGAACCTGGTATCGCTACGGGGCAACGTTAATACTCGATTGCAAAAACTGGATGACGGCCAATTTGACGCGATTATTCTTGCCACTTCCGGCTTGATGCGCCTGGGCTTCCACGACCGGATACGCAGTACCCTCCCGGACACAGTCAGCCTGCCCGCTGTTGGCCAGGGTGCACTGGGCATTGAATGCCGCCTGGCCGACCACGAATTGACCGCACTGCTCGCACCACTCAACCACGATGACAGCAACACCGTGGTCACCGCTGAACGGGCCATGAACACCCGGCTCAACGGCGGCTGCCAGGTTCCAATTGCAGGATTTGCTGAATTGCATGGAGACCAACTGCATCTCAGAGGTCTGGTTGGTGCAGTAGACGGCAGCAAGATTTTAAGTGCAGAGGCAATCCGACACCGGAATGAAGCCAGTGAATTGGGTATCGAAGTCGCTGAAGCGCTCTTAGCCCAAGGGGCAGACCAGATTCTCGCTGAAGTTTATGGCCAGGATTGAGCCTTACCGAACACGTAAACTGATTCCTTACCCATAAGCCCCATATGAATCAACTTGAACAACAGCTCGACGGATTGCGGGTGCTGCTCACACGCCAGACATCGGACAATCAGGCGCTGCGCAGCACACTGCAGAACCAGGGCGCCCAGGTTCACGAACTACCTGCTCTCGAAGTTAGCGAGATGCCGGAAAGCCGTGCGATTATCGGCCCGGTGATGGATCTGGATCAATATGATACGGTTATATTTATCAGCCAAAATGCAGTTCGGTCCGGCATGCAATGGATTGACCAATACTGGCCTCAACTACCGGTCGGAATCACTTGGTTCGCCATCGGGGAAAAAACCGCGCAAGCGCTGAGGAAGTGGGATATTGAGCCGGTACAGGCAACAACCGGTCATGATTCGGAAGCGCTGTTGCAACGCCCCGAGCTGCAAGATATGAAAGGTCGACGGGCCCTGATTGTTCGAGGTCGAGGCGGGCGGGAAACACTCGCAGAAACATTGCAACGGCGCGGGGCCAGGATTGACTATATCGAAGTCTATCAGCGTGTGATGCCAGCCCTGAGTGATCGTGAGCTGGATGCCGCCTTCTCCACATTCCGGCCACAATTGATTGTTGTGTTCAGTGGAGAAACATTGCACAACCTGGCCAAACTGAGCGAAAATAGCCCGTTTAACCTCAACGATGCAACACTCATGGTCCCCAGTGAACGGGTCCGAAACTTGGCCACGCAATCGGGACATCAGAAAGTTCTCATTGCCGAAGCACTGAATGTTGAGGCAATTTGCCTTAAAATTCAGCAGTGGTATGCCTCTGAGGTAGCATTTCGCAATCGGGTCGACTTAAAATAGACCCCCGGCAAGGGAATCTATCCGGGACCTGAACGCCAATTTAACCGACGAGCACATGTGAACCAAATGAGCCCGTCTGACGTTGACTCGCCAATAATAGAGAAACAGGAATCTACGTGACTGAAGAACAGACCAACTCGCCCGTCTCTACTACAAAACCGTCTCAGCCTCGCATCTGGCCACTTTGGTTACTCCTGGTGCTTGTTATCGCAGCGCTTTCCGGATTGGCCGTTTACGGTTGGCTGCAACTGGAAAAAATGAAAACACTGAACAGCCAATTCGAACTGGTTCAGGATAACACACGTAAAGCTCAAACATCGGATCAGGAAATACGCGGCCAGATCACACAAATAAGCTCCCGCCTGGACAGCAGTTCCGAGAAACAGAATACTGAACTGGTCGAAATCAAAAAGCAGCTTCAGGAAAATGCCAACCAGTTGCTTCGCTTGGGAGGAACATCGCGAACAGAGTGGTTACTCGCTGAAGCGGAATACCTGCTGAGACTGGCAAATCAGCGCCTTGCACTGGAAAAAGATGCAGTGGGCGCAGAGGCCATCTTGAGCGCTGCAGACAGCGTACTTCGAGACAGCCAGGATGCTGGCACCTACCCCGTGCGTGAAGCATTGGCGAAAGAAATCCTGTCGTTACAAACATTACCCAACACGGACAAAGATGGTCTTTATCTCAAACTGGAAGCCATCGTTCAGTCAATTGACCACCTGGAACAGCGCTTGCTGGTCAAGGATTCCGACCCGGTTCGCCCGGAAACGACACCAAAACCGGAATCAGATTCATTGGCTGACAAAATACTGAGCAAGCTTGCCAAAGTGATGGTTTTCAAAAACCTTGACCGTCCGGTAGAACCGCTGCTGTCACCGGAACAGGCCTATTATTTAAAACAGAATTTGCGCCTGATGCTGGAACAAGCCCAACTTGCGCTGCTTAAAAAACATCAAGCGCTTTATGAGCAAAGCCTGGACAAAGCCATGCAATGGATTCAGGAATATTTCCTGTTGGAAAATGCAGCCACCAAAGCCCTACTGAATCAGTTACAACAGCTCAAAAAACAAAATATTAACCCGGAATTGCCTGATATATCTGAATCACTGGCGCTGCTTAAACAGCGGATCGATTCATTGTACCGACGTCACGCTATGCCCGAGCCGGTTGCCACGGTCAAGCCAATGGAGTCTGCACAATGAAAACAGTCGTCGGCCTGATTATTCTCGCAGGTGCCCTGTTACTGGGTACTTTAGCGGGCACACTAATGCTTCACGATGCCGGGTATGTGCGTGTATCACTCGGTCACTACATGTTTGAAAGCAGCTTTTGGTTCGCGCTTTGTCTGATTATAGGCCTGTTTGCCACCATCTATCTGATATTTGCGCTTCTGTTTCGCTCCCTGCGGGGCTTTCAAGGTATCAGCCAATGGATTGATCGTAAAAGCCAGGATGCCGCGAACCGTGAAGTCACCAAAGGCATGCTGGAATATACCGAAGGCAATTGGCCGAAAGCGCTTAAACACTTGAAAGGCTCAGCATCCAAAGCCAACAGCCCGATCGTAAACTATCTTGCTGCGGCCCAGGCCGCCAACGAGCAGGGCCTGGTGCACGATGCTGAGGAAATGCTGCAGAAGGCGCGAGAGGTTCCCGGATCTGAATTGGCGGTAGGTCTGACAGAAGCACAGCTCATGGTTAATAACAATCAGTTAGAGAGCGCCGTTGAGAAGCTTAAAACCCTGCACAGTTTAGCGCCCCAGAACCCACAGATACTGCGACAGCTCAAAGCGCTCTACAGCCAGCTTCAGGACTGGCCACAGCTCACACAATTGATACCGGAGCTGCGCAAGAAAAAGATATTTGTAGCATCTGAATTGGACGAGCTAGAACAACAATGCTGGACGAATGTCCTGCAAGAGACGACCGAGTCGATCCAGAAAACAATGGGAAGTAGCTACAATCCGGCGCAACTGGAAGCCGTTTGGGAGAAAATCCCCTCCGATTTGCGCAAATCAGAGCCACTCCTGCTGGCCTATTCCGCGAGCCTCAGAGCAATAAAGCACGATGATCGCGCGGAAATGCTGCTGCGCAAGACGTTAAAACAAAACTGGAATGATCAACTCGTTCTGGAATATGGACTGATTCGATTCTCCAGCCCGATAGAACAACTTGAAACCGCTGAGCGCTGGCTTGAAAGCCGGCCGGGAAATGCGGAACTGCTGCTGACCGTGGGCCGCCTGGCCCTGCGCACAGAGGGCTGGCACAAGGCACGGGAATACTTTGAAGCAAGCCTGAAGTTCAAGAAGCGGATGGAGACCTATGCGGAACTCAGCCGCCTTTGCGCCCACTTGGGACAACTTGAGCAAAGTACCGAATACTTCATGCAGGGCGTTCTGGGTCAGGCTGGTCTGCCAGAATTGCCAATGCCGGCTAAACAGGCTTAAAAGCCTGCCGGCATGGCACGAGTTATTCAGTTAAAATAGCGAACCTATCAACGGGGCATTATCAACGGGGCATTATCAACGGGGCATTATCAACGGGGGGCATACTCCAGCACATCGGAGTAAAACTGCCCCTCAGGTAGCCCTTCCCCTAGCAACCCATCCATCGCGGTATACACCATTCCCGGCGAACCACTGGCAAACACCTGACAGGATGCCAAATTGTCACGGTTCTTCAAAATCTGCTCAACAAGCTGATCATGATGGCCTGACCAGTCATTATCATCAACATCTTTGTGTACCGGAAAATAGCGCACATTCGGGTGCTCTTCCGCCCACTTTTTCGGAATTTCCTGAGCATACAATTCAGAAGCCTGACGACCACCCCAATAAATATCGACAGAATGAGAAAACGAAGCATCAAATAACGCTTCTGCAATCGATTTTATTTGCGCAAATCCAGTACCCGCTGCGATCAAGAGTACAGGCCCTTCCGGCAAAGCATTGAGACACGCCTTACCGAATGGTAAGCGAACACGCACAACGGGTTCCTGCTTTAAGGACGCGAGTAGAGATGATGCAGATTCACGCCCCTCAGGCACTTGAATATGCAACTCTATCTCACGCTGACCGGGAAGACTGGCAATTGAGAAATAAGCCTCTTCTCCCTTCTCCTGTTGCAAGGCCAGATATTGTCCGGGCGAAAACGCCAGCTTTTTACCCGCCGGGATTCGTAGTAATACCCGATAGACATCCAATCCCATCAGTTCGACACTCACCACCTGACAAGCATAATCATTCACAACATAATCTCCTGGAGCACGTATGGTCTCCGCTTCAATAACACAATCCGACTTCGCCACCGCTTTGCACATCCGAATAGTACCTTGCTTGATATATTCAGCTGATTGGCTTGGATCGATCACCAGCCCCTCAGACAGTTGCGCATCGCACAACCAGCAAACACCATTCCGGCAACTCACGGGAACCCGGAAGCCCTGACGTTCTGCCGCTTCGGATAGCGATTCCGCTTCCCGTGCATAAAAATGGCCCACGAACCGAATTTCGATTTTATATTCCATAGTAACGGGACGAGCAGCCTATGACTTCGCTTCCGATAATATATCCAGTTCTGCCCATAAACGATCCACCTTCTCTTTAACAGCGTCATCCATCGCAATCACTCTGCCCCATTCCCGTGTTGTTTCGCCTGTCCACTTGTGTGTTGCGTCGAAACCAATTTTTGAACCTAACCCGGAAACCGGAGACGCAAAATCAAGGTAATCTATGGGGGTGTTTTCAACCATCACGGTGTCACGGGCGGGGTCCATTCGGGTTGTCATGGCCCAGATCACATCATTCCAATCCCGGGCATTGACATCATCATCTGTCACGATAACGAATTTGGTATACATAAATTGACGCAGAAACGACCAGACACCCATCATGACACGTTTGGCATGACCGGGATATTGTTTTTTCATGGTCACTACAGCCAGCCGGTATGAACAGCCCTCAGGGGGAAGATAAAAATCAACCACTTCAGGAAACTGCTTTTGCAAAATCGGCACAAATACCTCATTCAACGCCACCCCCAGTATCGCCGGTTCATCAGGTGGGCGCCCGGTGTAAGTGCTGTGATAGATCGGATCACGGCGACAAGTCATTCGTTCAACCGTAAACACCGGAAACTGATCAACTTCGTTATAGTAGCCAGTATGGTCACCAAAAGGCCCTTCCGGAGCCATGTCGTCAGGATAGATGAAGCCTTCCAGAATGATTTCCGCACTGGCAGGCACCTGCAAATCCAATGACTGACAACGCACAACTTCAGTTTTATTACCCCTGAGCAACCCCGCAAAGGCATACTCTGAAAGCGCATCCGGTACCGGCGTCACCGCACCCAGAATCGTTGCTGGATCGGCACCTAAAGCGACTGCAACGGGAAAAGGTTCACCCGGGTGTGCGGCACACCATTCACGATAATCCAGCGCACCGCCCCGATGGGAGAGCCAACGCATGATCAAACGATTGCGTCCGATTAGCTGTTGCCGGTAAATCCCGAGATTCTGGCGTTCTTTCTCCGGTCCTCGGGTCACCACCAATGGCCAGGTGACTAGAGGCCCTGCATCACCGGGCCAACAGGTCTGAATCGGTAAGTCATATAAATTTACCGCATCTTTTTCGTAAACCACCTGCTGGCAGGGCGCATTACGAACTTCTTTCGGTGCCATATTCAATACTTGCTTGAATATTGGCAATTTACTCCAGGCGTCCTTGAGTCCTTTGGGGGGGTCAGGCTCTTTAAGAAAAGCTAACAGCTTACCAATTTCTCGTAAACTCTGAACATCAGATTGCCCCATGCCCATCGCCACCCGCTCAGGCGTACCGAACAGGTTTGCCAGTACCGGTATTGACTTGCCCTTCGGATTTTCAAATAGTATCGCAGGCCCACCGGCACGCAAAGTACGATCACAAATTTCAGTCATCTCCAGATAGGGATCGACTTCCTGGGTAACACGCTTTAATTGCCCCTGCTTTTCCAACTGCTTAATAAAATCCCGCAGATCCTGGTAGTGCATAACCCTTTTTCCTGTCTTGGCCTCAAAAAAAAGCCGGAAGTGAAAACCTCCGGCTTTTTCTGCTCATACAATATGCGAACGATATGCGAATTAACGCTTTTTCATAGACTCGAAGAACTCATCATTGGTTTTCGTGTCTTTCAACTTGTCCAAAAGGAATTCGATTGCAGCAACATCGTCTTCCATTGAGTGCAGGATCTTACGCAAAATCCAAACGCGCTGCATCTCATCTTCAGACATCAACATTTCTTCGCGGCGGGTACCGGAGCGGCGAATATTTATCGCAGGATAAACCCGTTTCTCGGCCACTTTCCGATCCAGGTGAACCTCCATATTACCGGTACCTTTGAACTCCTCATAAATAACCTCGTCCATTTTGGATCCGGTGTCGATCAGCGCCGTCGCCAAAATGGTCAAACTGCCACCTTCCTCTACGTTACGTGCAGCACCAAAGAAGCGCTTCGGCCGCTCTAACGCATGGGCATCAACACCACCGGTCAAAACCTTACCGGAAGAAGGAATGATCGTGTTGTAAGCACGGGCAAGACGGGTAATGGAGTCCAGCAGAATAACAACATCCTGCTTGTGTTCAACCAGACGCTTGGCTTTTTCGATAACCATCTCGGCAACCTGAACATGGCGCGCTGGTGGCTCATCAAACGTACTGGCAACCACCTCACCGCGCACGGAACGCTGCATTTCGGTTACTTCTTCCGGACGCTCATCGATCAGCAGTACCATCAGGTGACATTCAGGATTATTACGCACCAAAGACTGCGCAATATTTTGCAACATCAATGTCTTACCGGCTTTTGGTGGGGATACGATTAATCCCCTCTGTCCCTTACCAATGGGGGCACACAAATCAAGCACTCGGGCGGAAAGATCTTCCGTGGAACCGTTTCCAGCTTCCAGTCTCAAGCGCTCCTGAGGAAACAGAGGCGTCAGGTTTTCGAACAAAATCTTGTTACGGGAGCTTTCCGGTTTATCGAAATTGATCTCGTTAACTTTTAGCAGGGCGAAATAACGCTCACCATCTTTAGGTGGACGAATTTTACCGGAGATGGTGTCCCCTGTACGCAAATTGAAACGCCGGATTTGACTGGGCGATACGTAGATATCATCCGGTCCTGCCAGGTAAGAACTGTCTGCAGAGCGCAGAAACCCGAAGCCATCCTGCAATATCTCCAGAACCCCATCGCCATATATGTCCTCACCACTCTTCGCATGGCGCTTGAGGATACTGAAAATTACATCCTGTTTGCGGGAGCGGGCGAGATTGTCCATTCCCATTTCATTTGCAATGTCCAGAAGTTCAGGAACAGATTTTTTTTTGAGTTCGGTAAGATTCATAGATTTTCTAAAATACTGATTAAGAAGGGATTAAAGGTAATAGTTTACAGATGCAGGAAAGATTCAAAGTCGGACTTCTAACGATTGAGATACTAACAGTTGAACTACAGCCAGTTGAACGACGGCATGTGAAGGGGATTCACATTGTAGTGCTGTTCATGAAATCGCAAAGTTCGGCCACAGTATAACACTAAAATGAAAAATAGCTAATGTTATCCGCGGTTTTCCCAACCACCTGAATTCTTTTCATCTGAAAATCTTCGAGTATGTGCGTTTTCCAGCCTTTACGACGTATTCGAACCCCATCATGCTTATTCGCACGCGGGCCTGGCGTTCATGAGCCAGCACAGCGACCAATCTGGTTCGAATATCCTCTGTCCCAACCCTTTACTATTCCAGAAATGCGCACAGCCTGTCGGATTTACCACAGGTTCACACCAACCGGATGAATCAGGCACAGAACCCGACACCGCCAATTGACTTGAATAAATGTTTATCCAAGTAGCAAAGTGATAGTATGAAGGCAGGATTTCGTCAAGTTTTCTCATTATTCTCAAGCAGAATCGAAAACCGGATATCATGCTGACATGAGTTACACTGGACGATATTATCCCAGATTTGGTCAACATCCAACCTGAAAGGGTGCCCGGTCGACTCAGATTCATCCAGATATTATTAGGTGGCCTGAGCCTATCCGTTACTCCAATACACTCTTTCGCACCAGGAACAGAGGAATATATGAGCGCAGCATCCGAATTTGTCCCACTTCAAATCGCGGTTTTGACAGTTAGTGACACCCGAACTTATGAGACGGATACATCCGGCCAATATCTCGTTGATGCACTACTGGAAACCGGTCATACACTCCAGGACCGGAATTTGATTCCTGATGATGTCTATCTAATGCGCGCAGCGATATCACAATGGATTGCTGACCCGACAATCCATTGCATACTCATTACTGGTGGCACAGGGTTCACTGAACGAGACAGCACGCCCGAAGCTGTAGCACCACTATTTGATAAAGAAATTAAAGGATTTGGTGAACTCTTCCGTCAGATATCGTTCACAGAAATTGGCTCCTCCACCATTCAATCCCGCGCGCTCGCCGGATTAGCAAACAATACGGTCATTTTTTGTATGCCCGGTTCCACGGGGGCGTGCCGGACGGCCTGGAGTAACATTATCAAAGAACAACTCGATAGTCGCCACAAGCCTTGCAACTATGTCGGCGTACTGCTCAAGAAACAACACAAGGACATCTCCTCGATCAAACCGTTTTGCGAGACGCGAAAATGAGTTGCACAATGCACGATCAACTAACCTCCGTGGATGACGCTCTGCACTATCTTCTGGAGCATACTCAGCCTCTCGAGGCGCGGGAAGTACGCCCGTTAACTGAAGCAATTGGCCGCATTCTCGCTGATCCGGTTTACTCGTCTATCAGCGTACCGCCACAGGACAACAGTGCGGTTGACGGCTATGCGGTCAACACACGATTCATCTCGACTGATCGCTGCCTCCCCGTTTCGCAACGTATACCCGCGGGGCACACACCGAAGCCACTCCAACCTGGTACTGCCGCACGGATTTTTACCGGCGCATTTATCCCGGAAGGCGCTGACGCAGTTGTCATGCAGGAAAACGTACAGGCGCAAGAAGGCACAACGGAGCAAAACGGTACAATAATCAAGTTGCCGGATACCATCACCCCAGAGCAAAATATCAGGCCGAAAGGACAAGACATACAGCAGGGTCAAGTCGTTCTTCCTGCCGGCACCCGTTTACGCCCGCAGGAACTCGGCCTGCTGGCATCCATTGGTACTGCCGACTTGCCCCTTTTTCGCCCTTTGCGCGTGGGTATCATCTCTACCGGAGACGAACTGGCAGAACCCGGAACCCCGTTACAAAGCGGTCAGATCTATAATTCAAACCGATATATGCTGCATGGATTGCTTGCGCAACTGCCCTGTAATATCCAAGACTACGGCATCATACCGGACACGGCTGACGCTACCTTGAGTGCACTGGACAAAGCTGCAGCCAAGTGTGACTTGATCATCACCAGTGGTGGCGTCTCAGTCGGAGAAGAAGATCACATCAAAAACAGTATCGATCAACTCGGCCAACTAAACCTCTGGAAAATTGCGATCAAACCCGGTAAGCCCTTGGCGTTCGGCGCGATCCGTGAAACTCCGATTATTGGCCTGCCGGGTAACCCCGGGGCGGTATTTGTCACATTCAATGTATTCGCCCGACCTTTCATTCTCAAATCCTGTGGTGCTTTAAGTTACACTCCCCAAAGCTTTCCGGTACCGCTCGGGTTTAATATTAAAAAGCCGGGAATTCGACGAGAATATCTCAGGGTCAAATTCACTCAAGATCCCGCTACCGGCCCCTGCTTGGAGGCGTACCCGAATCAAAGTTCCGGCGTACTGAGTTCTGCATGCTGGGGAGATGGATTTGCGATTATCCGGGAGAATACTGCACCCCAATGTGGCGACCTGGTTGAGTTTATTCCTTTCAGTGTTTTGTGAGATGACTATGAAGATTTTATTTTTTGCCAGTCTACGGGAACGCTTGGCGACCGGAGAAGAAACCTGGGACGAATTAGACGGTATTGCAACGGTAGCCGACGTGCTCGAAAAGCTTAAAAGTCGCCCCAGCCCCTGGCCTGAAGCATTGCAAGGCAAAGTGATGATGGCGGTCAACCAGGAAATGGCCAACGCAGACACCCCGGTATCGGAAAACGATGAGGTCGCATTCTTTCCCCCGGTAACAGGAGGCTGACATGAACATCGACATTCGAGTTCAACAGGAAGATTTCAGTCTTGGGCAAGAATACGACAGAATCCGTACCGACAAAACACAAGTAGGTGCAATTTGCTGCTTCAGTGGCCTGGTCCGTGATTTTGGGGATAACGAAGGCGTAATCGGTCTGGAGTTAGAACACTACCCCGGTATGACAGAAAAGGCACTCCATGAAATTGCGAGTCAGGCGTGCAACAAATGGCCCTTGGACTCCGTCTTGATTATCCACCGTGTGGGTGCACTGAAACTAGCCGACCAGATTGTCCTGACCATCGTCTCAAGTGCACACCGTCAAGCCGCCTTCGCAGCTGGCGAATTTATTATGGACTATCTGAAAATTTCCGCGCCGTTCTGGAAAAAAGAATTACATCACAAAGGTGGCCATTGGGTTGAACAAAAAGACTCCGATGTCACTAAACTAGAAGACTGGAAAACACCCAAGGGCCCTTGATAGAAAGGAAAAACAAAGGAACAACCGACCCACACTGACTCAGTAGCACCATGAAAAAAAACATTGCCATCGTCGAAGACGAACCCACTTTACGCGCAAACTACGCAGACGCCTTCACCAAATCGGGCTATGTTGTCAGTACCTATAGCAATCGCTCGGATGCACTCGAAGCATTTGAGCGCGCGCTACCGGATCTGGCATTAATCGATGTGGGTCTGGGGGATGAAATAGAGGGTGGATTTGATTTATGCCGCCAGTTACGCACCCTGTCAGACACGCTGCCTATCATTTTCCTGACCGCACGGGACAACGAATTCGATCAGATCTCCGGTCTCAGGCTGGGTGCCGATGACTACCTCACCAAAGAAATCAGTTGGCCTCATTTACTCGCGCGCGTGGTGGCACTCTTCCGCCGCACGGCGGCCTATCACCAGCCTCAAGAGCAGACAGACAGTGTGCTGCAACGGGGCCGCTTGAAAATAAACGTCGATAAAATCGCAGTTTACTGGAATGATGCGCCAATTGAACTTACCGTTACCGAATTCTGGATTGTACATGCACTGGCGAAATACCCGGGACATGTCAAGAACCGGACACAATTGATGGATGCGGCAAACACAGTGCTCGACGACAGCACAATCACGTCCCATATAAAACGTTTGAGGCGAAAATTCATACAAGTCGATCCCGCTTTTTCGGCCATTCAAACTGCCTACGGTATGGGCTATCGCTGGGATGCCAATGAATCCTGAACCAGGAGTTGCGACAGCCCCATGCGCCTGAAATATCAACTGATTCTGATCAGCTTGGTCACCTTGATATTACCCTGGTCAGCGTATCAGTTCATCCACCAACTTGAAGCAGAGTTACGCTTCAAGCAACAGTCAATGCTGCAACACAATGCCACGATTACTGCCCGATTTCTGGCACAAACGACCATCTTCGACGGCACCGCACAGGGGAAAGATGGGGCGTCCGTTTACGCCTTTGCGTTACCACAACCTGTTTTTCTTGATGGATATTTCGACGACTGGCTGGCATTAGGGGTCGATACCCGGGAGATTAAATCGGATTTCCTGCCGACTAATGACACCTTCCAGGTGAGTTACTTACTCGGTTTTTACCAGGATCGGCTGTACGCCTATATCAATGTTACTGATCCGGATATCCATCGCCACAATCCAAACCCGGGACAGCACAACAGCACGACAGATAACATTCAGTTTGAATATCGTGACCACAATGGTGTTCATCGCCGGGGTACACTATTCGCGACATCACCGGGCCTAATCAATTCAACTACCCAGGGTCAGGATATTCCAGTGGAAGTAGATGCGTACTGGCAATACTCGGAAACCGGATATACCGTTGAAATAAGCATCCCCTTTGCCGATGCAAAGGGAGGTTTTGGCTTCACCGTAATCAACCCGGAAAACGCGCCCCCCGACCCCTTTATACCACCACGATCACTCGGCAACATCCTCCCCTTGCCAGCATCAGTAGCCCCCACCTTTAGCAACCCGCACAGTTCAAGTCCGGAATTTAACGGCTATTACGATGACCCCCGGACAATGGAACCAGACCTGCTACCCACGCCACTCAAACCACAGGCCGACCGGGATGTGCCCACGTTGCGCTTCTCTGACCCGGAGATTAACCGTTATCTTGCTGAATTTTCGACGGCCGGCATAAAAATGACAGTCATCGACCAGCAGGGCTGGATTATTGGCAAGTCCGGCGAACTGGAATCTCAGCACAGTTTTCCGATCATTACGGCATCATCGAGTTTCTTCAAGGATATAGTGGGTACCCTGATACGTTGGACTCTTTTTGAAAA
Organism: Oleiphilus messinensis; assembly: GCF_002162375.1. Lineage (GTDB taxonomy): Bacteria > Pseudomonadota > Gammaproteobacteria > Pseudomonadales > Oleiphilaceae > Oleiphilus > Oleiphilus messinensis. The sequence continues at coordinate 398,663 of NZ_CP021425.1, read as the reverse complement.
ACCACCTCGGTCACAGCAACAGCCAAGCGCGGATCGAGACCAGTCCGACCTTGCGCAACAGGCGCTAAAAGGCTCCCCAACCATAACCTGGCAAGCTCAAGGTAGCAGAAATTACGCATTAATCAGCAGCGTGGTTCCCCTGTTTCAGAATCAAAAAATCGTTGGGGCGCTCAGACTCGATCAGAATACTGACGCTATCGCATCCATATCAAATGAAACGATTTTCGACATGGTCGCAATCGCGGCCGCCTCAATCTTTATCATCATGATTATGCTGCTCGGCTTTGCTTCTCTATTATCCTGGCGGATACAAAAACTCAGTAAACAAATCGATGCCTGCTTCAGTACAGACGGTGTGCCACAAAACAGCTTGATCCCCGGGACAGGGCAGGATGAAATCAGTGACTTGAGACGTCGCTTTGCAGCGCTGTTAGACGCAAACATGGCGTATACGGCTTACCTTCAAAGCTTTGCTCAAAAGCTGAGCCATGAAATCAAAACACCGGTGGCAATTATTCGCTCCTCACTGGACAACGCAAGCCTCCACAACAATATACCCACGGAATTAAACGAATATATTGAACGCGGTCAATCAGGGGTCAAGCGCATATCAGGCATCATTGATTCCATGCGTGCGGCAACACGCCTGGAAAAGCTGATCCAGACTGCCGACAACGTGGAGTTTGACCTGTATCCAGTGGTCGCAGAGTACAGCGCCGCATTCCAGCTGGCAGCCCCGAAGCTTAAAGTTATGTTCGAGGCAGCTGAATTAACTTATCCAGTGCAGGGCAATCCAGATCTTATTGCCCAACTACTGGACAAATTACTGGACAACGCAAAGGACTTCACCCCAGAAGGGAAAAGTATTCGATTGAGACTTTTTCAAAAGCACCAAACCATCATACTCGAAGTGGAAAATGAAGGGCCCGCGCTACCTGAGCGTATGCAGCAACAAATCTTTCAGCCTTTCATCAGTATACGTTCCAATGAACAACAACATCGAAACGACAGTCATATGGGTTTGGGGCTGGTTATCGTGAAATTAATCACGGACTTTCATCGCGGCAGAATCGAAGCACAAAATCTCACCGGTAATACCGGTGTGAGATTTACACTCATTCTGCCTGCAGGCCCCACACCATAACGCCCCCCCCAACAGGAGCCTAGCGTTTTTTCGGTGTCCAGGCCCAAATCATTTCCATTTTAACGGGCTCTTTGCTCTCGCTATCCGTAACAATAACCTCAACCGCCGTTTCACCTTTCTCAGTTGTTCGTATAAGGTCGATCTGCTCCTGGCTTAATCGAGCTTCAGCCTTCATATCCCCTTTTGCTCGCTTAACGTAGTCCGCCTTAATTGTCTTGATGACCGGCACACTGGTGTCAGGTAAATTCATACCAACAAGATAACCGGTGGCCGATTCCGCCAGTAAAATACTGGCAACTGCATGGATTGAACCAATATGATTCTGCACTGATTTTTTGTTTTTGACCGAAACCACTGATTCTGATTCCGTCAGTTTTTCAATTTTTATACCCGCTGTACCCGTAAACTTCACCATTTTGCCAAAAAACGTGGTTAATGCCTTAACCCGCAAAAAATCCGGTAAACCGTTGATTTTCGAGATAATGGTATTCAACTGATTCTTCTTGCTCATAACCCTTTCACCTTGCTTGTGATTGTCGTCACGCTCTGCAATCAGAGCGAAAAAGGCGGAGAATACCTGATTTCGACTTAAACCAAAATAGCTCAAATGTTTGTGATAACGGTTTCCATCAACATAGCCACCTCTGAATCGAGACGCTATAATCCTTAACCTTTCATCGATAGACAGGGGCACCAAAATGAGTGATTTAAAAGCTAAATTTGAAGAAACTGTAAACTACGTCCAAACCTCTGAAGGCGACTTTAAACCTTCCAACGAACTCAAACTTGAACTCTATGCATTGTTCAAGCAAGCGTCAGAAGGTGATGTATCGGGTAAGAAGCCTGGCATGCTCGACGTTGTAGGTCGCGCGAAATACGGTGCTTGGGAAAAACTGAAAGGAACCAGCAGCGACGCGGCAATGCAAAAATACATTGACCGCATTGAAGCCTTGAAAAACGAACAAGGCTAAGAAGTCCGGCCTTATTCTTTCGTGAATAAGGCCGCACAGTTCCCGGTGTGGTACCAGCCACCCGGAAACACGTCTCAATATCTGCGCCAACCGACCGACCTATTTTAAAAGGACTTTTGCATCTGTCACTTCGATGTAATAGAATCGGCGGAAAATTATAAAAACAGTACAATATACAGGGTGTGAAACCATGGATCTAACTGATACTATCGAGATCAGTCAGCCGGGACTGCTTGCTAAACTGCAAAAAGAAATCAAAGCAGAACATTTGAACAGCAGAACTGAACAAACCTACCAACACTGGATAACCCGTTATATATTTTTTAACGAGTTAAAAAATCCGTCGACTCTGAACGAAGAAAACATCAAAGCCTTTCTGGTTTATCTCGTCACGAAGATGAATGCCTCCAAAGCCAAAGTCAATCAGGCCAAACAAGCACTGGAATTTTTATACCTGAAAGTATTGAAACTGCCATTGTCGGAGAACAAGGATAACAGACTGGAGGTTTAAGAGTGGCCTCTAACCTCAAACGACATTAGCGAGTGAGCTGACACTCGCTAATGCTGCAGAAAAGTCTTCGTATTATTACGCGGGTTGCAATCTACGATATGTTCGAGCGCACTGAATCAATCACTGTGGATTAATTCGATACTGCTCATTAAACACAACACCGGGAACCACTCTCGGGTTGCTGTAGTGGAACTCTACTGGCACTTCATGCCGACCCAGATCGGTTTGCCGATCGACGACCTCAATTTTGTAAGGTTCCTGCACATTCTGCACCGGAGCTTCCTCTTCACCCGCAGCCGGCGGCTCAAGCCCACCTTCAATTACCGCCTGGGAAAGATCATCCTGCTCCAACATTTGAAATGGAAATGTATCGATCGTGGTTTTCTGTGGTTCATCTTCAGTGATTACAGCCTCAGCAAGTGCCGTATTAAACCAAATAACTGAAGCCGAAACCGCCACTAACTTTATTATATTATTCATGGCCTAGCATCCCTTATCACTAATTACCAAAACGTTGCCTCTAAAACTTAACCGCTATTTTAAGCTACTCCAGCGATTAAAATGTACGCACCGTTCACTCAATGAAATTTTTTTTACAAAATGGGAACCAGATCACTTACATTATTTACGAAACGCAAATAAACGAAACATTTGTGACCACCTACTATACTATCGCCTCACACTGAATATAAATTGGCCAAAATGGCAAAACTTAGCAGGCAAATCGGTCAATCAAATCCTATCGTCCTGTCTTACCGGGCCAATCCAAAGCTTCAAGTCGGCAATTGTTTGCACCACAGCACACTTGGATTACACTGAGCTCAGCACAACTTTCGATTTAATTGGCCCGATAAAGACAATGAAAACAAACCTAATTACCCGGCAAGGCTTTGATGCACTCAAAAACGAACTGGATGAGCTTTGGCGTGTAAAACGACCCGATATTACCCGCAAAGTGACCTGGGCCGCCAGCAATGGCGATCGAAGTGAAAATGCGGATTACCAATATAATAAAAAACTACTTAGAGAAATTGATCGTCGAGTCCGATACCTACGCAAACGCCTGGAAGACCTTCGCGTAGTTGACTATGCCCCGGAACAGGAAGGACGTGTTTTCTTTGGCGCCTGGGTCGACATTGAAAACGAAAACGGCGAACAAAAACACTTCAGAATCGCCGGCGTCGATGAAATCTACGATCGAAAAGACTATATATCCATCGACTCACCCATGGCCAGAGCCCTGCTCAAGAAAGAAGTGGATGATGAAGTCATAGTCAGAACGCCATCTGGTGAGGCGGAGTGGTATGTTATTCGAATCCAGTATGATAAATAGGGAAAAGCTATGGGATTGAGACACCCACCAAGCGATCTCACCGCTTCTGATTCGGCATTTTCAGGTGTTTATTTCAATTTCAAACACCTGTCCAATACAATTAACCCAACCCATTCAATGCTTTGATAACAATGAATTTTCCACAGACTGTAAAGCCCCATAGACAGAAGAACGTAAAAAACCGAGCTATAGTCAGTTCAGCCAAAGGTCAAAGAAGCCTTACATGATATCTGACAAGCAGAGACCAGAGATGATGCTTACAAGGCCTTTGCTAACACGCTCAAACGCTTTGAGGCAAAGTATCCAGGTGCTATGGATTGCTTGAAAAAGGACAAAGCGAGTATGCTCGCTTTCTACGATTTTCCGGCTGAGCATTGGCAACACATTCGCACGACGAATCCGATTGAATCGGTGTTTGCTTCGGTGCGTTTGAGAACAACGAAATCAAAGAGTTGTGGAAGTCGCAAAACGACGTTGGCCATGACTTACAAGTTGATGACAGCAGCTGAGAGTAAATGGCGAAGGCTGAGAGGTTGTAAGCGTTCATACTAAGACGCAGTTGACTAGATCATCATGGTGGGGTGAGTGCTTTCAACAAACGGATAACCTCTGATAGTTCATCTTCTGAAATTTTTTGATAATCATCAAAACTATCAAGTTGGTAATTGGCGAGAATCCCGTTTATTTGACTAATGGTGTTGAGAAATTTTCGTCGGTGCTTCGACTGTAGTCCGTTCAGATTGATGCCCATTAATGCTTTTCCCGCCAGATGTGCTTTCTGCCAACGAGCCAGTTTCTTGTCTGAGCTGATGAGTTGCAGAGAATGTGGTGTTAGCCAGTTGATTGGTCTCGCCAGATCAATAATCAACTTAAGGTGAGTTTATAACATCCGCCACATCAACATTTAGGGTTTCTCTGACGGTATTCAAAACTGAACTTGCAAAATCTTCCACTTCTTCCAGTAGTGATTCGTCTATTGATTTTAGAACGAGTTTACGTTTTGTTTTCGACACTTTACCGCGACCTTTCACAATGATAGAAACACAAACATCCAATTTATTATTTGGAACATCGCAGCGCTCATTGATGAAGCCTTTGATTTTGTCGATGGCAAGCAATAAACAGATTTCTGCCTTTAGCTCTTCTGCGATTGCTGTATTCATCATCTCATAAATAAAAATGACATGATTGGTAAAGTCGGGATAACGATACATGTAATCAATATCGTTATTGATAATTACTCTTGCATCATCGTCCAGCTCATACGTCAGCATAGCCATAATAGGAGTTGAAAGAGACTCAAGCACCTCATCATATTTGGGCTGATTTTTTAAAATAGCCGCAGAGATAGGAATGATAAATTTGTGTTCCTGATCCCGTTGTTTCATCACATCATGAATTAGATAACGATGAATTCGACCATTTCCATCTTTCATCGGGTGTATGTATACCTCCCCAAAGGAAATAGCCGTCGCATGCATAAGAGAAGGTACCTGACCATCCATCATAAGTTTATCGTGAGTATCCAGTAAACCTTTCATCATACTCGCTACATGTTCGTGCTTCGGACCGATATAATGCACATCCTCATCATATCCACTTAAACGATGGATGGTCGTTCCAACATAAATTTCGTGGTCACGATAATCTGTGGCTTTTTTGTTCTCTTCGACAATTTGATTCTGAATATCAATAATTTTTTCTTTATTTAACTCGAATTGGCCGGCACTTTTTACCGCTTTTAAAAACCGTTGCATCTTATCCTTGCTCGGTGTTTCCTTTTCAATATCCGTCGAAGACTTTGTCTCTTTGGTGTAAAGATAATTGATAGATCGACCAATAACATCTGCAGACAAGTTCTGGCCAATTAACTGCATCTGAGCATATGCCGTGTCATAGACATCAATCTTTTCTAGGGTTTTAATTTCTGGTGTCTTACGAATGATTGGACAAAACTCTCTAGTTCCAATCGCATTATTGATTACTCGTGTTCGTTTATCCCGTTCACCTTCCTGCAATGTGTAGTAGTATTCGTCGTCAAATAATTTAATGTAGTTACCTTTAGTTAGATTATCGATGGCCAGTTCATTTCCGGTAAGCCATTCATAAAGATACCAAATAACGCGGTTATAAACCGATAGTGGCTTACCTTTAATAAAATTTGTAAGCTCCTCAACATCTACTTTTGTAAATATTGCCGCGAAGAAATGTAGACGAATACCTTGGTATTTTATTGCCGCGATCATGTGGTCGTAAGGTGTATCTGGTACCCTTCTGGTACCGGGGATGATTTTACGAAGAGATGCGCCGTATTTGATTGTTTTCTCAGAATCCACGCTTGGACACTGATATACTTCTACTCCCAGTTTAGGCAGTAAAAGTGTGTAATAATTGTTTAACCGGCTATATCCTATGGGTTTCATTGCTCTTTACTTGGGTGATGAATTGCCTATACTTGAGAAACTTATCCTATCTTCACACATTTCATAAAGCTCCAAGCCACACTTACAAATTCAACATAACACTTATAAATCCATAGTATCACTTATCAACTTGAGCTTATGCTTAAAAATAAAAATAGCACTTATAGATAATTTAAACTACTTACATTTCTAATTATATGCTTACATGTGATTAATTTTAGTTTGAAGATAGCTGCTCCAAACGAGACCCTAATCTGCTGGTATGGCGCGGGCTTCAATATTTGTTAGATAGAACTGCCTTGGAAAACACCCATGGCTCAAAGGACTTGGTTTATTAACATAAGATCAATTGAATCGAGATGAAACGAACTCGAAACGATGAACATATTTGAGGGAAAAATAACCTAAAAAAAAGGCCCTACAAATGTAGAGCCGGGCTAGCGCTGTTTGGAGGGAGCAATAACCTATTAACTTAGTAAGCACAAGACTAAGGAAAACAACCTCAACACTTCTCTCGATCCCTTAGTGACTTTAATGATAGGCCAGGGCACCTTGCCAGGAGATGGCCGGGGAATTAACTGTAGGTAATATTTGTACAATTGTTTTGAGGCATTTCAACGGGAATCAGTCATTTTTAGGTTGAGATTTCTATTTTTAATGGTTACTGTGCGCGATATATCGACACCGGCGTTTATTGCCGGGGTATCAGCACAGCGCTACACAAATCAATTAAAGCTGGCTGAATGGACTGATTTAACGAACTGGCAACTTTTAGCAAGGCTTGAATCTATGAACATTAAACATTTTGCAGACACCGCACTGGGCCAACTGGACAACATCGGCTTTCAACTGGATGAGATGGGGATTACCGACAAGGTAAATCGCCACACGATTATCGCGTTCGCGATGAATGAGCAGCAACGTCTGCAAGGCGAGCTGGACAGCCTGAAAGCACGGGTAGGCTCTCGCAAAGTGCAGGTTAATCGTTTGATTACAAAAGCAGAAAACCTGGTAAACAGTGGTGTTGAGCTGGCGCTGACACCTGCCCGTTTCACCATTGAAACGGTAAAAAGCAAGTTAAACAAAGGCTAATCGCCAATCGCTTGGCGTGACCCCAATGGGTTACGCCGAACTACTTTGCTTCCCGTTTAGACGTCGACGCATCGGAATATGACTGACTTGAGACAAGGTCAGTTCGACACAGAGTCCCGGATCAGCATCCGATAGTGCAATTCGCCCTTCATGCAAACTGACAATCGCTGAGACTAAACTCAAACCCAATCCGTTTCCAGGCTCGGAGCGACTCTTGGCTACACGGTAAAACCGTTGGAAAACCTTTTCTCTTTCTGACTCAGGAATACCAATCCCCGAATCAAGTACGCGAATAATTACCTGAACCCCCACTGTTTCAACTTCAACCTTGATGGTTCCATGGGCAGGGGTGTATTTGATGGCATTATCAATCAGATTGCTAATCGCCTGAAACAATAGGTCGCGGTCACCGTTCACCTGCACATCCGGCGCTACCGACAACTCCAGACGCTGCTCCTTTTCTTCCGCTAATACCTCGTAAAACTCGACCGCATCCAGTACCAATGCGGATACATCCACTTCACTGACGTGGGTTAATTTACCCCCAGACTCGAGTCGGGCTATCCGCAGCAAAGCATTGAAGGTTGCCAACATCTGGTCCGCCTCTGCTAGCGCCTTACCGACCTCCTCCTTTGCTTCAGGCTCTTTAACCATTAAGAGCGTTGTTTCCAGTTGATTTCTAAGGCGAGTCAGAGGGGTTTTGAGGTCATGGGCAATATTATCCGAAACATGTCGGATACCTTCCATGAGCTGCACGATGCGATCCAGCATCATATTCAAATTTGCGGCGAGTTGATCAAAATCATCATGGGTGCCTTTAGTCGGAATTCGCAGGGCCAGATTACCATTCATGATCCGTTGGCTGGTGACATTAAACATTTCGATACGTCGCGCCATACTGCGCGTCATCATCACGCCGCCCATCAACGCAAATGCCAGTGTTATGCCCATCCCCCAACTAAGTGCCCGCTCAATCAGCTTTTTAACTGTCATTAATTCCTGAATATCGCGCCCCACCAGTAAGCTCAGCTCGCCGTGAACCACAAATATTTTTCCCCGAACCAGACGGTCAACATTCCAGGGGCTGTTTTCCTTTTCCAATACAAAGTTTAACCACCCTTCTTCGGAGAGTGATTCTTTACTCAAAACTTCTACCGGCCATTGATCAAGGTTACCCGCTAATTTGACCCGGTTTCTGGCAGTAAAAAGATAGACGGATTTACCGTTGGGATCACGGGCTACACGCTCGCGAATAACACTCACCAAGCCATTCAGGCCATGGCGTTGATATTGTTCAGCCAGGCCCAACACTTCCGCTTCGATGGTTTCATCCGTCTGGTCCGCCATATAACCGGCAGTGGCCCAATAAATAAAACCCAGAAGGATAAAGACAGAAGTCGCAAACAAGGCCATATATATTATGGCCAGCTGGAAAGTAGATGTGCGAATAAGACGATTAATTTTCACGGACGAGGATCAGTTTTCACGCAATGAATAACCGGCACCGCGAATGGTATGGAGCAGAGGATACTCAAAACCTTTATCAATTTTGGCACGCAAGCGACTGATATGGACATCAATAACATTGGTCTGAGGATCAAAATGGTAATCCCACACATTTTCCAGCAGCATCGTACGGGTGACAACCTGCCCAGCGTGGCGCACCAGATATTCCAGCAATCTGAATTCCCTAGGTTGCAAGTCGATGTCCTGGCCATCTCGCTTAACGGATCGCGACAACAGATCCATCTCGAGATCCGCGACACGAAGCTCCGTCTCGGTCTCACTGGTCTGCCGCGCTCTACGGATCAAAACCTCGAGTCTGGCCAGCAGCTCAGTAAAAGAGAAAGGCTTGGTGAGATAATCATCACCACCACCGCGCAACCCTTCCACGCGATCATCAACCTCACCCAGCGCACTGAGAATCAGGACTGGTGTCTGGTTACCGGCGGCACGAACAGCTTTGATGATGCTCATGCCATCCATTCCGGGCAGCATTCGATCGATTATCATAACGTCGTAGCTCTCGCTAGCCGCCAACATAAAGCCTTCTTTGCCGTCGGCAGCATGATCTACCACGAAATCGCTTTCTTTCAGGCCTTTAACCAGATAAGAAGCCACCTCTTTATCATCTTCAACAACGAGTACTCTCATTAACACCAAACCTAATGCAACTTAACGATGTGCAGTCACCTTGATATTATCTGCACCTTCGATACCGATCAATGTCCAGATATGACTGGGCCGGGGTATCGCTTGCTTTTCATATCATCATGCTAAAACCATACACCAGCATGAATTTTGTGACTTTTTTTCCTGTATGAGATAAAGAGTAAGCGATGGGAAGCATCACAACCAGTTACCATGTTGTAATCTTTTTAGCCACTCAAAACTGGCCTCGGTGCTTACTTTGGGACGATATTCGGCACTGACCCAGCCTTCGTAACCCAGTTTATCCAACCAGCTAAAAAGGTGCTTGAAATTGATTTCGCCGGTTCCAGGTTCGTGTCTGCCGGGATTATCGGCAAACTGAATATGACCAATATAAGGCCAATACGATTGAATTCGTCGGCTCAGATCCCCCTCCATAATCTGCATGTGATAAATATCATATTGCAGTGCGACATTATCCAACTGCTCCTCTCGGATGAGGTCGACCACATCTGCGGCAGAATCCAGATAGAATCCCGGCATATCAACACGACTGTTAATCGCCTCCAATTGCAGCTGCACACCAATCTCCCGTAGACGGCTGGCAGCATAGCGCACATTCTCCAGTAAACAAGCTCGCAAATCCGCCTCTGCTACACCTTTCGGTGCCAAGCCTGCCAGACAATTAATTTTCCTGCAGCCGAGGTACTCAGCATAATCCATCGCCAGCTCAACCCCTGCCCGGAATTCTTCAACCCGGTCGGGATGACAGGCAATACCCCGCTCACCGGCCTCCCAGTCTCCCGGGGGAAGATTGAACAGAACTTGTGTTAACTGGTGCTCCTGCAACGCATCTCGCAAAGCCTTCGCATCCCATTGATAGGGGAATAAGTATTCAACCCCCTTAAAGCCGTCATCAGCGGCGTACCGGAAACGATCTATAAAATCATGCTCGGTATAGAGCATCGTCAGATTTGCAGCAAATCTAGGCATCCGGGTTCTCCAAATTTACGCCCTGAGCCTCAGCATGACTTGCATCCGAGCTTGCCATTTTGCAGCCATTCAAGGCCTCTAATTGCAGCAGTAAGCCACTGTGATCAACGCCTTCGTGACCGCTGTTGACCAATGCCAGATAAGACTCATAAACACGTTGGGACAACGGCAAAGAGAGCCCTTCGGCCCGAGCTTCATCTAAAATAGTGCGCAAATCTTTCAATTGCACCCGAGCCGTAGCGCCGGGCTCAAAGCGCCGTTCAATCATTCTTTGCCCGTGAAGATCCAAAATTCGACTTGCGGCAAAGCCTCCCATCAACGCTTCACGCACCGCCACCGGATCAGCCCCCCCTTGCTCGGCAAGCAACAAGGCTTCACTTACTGCTCCAATGGTAATGCCGACTATGGCTTGATTGGCCAATTTAGCCAACTGCCCAGCACCTTGGGGCCCGATGTATGTCGATTTGCCAAATACCTTGAACAACGGCTCCATCGCATCATAGGTTGCCCGCTCACCCCCAACCATGATGGCCAGTGCCCCCTGTTCGGCCCCCACAGTACCACCTGACACCGGTGCATCGAGAAAGCAAACCGATTTCGACCGTAAACGGGAACTGAAGTCCCGCGCCATCGCCGGGGGAATTGAACTCATGTCGATTACCGTAGCTCCAGCCTTTAATGCCGAATCTGCACCGCTTTCAAACAGTACCTGCTCAACTACAGGCCCGGTTTCCAGCATGGTGATCACAATATCCGCGCCCGTTACCGCTGCAACCGGATCATTCGCAATCCTGGCGTCAGTAGCAAAAGCCTCCGCCTTGGCGCGAGTCCGATTCCATAATGTCAGTGCATAGCCATCAGCCAGCAACCGACTCACCATGGGAGCCCCCATTAAACCGACACCTAAAAACGTAATATTCAAACTCATTATTCTCTATCTATCCCAGCAATTAGCACGGGGCCAATAGCTTAATATTCCCGAACCCATTATCTTTTTCAAAAAAAAACCGCCTGAAAAGGCGGTTTTTTTTACGTTCCGTACAAAGCAGAGCTGGAATCAAGACTCCATCTGTACCCTGACTTTCTTCATTGCATTCTTTTCCAATTGACGAATACGCTCGGCAGATACCCCGTACTTGTCGGCAAGATCGTGCAATGTGGCCTTGCTTTCACCCAACCAACGCTGATTCAAAATGTCCTGACTGCGTTCGTCCAATGACATCAAGGCATCATGTAAACGAGCGTTGGAATCTTCGGTCCAATCTGCTTTCTCAAGCTGTTGTGCCGGGTCATAGCGCTTGTCTTCAAGATAGTAGACTGGCGCTTGGTAGGCCTGCTCGTCATCATCATCGACACCTGCATCAAAGGCCGCATCCTGAGCACTCAGGCGACCTTCCATTTCACGCACAACCTGTGGATCAACCCCCAAATCTGCAGCAACAGAATTAACTTCATCATGAGTCAACCACGCCAGCTTTTTCTTGGCACTACGCAGATTAAAGAATAACTTTCGTTGCGCCTTGGTAGTGGCTACTTTCACGATACGCCAGTTGCGCAGAATAAACTCATGGATTTCAGCTTTAATCCAGTGGACAGCAAACGACACCAGACGCACCCCGTATTCCGGGTTGAAGCGCTTGACCGCTTTCATCAGGCCAACGTTGCCTTCCTGGATCAAATCGGCCTGGGCCAGGCCATAACCGGAATAGCTCTTGGCAATATGAACCACAAAACGCAGGTGGGACATAACCAATTGTCGCGCTGCCTCGAGATCACTATCTTCGTGCAGTCTCTCCGCTAACTCCCGCTCTTCATCAGCACTGAGTAAAGGGATTGTGTTTACTGCCTGAATATATGACTCGAGATTCCCACCCGGAACCAACATATCTACCGGCTGCAAGCTTGTTCCCATTCAATACCTCCAAAAACTAACTGGTGGGGGACTATAACATGTTTACAAATTGACCGCTACAGGGTGAAAAAGTTCCCACTTGCGTGTCATCTGCTCCGGAGTCGCCATCGACCCAGAACTCAGCCTCCCCAAGGCTCTATCACATTGATGGTATCAAATATATTCCAATCGCGTATTTATGCAAGTTAACATCGCGTAAGAATCAAAGAGTGGGGAAAAAAGCCGTTTTACGCAGGCTCAACGGCTTGTAAGTGCCGACTTAAAGCCATTCGTGCTCCAAAAATACCCAGCAAACTGGTGACAAAAACGATTAACAAAAAAGTCGAAATCTGCACACCACTGAAACTGAACTCACTGCCATAAAGCTTGGAGAGCCGAATTACGGGTTCATTTAACCAACTGAACGCCAATTCGAGCAACAGCGCGGCACAAAAACCACTGCCCATCCCCAACCAGAGCCCCATGTAAAGTAATGGTCGCCGAACAAACGCATCGGTTCCCCCGACCAGCTTCACAACAATTATTTCATGACGCCGGTTTTCGACCTCCAGGCGGATGGTATTACCAATAATCAGCAATACAGCCGCCCCCAGCAATACAGACAACACCCACACCACACGCTCCACAACCACGGACAACAGTGATAATCGCTGCACCCAATCAAGATCCAGCTGAACCCGCTCGACCAATTTGTGCTGCGACCATGTTTGCTGCAACTTCTGCAGTTCATCAGGACTTTGCAACGCCGAAAGTGTTGGGGTTGCCACTACAACATCCGGTAATGGATTGGCATCCAGGAAAGCAACAACATCGCCAATACCGTGACTTTCTTCCAGTTCCCGGAGAGCATCGGCTTTTGGAATATACCGTGATGAATCAATTTCCGGCAACGCATTTAACTCGGCGAGAAATGCCAATGCCGTCTGCTCCCGATTATTGGCTTTGAGGTAAAACGTCACCTGTGCGGACTCCCCGAGCTCAGAGGTCAGACCCCGAATATCATGGAGGAACATGGCCATACCGCAGGGCAACGCAACCGCTATTCCGATCACCAGACAGGTGAACAGACTGGCCAAAGGCGTCCTGAACATACGCCGAAAACTGTCTTTAGCGACCTGCCGGTGGTGCCGGAAATAGCCATTGAGGGGACGTTCGCCGGGCTTGGTCGAAGCCCCTGAAGATTTCGGTGCTGAGCCTGCCTGAGCCGGTTTTGTCACGCCAGAACCTCTGTAGATTGTCCGACCATCAGACGCCCGTCGCGCAACGTCAATAATTTGTGACGTAAATGCGATATCAACGCCAAATCATGGGATGCAATCAAAACAGTCACACCAACCTGATTGAATTGTTCAAACAAGTGCATAATGTCCGCCGACAACTCCGGATCCAGATTCCCGGTCGGCTCATCAGCCAATAACAAAGGCGGTTTATTGACCACCGCCCGGGCAATACCAATTCGCTGTTGCTCACCACCGGAGAGCTGCATCGGATTCAGTTTTTCCTTTTTGAGCAAACCGACTTTATCCAGCGCCGCACGAACCCGGCGGGCCACCTCTTTGACCGGCGTTCCCGTTACCTCAAGCGGCAGGGCTACATTAGCAAATACCGTACGATCAAATAACAACTGGTGATTTTGAAACACCACGCCAATGTGCCGCCGATAGTAGGGGATTTGACGCTGCAGGATTTTGCCAAGGTGTTGACCTCCGACGATGATATTACCCCGGGAAGGTCGCTCCATCAGCATCATCAATTTCAGCAACGTACTTTTACCGGCTCCGGAATGCCCGGTGAGAAAGGCCATTTCACCTCGCGCCAAACGAAAATGAATATCGCTCAGTACCTCTTCCCGGCCATCGTAGCTTTTCCCCACCCGGTCAAATTCAATCATGGGCGCCTCTATATCCCCTCCGACATGAATATCGAACCGAATGCCTAGCGAGCAAACAAGGCATCAACAAATTCATTTGCATCAAATGCGCGCAGATCATCAATTTGTTCACCCACGCCAACAAACCGTATGGGCAGATTCTGCTGTTTGGCAATGGCAAAAATAATACCGCCTTTGGCGGTACCATCAAGTTTAGTCAGGGTAATACCACTCACGCCCACCGCTTGACGGAATAATTCCGCCTGGCTTAACGCATTCTGCCCTGTACCCGCATCCAGAACCAACATCACTTCATGGGGAGCAGACGGATCAAACTTGCGCATCACGCGCACGACTTTTTCCAGCTCAGCCATGAGATTATCTTTATTCTGTAATCGTCCGGCAGTATCCGCGATGACAATATCCACACCTTTGGCGCTGGCGGACTCAATCGCATCATAAATCACTGAGGCACTATCCGCCCCGGTGTGCTGGGCCACAACTGGAACGGCGTTACGCTCCCCCCACACCTGCAGCTGCTCAACAGCAGCGGCCCGGAAAGTATCACCCGCGGCCAACATTACCGATTTGCCTTCTTGCTGAAACCGCTTTGCCAGCTTGCCAATTGTCGTGGTTTTGCCAACCCCGTTAACACCCACCACCAGGATAACAAAGGGCTTTCGCTCAGTTTCAAGCTGAAGGGGGGCCTGACTGGCTGTAAGCAGCCCGGCCAGCTCTTCCTTCAATAAGTCATACAGCATTTCCGCGTCAGTCAGCTGGTTCCGATCCAGCTTTTCAGTAATCACCTTGATGATATCTGAAGTGGCTTCCATCCCGACATCAGCCGTCAACAACAACGTTTCAATCTCTTCAAGCAGATCATCATCAATGCTTTTTGCACCCAGGAAAAGACTCGTGAGGTTATCCGATAGATTCGCGCGGGTCTTGCTTAACCCCTGCTTCATGCGCGCAAATAAACTGACCCCTTCTTCAAGTGTCTTCTCGACCGTTTCAGGAACCTGGCTGTCCTGGGGCTTGAGCTCAATGACTTCAGCCGCCGCGTCCTCAGTCGCGCCATCTTCCGTTTTTTGCTTGTCAACAAAGACAATCGACACCTTACTCTGTGCAAAGGCCCTTGGCATGGGGCGCGATCGCGCAGCCCTGATCATATCAACCGCAAATAGCAGAACAAAAAGACCTAGTAAGGCAATAAATGCCATTTCAATTGCTTGCATTACCCTGAATCACTCTCGCTGATAGGTTTAAATTTAAACGCTCTGGGCTGAAAACCGCCCTCGAATCTCAGTCAATGGCAGGTATTCTATTATTGAATTGTAGTCTCTCCAAATTCCTTTTAAACTTGACGTCCCTGAGTACTCGTGAATCATTAGCCAATGTTGATGAATAAACCATGCAACGGAAAATGATGCAACAGAATCGCTAAACGCTCTAAATGCCTTAATGAAAAATCGCCGCTCTAAATCTCACCCACCGAAGCCTGAAGGACAACGTGCTCATCGATCGGCGCGACGACCTGCCGGAACCCCGACTTCCAGCCTGAGAATCATTGGCGGTCAGTATCGAGGCCGAAGAATCAATTTTCCAGACTGGGATGGACTCCGCCCTACCCCGGACCGGATTCGCGAAACCCTGTTCAACTGGCTGTCCTTTGATATTGAGGGCAGCACATGCATGGATCTGTGCGCGGGAACCGGAATTCTGGCATTTGAGGCATTATCCAGAAGGGCACAATATGCGAAAGCAATCGATCAGTCCAGAGACAGCATCCTCAGCATCCAAAAAAATTCAGAATTGCTGTCTATCAAGAACCTGGATTGTGCCAACAACGCGATCGAGTCATATTTAAGCACCCACCCGGACCGACGCTATAACGTGGTGTTTATGGATCCTCCCTTTCGAAAAGGAATGGTCATCCCCGCCATTAATTTGCTGGAAGAAAAGGGCTGGTTGGCCGCGGACGCCTGGGTCTACATTGAAACCGAAGCAGAACTCAATGCGCTTTGCACGCCAGACACCTGGACCTTGCATCGGGAAAAAACAGCAGGCCAGGTGCGCTATCGACTCTATCGTCGCCAAGCGCCCGACCTCGAAGCCAGTGTGAGCTCCGAAACAGCATCAGAATAAGTCTGCCTGCACTTCGTAGTGAGGCTCCCGGACCAAGCCACGCTCGAGCATTGCTTCATAAGCCATCGATGACCCGGGCTGCTGTTGCTTGACCCAGCTCAATGCCCGGTTCACCCGATCAATCAGGACACTCCAGGGAAGCGGTACGCCGATTTCAGTCGAAGCGTGTTTCTGGCTTGACACACCAAGCACAGCATACCCGATTGAAACAGAAAGGGGCTTTGCCTTGGCGAAGTCATGGGCTCTGAATTGTTTCTGGGCTTGCTCTAGCATCAATGCTGCTTCCGATTTATTCTGACACCGCAACAACACCGCAAACTGGTTAGCACCGAAGCGGAACAGCTGGTCCTGTTCTCGAAATATCTGGCTACACAAACGTGCGAACTTGATGAGTATTTCATCTCCGTAAACCCAGCCATAGGCCTCGTTTACACGCGGAAAATGATCAATCTCAAGCAGCGCGAGAACACATAAATCCGGAGTCTTGTGCTGATTCAGAAAGTTCTCATCACGGGAGTAGAGTTCAATTTGAGTTTCCAGCGCCTGGCGATTCATTAATCCGGTCAGTAAATCTATGGACCGGCTATTCAAATGTTTAATCTGGTTGGAAAACAAAATCAACAGCGGATCAATTTCTTCACTGCCCGGCACAAGATGCGGATTCTCTATGATGACAGAGCCCAGTATTTCCAGCTTTTTATGCAGATGCAAGACAAAGCAGGGTTGATGCCGGGTCTTGCTATACGCACTCGCATTCTGATTCCAGTTCCCGATAACAAAGCGCACGCGCTCAGCATCAAATACAGTGCAAAAAATATCTGCCATCAAATCACCGAGATCTGTTAACGTTTCACACTCGGTAATTGCGACCATTTGTGCCATAGTCAACATACTGGCAGTTGTTGCTGAAGTAGGTTTGTAGTCCATTGTCCACCTTGCTCCCACAAGCGAATCGATCCAAAAACGGTTGACCTAAGTTTTAGACCTGCACTATCAAAAAATCCAGTCAAAATATAACGAATTCTCAGCTTTTACGGATGCTCCAGCAGTACATTCCCCATTTCATCGCACCGGGCCTGCCATTTGGGGTCCACATAGAGCGTGGCGTGTGAATCGATGATGAGGAGCGGCCCCGAATAAATCTGCCCGATATTCATATGCTCTCGTTTTATTGATTCCGTATGGCCCGCTTGACTCCCTCCCGACGCGCGAAGTGCCGCAGGTTGAGGTGTCAACGACAAGCTCTCTGTCATCACCGAGGCAAAAACCCGAACGGAAACATTAACAATCTCAACCGGACGATTCATTTGATAACCGTAGCGCAATTTATGGGCTTCATGAAAAGCCGGCTCCATTTCTCCGTACTGGCGCTCATCCGCCGGTAATTCCAGTGTAAACGTCTGCCCCTGATAACGCAGGGCGACACTGCAAGTCACCGTTAACTCTGACTGTGCAACACCTTCATGAAATAACTCCTGCTCTGCGATATCTTGCAATTCACTGAACGTATGTGCCAGTTCTGCTAAAGAGTCCCGACCAATAATCATATTAACCGTACGTGTCAAACGACGCTCTTTGGGCGCGACCACCATACCAAACGCAGAAAGTACCCCACTGTTAAGCGGCACAATCGCCCGAGTCATCGACAATGCATCCGCCAGCGCACACACATGCAATCCGCCTGCACCGCCAAAACTACACAGCACAAAATCCTTCGGGTTATATCCACGCTGGACCGAAATACTGCGCAGTGCTTTCACCATGTGCTCATTCGCCAGCCGGACAATGCCCTCTGCCGCCTCCAGAACACTCACCCCCAAACGCTCGGAAATGGCTTGAACAGCCAATCTGGAAGCCTCTTCATCCAGGGACATGCTGCCACCCAGGAAGTTTTCAGGTCGCAACCGGCCTAAAACGACATTGGCGTCCGTAACCGTTGCCTGAGTACCGCCTTTTCCGTAGCATGCCGGGCCAGGATCAGCACCTGCAGACTCGGGCCCCACCTGCAACATGCCACCGGCATCAATCCAGGCCAATGACCCCCCTCCGGCACCGATGGTGTGCATGTCAACCATGGGAACCGCTACCGGATACGGCCCTAAATGCCCTTCATGGGTAATACGGATGCCCTCATCGACCAGAGCGACATCAGTGGAAGTCCCACCCATATCAAATGTCATCATTCGGGGTTCGGCGAGTTTTCCGGATAAATAAGCAACGGCGGACAAACCACCTGCAGGTCCGGATAAAAGTAAATTCACGGCGCGCTGGCTCGCCTGCTCCAGCGCAATGGTTCCCCCTGATGACTGCATAATCGAGATTCTTGCGGGCTGCAATGCCTGCGCCAGAAACCCCAGATATTGTTCAACCTTCGGCCCCAGCCAGGCGTTCAACCACGTCGCCATACCCCGCTCATACTCCCCGTACTGAGGCAAGACAAAAGACGACCGACTGACAAAGTAACGATCCGTCAACGCCGCTTCCAAGGCTTTTTCATCCTGCTCATCAAGAAAGGAAAACAACAAGTTAATTGCTACCGCGTCGGGTTTTAGGGCATCTATCTGCTCAACCAGCGCCGCGATCTTAACCTCATCCAATGCGACCAATCGTTCCCCCTTGGCCGAGACTCGACAATCAACTTCCAAACAATTTTCAGGCTCAATAACGGGCGGTTCTTTTACCGGCGTCAAGTTGTACAGCTCTGCCCGAGTTTGGCGTCCAATCGCCAATACATCGGCGAGCCCTTTATTGGCAATGTAGACCGTACGACACCCTTTTTTTTCCAACGCTGCATTGGTCGCTACCGTGGTACCGTGCACAACCAGCACCTGACCGGCCTTTATCGCCGAATCCAGGCCCAGCTCACTGATCCCCTGCACAATCGCTTGCGCCGGATTCCTGGGCGTGGATAGCACCTTATGCAAAACAACCCCATCGCCAGTAAATAAAACAAAATCAGTAAACGTCCCCCCGGTATCAACACCAAGTATTTTAGTTTTCCGGTTACAGTCTGATTGCGATTGCATCATAATGGTAATCTCAGTTTGATTGAGAGCTTTCAAATACTAGGTTAAGGACTTTCAATTGCCAGAATTACCCGAAGTAGAAACCACGAAACGGGGCATTGCCCCCCACATTTTGTCGAAAAGTGTAACCGACGTGTGTATTCGCCAGCCCAAGCTTCGCTGGCCTATCCCGGATGACCTTGCCGAGAGGTTAAATCAAGCCCGACTACTAAATATCCACCGTCGCGCCAAATACCTCTTACTGCAGTTTGATCCGGGCTGGTTGCTTATCCATCTCGGAATGTCTGGCAGTTTGCGCATTGTAGACCCGAATCAACTCCCCGAAAAACATGATCATGTTGATATCCATTTTGCCAACACTGTTTTGCGTTTTCGCGACCCCCGCCGTTTCGGTGCAGTTTTGTGGCTTGGGGATACCCCGGAAGACAGCCCTCTCCTGAGCAAACTCGGCCCGGAACCTCTGGCAGAGGCATTCAATGGTGATTATCTCTATGCACGATCACGAGGTAAAACCGCAACGGTCAAGCAGTTCATCATGGATCAAGCTGTAGTCACCGGCATTGGTAACATCTATGCGACTGAAGCCTTATTCCTGTCCGGCATCAAGCCCACTCGCGCAGCAGGCCAAATATCCCGTGAACGCTATCAAAAACTGAGCCAAAACGCCAAATCAATCCTTGAAAAGGCGATCGATCAAGGCGGCACGACACTGAAGGACTTTGTCGGTAGCGATGGTAAACCGGGTTACTTCAAACAAGAGTTACTTGCCTACGGGCGAAAAGGGCTGCCTTGTGTAACCTGCGAAACCGAATTGACTGAAGTGCGCCTCGGAAACCGCAGCACCGTCTATTGCAAGCGATGTCAGCGCTGAAGCGAAGTAAAGGGCAAATAATAGTTAAGGAACTACTTCACAAGATCACGTGCAACCAAAAGAAAAACAGGTAATTTTTAGACAGAAAATAGATAGCTGTTATAGTTATAGTGATAGTGGTTTTTTTGATTCAGGAGAGCCTGCATGGCAAACCCAATTTCCCGACGATTTTATGCACTGATGGCGGCTTCTCTGCTGAGCCTGCCAACTATCGGTTATGCCAATCCCGTGAATGAAACCCCCAGTGCTTTGGCAATGACTGGCGATATACTGGTAGCCCGCCCCTTGCTGTTTGCTACAACATTAGCCGGCAGCGCAGTGTTTTTGGTGGCCTCTCCGTTTTCGGCTTTGGGGGGAAACCTCAAAGAAAGTGGCGAGATTCTGGTACTGAAACCCGCAGAAGCAACATTTATACGCTGTCTTGGCTGCACCATTCCGGGCCGCAAGTCCAGCGACGTGGTTGAACAAGAAAATTAAGCACAGATAAAGCCAATGTGCTTAAACCCAATGTGCTTCGCCCCCTCATTTGAGGGGACGATTATATTGGCGTGCAAACACTCGCCGGTCTCAAATATTTTCCAATAGATCCTGCCACGGATAATCCGCATCGGCGAAACAATGGAAATGTGGATTCAGCAAGCTTTCCTTGCAGTTGTACCGCAGCGGCCTAAAGCCATCGTCAACAACTTTCCCTCCAGCCTCCTGAAGCACCGCATGGGCTGCGGCCGTGTCCCATTCGCTCGTAGGCGCCAATCGGGGATACCAGTCTGCCTGCCCCTCCGCCAAAACACAAAGTTTCAGTGAGCTGCCCATATTGACATAGTGGACTTCTTCAATGCTCCCCTGCAATCGCGATAACAACTTGTCCAGCTGTTCGCCACCGTGTCTTCGACTGGCCACGATATCAACTTTCCGGGTTGAAAGCGGACGCACCCGGAGCGCCGTCTGCTGCCCTTGCGCATCAATCTTCCAGGCACCTTCCCCCCGCTCTGCCAGATATGAAACCGACAGGGCAGGTGCGAAAACTACACCCAGAACCGGTTCATAATTGCGAATCAAGGCGATATTGATTGTGAATTCACCATTCCGGTTGATAAACTCTTTAGTGCCATCCAACGGATCGACCAGCCAGTATTCCGTCCAACCTCGCCGCTCTGAATATTCTACGATTCCGCCTTCTTCGGATATTACAGGGGTGTCCGGTGTAATACGAGACAATCCCGCCATAATAACTTGGTGGGCGGCATGATCTGCCTTTGTCACCGGGCTATCGTCATCCTTTTGCTGGATCTCCCAATCCTCCTCGCCTTGATAAACTTCCATTACCGCAGCACCCGCCGCTTGGGCAATATCAAGAATCTCTTTTAGTCGATCACTTACCATATTTGTTTCCCTGGATTGAGTTCAAAGTGTTGAAAAAGTCACAGCGGATGAGGCGTCTTGGTTGACTCATTCGCCCAAATTTACATATTCTAGTGGTAACGGTCAGTAAAACATTTTATCTACAGCAAGCGTGAACATTTGTTCCAGGCTTAGTGCGATTTCAAAACAGAACAGCTTGCGACAAAAACGATTTGCAACAAACCAAGGGGCCTGTAAATCCTACATGACTGAACCCAACCTCGATTGGCATTCGATTAACACCGTTCTGCTCGACATGGACGGTACACTTCTGGATCTTCATTTTGATAACTACTTCTGGCTGACACATTTACCGCTTCGCTATGCACAGGCGCAAAAATTATCCCTGCCCGAAGCCCACACGACCATTAATCAACTCATTACCGACCAGGAGGGCTCGCTTAACTGGTATTGCGTTGACTATTGGAGTGAGACGCTGGGTCTTGATATTGGCCAGTTAAAAGAAGAAGTGCAACACCTGATTGCTTTTCGCCCCTACGTCGAACATTTTCTGCAAACACTGCAGGAAACACACCACCGCGTTGTACTGGTTACCAACGCGCACCGTAAAAGCCTCAACTTGAAACTTCGCATTACCCAGCTCGATCGCTATTTCGATGCCCTGATCTCATCACATGACTATGGTTACCCGAAAGAAGCCCAGGCGTTCTGGCACCGCCTGCAGGAAGAAGAGCCTTTTGATCCCGACTCTACACTGCTTATCGATGACAGCCTGGCAGTCTTAGCCTCGGCAAGGGAATACGGTATCAAAAATCTCCTCAGCATTGTGCAACCGGATAGCCAAAAACCGGAACGCGCTATTTCTGAATATGAAGCCGTGAACAGCTTTTCCAGCGTTAAGCCCACTCGTAAACCCAACGGATTTTGATTTGCCTATGAGCCATACATCGAGCGCATCAACATCAACAGATAAAGAAGAAAACAAAGTCAGACTTGATAAGTGGCTTTGGGCCGCACGCTTTTTTAAAACCCGGACACTCGCCAAGGAAGCGATCGAAGGTGGAAAAGTTAAATACAATGGTACTCGCTGTAAGCCCGGAAAGTCCGTCGATATTGGCGCTCGCTTGGAAATACGCCAGGGCTGGGCCGATAAAGAAGTCATTGTTCTGGATCTCAGTGATCGCCGGAAAAGCGCACCCGAGGCTCAACTGCTCTACCGGGAAACCATGGAGAGTGAAAAGAAACGGGAAGAATCCTCCTGGCAACGCAAACAATTACAGATGGCCCACCTGCCGCCGGCTCGCCGCCCAACCAAAAAACAACGGCGAGACCTGCAAAAGTTTAAAGAAACAGATAACTCGTGATTTAGCGTAGTCGCTGCTGCTAAAATAATAGGGTCTGTTGACGTTTCATATTTAACCTCTGTTGAGCCTGAAAATTGCTCAATCAAGAAATGAGGAGTGTGGTTTGGTTATTCCAAATGAGCGACGAGTGACGCGGAGTGAGCGATTTTCAGGCTCAACCCTTCGGGCCAGCGCTATTTTTTCGCCCCGATGCGTTGCTGCTCGCTGATGTAGAATAACTACACGACACTCGCAGCGCCTGACTGGACAAAAAAATAGCGCTGGCAGAGGTTAAATATGAAACGTCAACAGACCCTAGCAAAGCCTGAACAATACTTCTGAGGCACCACAAGTTATCCCTTTTCATGAGTTACCCTATGAACGAACACGACTTATTCCACCGCTTTATTTTTGAAGAACACGAAATCAGGGGTGAGCTTGTCCGCTTGGAACAAAGCTTTATCGACGCCTTTGCCCAAAGTGATTACCCGGAAGCAGTGCAAACGTTGCTGGGCGAAGCGTTGGCCGCCTCGGTTCTACTCAGCGGTACACTAAAATTTGATGGTATATTGTCACTGCAGGCACGGGGTAACGGGCCCGTTACATTATTGATGGCAGAATGTACTCATTACCGGAAAGTAAGAGCCATTGCCCAATACCAGAATATACCCGAAACCGTATCCAGCATTCAGGAGCAACTTGGTCAGGGCCAGTTGGTCATCACGATTGACCCTGAAAAAGGACAGCGCTATCAAGGTATCATTCCGATGGAAAAACCTGACCTGAGTAGCTGCCTGGAAGACTACTTCACCCAGTCAGAGCAACTGGAAACCACTATTCTGCTCTTCTGTGACGAGACGGGTGCAGCAGGCATGCTCCTGCAAAAATTACCAGGATACCGTGAAGATGACGAAACCTGGAATCGCCTGGAAACCCTGGCCAGATCAATTACCTTTGAAGAACTCAGAAGCCTTCCGGCAGAACAGATTTTACACCGGCTTTTTCATGAAGAGGATGTTCGATTATTTCCAGGAGAAGCCGTTTCGTTTGAATGCAGCTGCTCCAAAGCACGATGCACTGCGGCAATAGAAGCCCTCGGATCAGATGATGCCTACACTCTGGTTGCAGAACAGGGGACAATCACAATTGACTGCCAATTCTGTGCCGAAACCTACACTTTCAAAAAAGAAGAGCTGGATACAATCTTCCACACACCTCCACTGCATTAATAATTATTGTTATATTTCAACAATATAGAACTTTGCTGGTGAATAAATAATCCAAACTTGGGGTAAAGGTCGTTTTTTGCTGGCGTTTTTGGCATAATGGCGCCCCAAATTCTTTAATGAATGATCGAAAAACGTACAAAACAGCACATTTAATGGGCTGACATTAAATCGATTTTTCAAAGCAAATCATTGAAAGGAAAGCATTCTTTTCACTATCACACAAAGGGCGAGGTCGAAGTGAGCAACACTTATATAGATCTGGGATCGGCGCAACTGGTCGAAGAAGCGCTAAAACGAAACGAAGGCCGGTTGGCAGCAAACGGTTCACTGGTGGTCACCACAGGTGCCAGAACGGGCCGATCTCCCATGGATCGCTTTATTGTTGAGGAGCCCAGCACCGCTGATCTGATCCATTGGGGCCCCATCAACAAGCCATTTAACGCAGACAAGTTTGATGCGTTATGGGAACGGGTTGAGAGCTACCTTGCAGATAAAGAACACTTCGTATCCCATGTGCACGTCGGTGCAGATGCTGAACATTATCTGGCAGTCAAAATGACCACCGAAACGGCGTGGCAAAATCTGTTCGGGCGTAACCTCTTCATTGTACCGGAAAGCTATAACCCTGCTGATAAACAGGAATGGCAAATTCTGAACTGTGCCAATTTCGAATGCGATCCGGAACGTGATGGAACCAACAGTGACGGCACCGTAATTATCAACTTCGCCAAACGTAAAGTTCTGCTCGCCGGTATGAGCTATGCCGGAGAAATGAAAAAAGCCATGTTTTCGGTACAGAACTTCCTGCTGCCGGAAAAAGACGTTTTGCCTATGCACTGCTCCGCCAACGTGGGTGAAGACGGCGAAACCTGCCTGTTCTTCGGTTTATCCGGAACCGGCAAGACAACATTATCCGCCGATGAAGATCGCTTCCTGATCGGTGATGATGAGCATGGCTGGGGTAAGGGCACAGTATTTAACCTCGAAGGTGGTTGCTACGCAAAATGTATCGACCTGAGCCGCAAGAACGAGCCTGTTATCTGGGATGCAATTCGTTTCGGTGCCATCGTTGAGAACGTGGTCATTGACGAACAATCACGCACCCCTGATTATAACGATGTATCGCTCACCGAAAATACACGCTGCGCCTATCCACTGGAGCATGTTGAAAAGCGCGTTCTGGAAAATCAGGCTGGTGAGCCATCTGCTATTGTTTTTCTGACCTGTGACATGACAGGCGTTCTGCCACCTGTTTCCATTCTGTCCAAAGAAGCTGCCGCGTATCACTTCCTGAGTGGATACACCGCATTAGTGGGCTCAACAGAAATGGGCTCCTCTTCCAAACTGAAGTCCACGTTCTCGACATGTTTCGGTGCGCCATTCTTCCCGCGTCCAGCAGGTGTCTACGCCGAGCTGTTAATGAAGCGTATGGAAGAATTCGGCAGCAAAGTTTACCTGGTCAATACCGGATGGACCGGTGGCCCTCACGGTGTGGGTGAACGCTTCAGCATTCCAACCACCCGCGCGATCATCCGAGCTATCCAACATGGTGAACTGGTTGATGTCCAAACTGAACATTTGTCTGATCTGAACCTCGAAGTACCTGTAGAAGTGCCTGGCGTGGACAGCAAATTGCTGAACCCAAGAAGCACTTGGGCTGATGGCGCAGAATATGATGCAAAAGCAAAAGATCTGATCTCGCAATTCGTCGAAAACTTCAAAAAGTTTGATGTCTCCGATGCAATTGTAGATGCAGGCCCTAAACTTTAATCTGCGCATCAGCATGCTCAAAAGCAGCTAAGAATACTGCCGACAAAAACCCCGATGTGAATTCGGGGTTTTTTTTCCCATATTTTTGCCCTTCCCTTGACCCACCCAGAAAAAAAACACTAAATTGTAGTGGCTTGTAGAAAAGCTCAACACGAAACTGTCCTCGGCCCGGATTAATACACCCCCAGATCCCGAACAAAGAATTTAAAAAAATAACAGCAAATAAGGAAGCGTCCATGAATGGCCTTATGATGAACAGCCCGTTATCAATATCGTCAATACTCCAACACGCGGAAAAATTTCACGCTGATAGCCGTATTATCAGCCGGTGTCCTGAAGGAGGAATATTCCGGTACACCTATGGCGAAGCCGCAAAACGCAGCCGACAACTGGCAAATGTACTTGCCAAACTGGGCACCCGGAAGCAAGACAGGGTTGCCTCACTGGCTTGGAATACCCATCGTCACTATGAGCTTTACTACGCGGTTTCCGGAATGGGTGCCATCATTCATACCGTGAACCCAAGACTATTTCCCGAGCAGATCACTTACATCCTGAATCATGCCGAAGACCGAATTGTTTTCGTCGACCTGCAATTCATCCCGTTACTCGAAGGCATCAAGTCGGAACTCACCCACATTGAAAAAATCGTGGTGATGGCACCTGAAAACGCCCTGCCCGACTCCCCACTGGAGCTACTCTCTTACGAAACCCTGCTGGCTCAGGAAGATGACCAATACGAATGGCCAGAACTAAATGAAGAAGACGCTGCGGCGCTTTGCTACACATCCGGCACTACGGGAAATCCCAAAGGTGTTTTGTACAGTCACAGATCCACAGTGCTCCACGCATACGCATCCCTCTCGCCGGACGCTTTAAATATATCAAACCGTTCTGCGGTATTGCCCGTTGTTCCTATGTTTCACGTGAATGCCTGGGGTATCCCGTACAGCACAACAATGTGTGGTGCAAACCTCGTGTTACCGGGACCAGGAATGGATGGCGCATCCCTGTATGAACTGATCGAAGAGGAACAAGTTGATCTCTTGTTGGGCGTTCCCACTGTCTGGCTCGGACTCCTGCAATATTGCGAACAACAAAGCCTGACGCTAACACCGGTTAAAAATGTAGTGATAGGCGGATCTGCTGCGCCACTATCAATGATCAAAGCATTTGATCAACTACATGATGCCTTTGTAATACACGCCTGGGGAATGACTGAAATGTCGCCGATAGGAACCATTAACGCTTTTTCGAAGCATATGGTAAACGTCAGCCGCGAAGAACGTTATGCACTTCAAGCCAAACAAGGACGTGCAGTGTTTGGCGTGGAAATGAAAATCGTCGATGCCGACAATAATCCATTACCACACAATGGCGAAGATTATGGCCGCCTGCTGGTAAAAGGCCCCTGGATTGCAACCGGTTATTATAAGTCAGATGACACATCATCCTGGGAGGACGGTTGGTTTGACACAGGAGATGTCGCCACGATAGATGCCAGTGGAACGATGCGCATCGTGGATCGGGCTAAGGACGTCATCAAATCCGGGGGCGAGTGGATAAGCTCTATCGACCTCGAAAATGCGGCCATGAGTCACCCAGCCGCAGCGGAGTGTGCGGTCATTGGCGTCCCTCATCCGAAATGGGATGAACGTCCTGTGCTGTTGATGGTTCTGAAACCGGATCAAACGTTGACGAAAGAGGATGTGCTTTCATTTCTCAGCGACAAAGTCGCAAAATGGTGGTTACCCGATGAAGTACTCTTTGTATCCGAGTTACCACACACCCCGACAGGAAAACTCCTGAAGCGAAATTTACGTGATCAATATCAGGGGCTGTTCAATACGGTTTAAGCCACCCACAGGGGCAAAACAAGGTTCAAGCCGGGGTTGGAAATCTTTTGAAATACCCCGGCTGAACTCAAGGACATGATTATTTCATTGCATAATTAGATGCAGAAGCGGCAGCAGAAAACCGGATGGATTCATTTACATCAGCCTTGCTGACCACCACCCGATTACGACCCTGGGCTTTCGCCTCATACAGCGCCTTATCTGCATAATGCAACATGAGCTCTGCCGATAAATCCAGTTCCTGCTCATTACAGAATAACCCCAAACTTCCAGTAACCTTCAACGTGCGGGAACCCACATCGATTTTTACCGCCTCGATTTTCTGGCGACAACGCTCGGCCAATTGAAAGGCCTCGTGCTCATCGGTATCAGGCAGCACTATCAGAAACTCTTCTCCACCAAAACGGCCTACCTGATCATATTGCCGTACACAATCCCTGAGAATTCGAGCGGTTTCCGTAAGCACGAGATCGCCTGTTTGATGCCCCCAGGTATCATTAATTTGTTTAAAGTAATCAAGATCAATCATGAGTAGCGAGAAAGGAATACGGGTTCGGGAACTTCGCTGCTGTTCGGATCGCAACGATGCGGAAATAGCGCCACGATTGAGCAGACCGGTCAGAGAATCGGTCATGCTAAGCTGCTTGACTTCCCGTTCACGACGTCGCCAACGTCTCAGAACAAAATATGCAAATGCCGTCAGGATCAATAAATGTGGCGCCCCGAAAATGTACATATGGGTCAACCAGAACAGGGACAAACCATGACCGGAACTTACCGGGTACTTTATTGCAGGCGCGTAAGGCCAATAGTTCAGGGCAGCACCATAACTGAGAATGACAATAACTGAACAGGCCGTAATCAACGCATAGAGAACAACCCAACGATTAAACAGAATCAAGCCGACAACCGGGGCACCCGCCAGGACAATACCCGTCGGTAGACTCATGGTTCCAACTAAATAGCCATAAAAGCATAATGACAAGCCATAATACTGGGCAGCAAAATGCTCGTACAGGATATGTTCACCATAGCGGTATTTGAACGCAAACAGTGACACAAAAATCATCAGGGACAGCCCTACACAAATATAGAGCAGGTAAAGGTTACTCTCGAGAAAATCAATATGCACATATTTTGGAGCAGACTCATGGGCCAACAGGTACTCCGCCCAAAACAGATACTGCAATTGCATCGCTCCGGTTAGCGTCACTAATACCCAGGCTTTTCCAATTGAGCCCCATTCGAGCGGATTGCCAAAGTGTGCCAAAGCCTTTTCTAAAAACTTCATATACCTTCCGGGCTGACGGGAACGAACAAAATAATTATTTTTAGTGAACAGATCGCGTACATTTTACTATAGCACGGATATCGCCGAGATGAAGTTACGATAGATTGAGTCAATCCCATGCAGGTCACCAGGAAACAACTCAAGACAGATAACATCGAGCGAATCAAAAGTGGCGATTCATTAATGGCAGGACAACAAAAAAGGAGGCTTTCGCCTCCTTTTTTGTGATGGGTAAGTTATTAATCACTCAAAACGATCAATAACCCACCATCAACGGTACAAACGCAACCAACACCAGCGCGATACTCATAACCAGCAATGGCATAAGTACACGTTCATGGCGCTGATAGAACGTACCTTCTTCCTGTGCAGCAAGCTCGTACTCCCGCTCACCAACAACCTGCCGCGTGAGCAAATGATTCAAGGCGACGGGTGGACTGAGGTAGCCAAGCTCAAATGCAACCAGTGTTACCATCCAGAAGTGAATCGGATGAATTCCACTCTCATAAGCCACTGCAGCAATTGTGGCGCTCACAAGTATGACGGCACCAAATGCATCCATGATCATACCCAGAACAACAAGGATACAGACAAACAACAACATTGCAGTCCACTGGCTGGAGAATGAATCAGGGAAGGATTCCATTAGCCCCGCCCGTTCGATAACACCACCGATGCTCACTGAGAGACCGAACAGGAATAGCAACGCACCTATTTCTGCGGTTGTTTCATTGATCGAGAATCGAACACTGCGCTCAAGTCCCTGATGTGACTTCTCACCCTGCTCATCACGCTCATTGCGATGACGGAAATGCTCATACACCAGAATACCAATCATGATCACTGGCAATATACGGGCAGCAGAGAACTCGTCCATGGTCACACCCAGCCCGTAGTAATACGCCAGCAAAATAACGGCAATGACCGCCACATAAGGAATCAGCGGCTTAATGGCCTGCAATGTGCCCGGCAATGCATCAGCAAATGGTGCCAACTGAATCTTGCTTTGTCGGTTAACGGTCATTGCAACAGCAAAGAACAGGAAGGCGGTCAAAATGAAGACATATAACCCCCAGCCGAACAAATCATCGGTGGTGACTTCCCGGTTCAGATAAGCAATAACCACAACCAGCAAACAAGGTCGTAATACAACCCCCATACTGCCCGACATAGCCGATGCAGCCAGCGCCAGATGACGCCTCGCACCAGCAGAACGCAGCTCACTGTATATTACCGCACCGGCGGCAATTACAAAGATACCGGAAGCGCCGGTATACGCGGTCGGTATCGCTGCCACGAGTACTGCTACAAATGCCAGGAGCTCGGGAGGCATCTTCCAAGGCCGGAACAGGTCGAATACGAGTTTAGCCAGTCGCGTGTGCTTCAACATCATACCCGCCCAGACGAACAGACCGACATTCAGGAACATGTCTGATAGATCCATCATTTTGTCGAGATAGATGCCGATACCAGCAACATGGCCTCCCATCATGAAATAGGTACCCGAGATGAGACACATGGTCGTGTAAAGCGGCACAGCTAAAAGTGCTTTACCGATATTTCCGCCTGCAGGCGCATCTGCGGGCACACGAAACATTTGAATACCACTCACGAGCGTGATCAAACCAAACCCGGCAATCCAGGTGTCGTGGAGTATTTCCTTGTCGAGCGGAACGATTCCTCCCTCCGCATGGGACAGGTCACGGAAAGACCATGCAGAGACGAACAACATACAGTTTGCGATAAACTGCAGGAAGTGCGACAGGGTATGATCAAGCTGGGTTTCCATCGCACGCATGGCGATATGGTGGCGGGTAAACGTTGCAGTCGTCGCACAAAGCGCAACGAGCAATGCCAGAGTAAAACGCTGAGAGGTTAAACCGAAAGCGATCAAATCTGCAACAAACAGTTCAACGCTACGATACGCTTTCAAAGCCGGTGTTACCCGCTCCTTCAGCTCTTCAAATCGCGCAAACTGTTCAACACACTCTTCTTTTGAATTGCGCAGTGCGGCACGCAACATTTCAGGATCAAGAGGATCATCTGCCAGAAGATCAAGCACATCTTCATCAACGGGTTTGGCAGCTTCTTCCGCAATTCGACGATCTACTTCCTTGTCAATATTGAAATCGGGATCGCACTCTGGTGCTGTGGGATCCGTTCTCAATTCATAATAGCCCGGCCACGAAGCCTGCCCTATTTGCAGCATCTTGTTGTGAATGTCGCTACTGGTACTGAAAATCACAACCGAAAGCAACAAGATACACGCGGGCAAAGAGGACAACCATTCTATCGGGGTTCTTGCATTTAAACCTTTTGCCATGAGTAATCCATAAACTTCAACTGTTGAACGGGACGAAACCGAAGCTCCTAACCAGCCTTAGTCTGGGAAGATAACTCCGGTTTCGACGTTTTCAGATCATGCTAACCACTTTTGCATATGACAACTCCGCTATGATTGCGCATTGCAACCTGGAGATTCGTGCACCCTGCAAAAGAAAAGCACGCTCGATTACTCACGATTCTCCGCACACTCTGCGTTTTGCGGGTTTGTTTTACAACGCACTTTACGCATCAATTTCAATGCTTTGCCGTCGTAAACACCCTCATCCCGTAGGCTGATACGCACTTCTCTCAACAGCTTGTCGTAGCCTTCCACTTCTTCTTTTTTAGGACGCATCCAATGCTCAGGTTTGATTTCCGCTTCTGCAGTGGAAACAATTTCATAGGCTTCTGTGTAGCGAGCAGCAGAATACTCACGCACTTTTTGACCAAAACCGGATGGGAATTTATCCTGATGAATAACAATCTGGAAATTCATTTGTGCCAGTTTGTAATCAAATACACCACCGTCTGGAGAAACACCTTTGTACAATTCCAGTGGCGTGTAAGCTACAGCGGGCGCGTAGGCAGCGTCAACGCTACCGTTGTTAAACTTACCGGCGAAATTCGCAGAGCTCGCACCAACAACAGATGCACCAACATGACGAACCATAGTTAGAGAGGCTTGGTCATAATCCAGTGTAGCGATCTTTTTGCCTTGCAGTTTTTCAACAGAGTTGATGTTACGGTCTCGCAAAAAGAGGTAAATCGCGCCCGCCGGTAAAATACCTGCAATCTCGTAATTACCACTGGTCATCAGCTGAGAGGCCTTCGGTTGATTCAGTGTCTGCAAAATCATTTGCATTTCCTGATCACCCGGAATTGCACCCAACGCCTCCAGAGAACCTGTAAACTTGTTGTATTCACGAGCACGGGTACCAGTCAACAATACAGCATCGCATTGACCTGCTTTAAAATCCTCAGAAGCAATTTTTTCATCCGTGTATGCGGAAAGCTCTAAATTAACACCCCATTTTAATGCGGCAGGTTTAGCGGATTTCATTACGTTGAACAAAGGTCCGTTATTGCCGATAGGGTCGAAAATACAGAACTTTCGATCCAGCGCATCTGCATTTACGTTAAACGATGCAAAAGCTGCAGTACTGGCTGCTACAACGGCAGCAGCTTTGATGCGTTGTTGTATTTGTTTCATGGTTACGCCTTTCCCTTCCAGTTATCTTTAGTTGCTTGCAATTTTTGTAAAAAATCGTAGTTATTGTTGCTCTGAACTGTTTTTAGTTCTTATTAATCCGTATTCCCGGTTTACAGGAAATCATCCAGCTCTATCGTCTCGACATTGGACTCCTTCTTGTCATCCCAGAAGGTTCCAAGCCCACCCACGGGTGTACGGTGCCCCGTGTTCTGAGTCCATAATCGATCTGACAGTGCCTGTATATTGTAGGTCGCAATAGCATCAATAAGTCGGTGAGTTGGCCGCGCCGGTTTTTTCTGTATGGCTTCTGCGTGAGCACGAATGACGTTGCGAACACGCTCCATATCACCCTTGGTGTACGCCGCCAGAGCATGCAATACGTGAGTCAACCTTACCCGAGCTTTAATACCTTTTTTGTCTGCGGCTTCAAGACGTTCCCATGCACTTTCACCTTGCGGCTCCGCACCGGGTAGCATGGCCCAAACCGTGGCTTTCAATGCCATCGGTGCACCCCACCACGCATCATCTTCCAGACAACCTGCAGCCCGCTCGACCTTGGCAGCGATATTTTTCGGTACACCAATCGTTGAAGTTGACTGGATTTCGCTGTTCAGCGACTGCAGACCGGACAACAACCCCGCCAACCAGATAAACTGATCAAATTCATTATCCAGTTCCGGACACTCCGCACCACCAGGTTCACCATAGTGGGCTACCAAGCGATTCCAGCCTTCAAACTGACGCTTCGCCGCTTTGACCAAGTGCCGTTTTTGTGCAATCAAGGCATCTTCTGCTTCATCCGGACGCTGTTCTTTTATCGCCCGCAAGTAACGCAGTTCATCTTCGAGTGCTCGCTGTTCTTCACACGTACCAGCGGAAAGGTACAGCATGGTTCCGATCTGATCCGGTGATGCCGTCACCCGACCAAAGGACATCAGTAAGGGCGTAGTGGCTTCACTCAGCGCACAGCCCATTTCCAGATCATCCTGTTCCAGTGTAAAGGGCACAATATGTTCTTCCGTATACCCTTGCAGAACCATACCGGTTGTTTTATAAATCATGTGATTGATCATACTGCATCCGGAAAACACGAATGTCACCATGGTGATCGTTACCAGTTTGATGATCCCTTTCCGTTTATTGTTGAAAGCTGCCTGCGACACTCTGATCTCCTCTCTTACATCTTTGTTATTAGTGCTTATCGTGTTTTTTTTAATTGAGTTTCAGTCTTACTAAATTCTTTCTACATTTATTTTTCTATGCATCTGTTGCAAAGCACAGTCGTTAATTTCGTATTGCAGTGGATTTTGTACATCCGTTAAATCAGTGCGCCTGTTTCTTTTGGTATCACGTCGCTGCAACCGGGGGCGACTATCTCACTACCCGAGCCAGGCCAGATTTGATCAAATTTCAACCAGTTTCGCAAGTACAGAAACAAAAGCCAGACTATCTCTTATAATTTGTTCACAAAATTTTAAATTAGAACAGATATCCCATTTCCCAAGTGGGAGAGATTATCTCTGTTTTTCTGGCATGTTTGTGAGAAAAACAACACAAAGCGGCAAATTAAATTACAAAAAGTAACGCTTTTCCTGACGATTCGACAGGTTTTACAGCGAAACAGTGATTAAAATCACTACAATACTCAAATTGCACACGCATTGTCTGGCTCATCCCCCTCCTGATCCCGACACAAACTGTAAAGAGGTCTCCCATGAACAAACCAGAGCTGGCATCACTTATTGCAACTCAATCCCAACTATCCAAAGCGAAAGCCAGTGAAGTTATCACCGTGGTCACTGATGAGATCACCAACGCACTCGCATCCGGAGCCTCGGTCTCATTGTTGGGTTTTGGATCGTTCAATGTTACGCAACGCAAGGCACGTTCGGGTCGCAACCCTCAAACCGGGCAAACCATGACCATCGCCGCCAGCCAGGGCGTTCATTTTAAACCAGGAAAATCCTTAAGAGAAGCCGTAAACGAATCTTAAAAGTGAAGAGCCGGCCCCGAATAACATCGGTCGCCGGCTCAGAAAGGGGTAGCGACTGCTACATCAATCGCCCCACAACGAGGATTATTCAGACTTAAGGTGCATCAGACACAGTCAGGCGTGCGCGATTCATTTCAAGAATATCTTTCGAAATCCCCTGAACCTGAAGCAAATCATCGATTGCTGCGTATGGGCGCTTTTCAATAATACGTTGCCCCAACGCTTTACCAATTTTAGGAAGCGCAACCAGATCTGCTAACGTTGCGTGATTGAGATCCACCAGCCCAGAGTCAAGCTCTGCAACTGGTGCTTCAGTCTTTTTTACAGAATTGCCCTCCCCAGAGAGGTTTTCAGGCAATTTATCCAATAATTCTTCTATACGCTTTTCCAGCGAAACAATTTCGTATTGAATGGCTGTTTGCTTGTCCAAGGCATCATTGGTATTGCGACAAATATTCCACAACAACCAAATTACCACCACCAATCCAACGATGATAAAAAACATATTTCCTTTTCCCCATTACATATCAATAGTTAAAACATAGTCCAAACCATGTCATTGTAAACAGAATAATCACAGATCAAAGAGTGCAATCATACACGTTCTGACCTGCAACAAAAGTTTTTTCAACAGAACACGGCAGTTCCACACCCGAGAACAAGGTGTTCTTACCCCGGGAACGCATTTCACTGGCATTGACCTTCCAGCGCTTGTCAGGATCAACAATCACAAAATCAGCAACAGCACCGGCCTGTAACCCATATTCGGTTAATCCAGCGATCGCTGCAGGTTTCGTCGTCAGCAAAGGGAGTACCGTATCCAGATCCAATCCAGTGGTTTCAACTAACCGGAACAGAAGAGGAAGCAACAGTTCTATGGAACTCACCCCAGGTTCGGTCTCGCCGAATGGCGCCTGTTTGGCCGCCTGCTCATGGGGAGCATGTTGCGACACAATTGCATCCAGGGTACCGTCCGATACAGCCTGTATAAGTGCCTCCCGATCAGATTCACAGCGTAATGGTGGCAGCACGTGGTAACGGCCATCAAACGGTTCAACATCGTTTTCCGTCAACAAAAGGTGATGCATCGTGACATCCGCCGTAACCGCAACACCATTCGCCTTGGCCTGCCGGATCATTGCAACCGACTCAGCACAGGACAGTTGACTAAGATGCAGACGGACACGGGTTTCTTTCGCCAGCAGCAAAGACTGGGATACCATTAACGTTTCAGCGAGATGCGGAATACCAACCAATCCCAACCGTGCCGACAGGACTCCCTCATTTACACAGCCGTCTTGGGCCAATGTGGTTTCCTGAGGCTCCATAAACACGGTCAAATCATGTGTCCGGGCGTACTGGAAACAGCGTCTCAAAACTTGAGGTTCAATGGCGCAATCCCGACTGTGACTCACCGCGATACAACCCGCAGATCGTAAGGCGTAATAAGCACTGAGCTGTTTACCTTCACCACGACTGGTCATTGCCCCCACTGGCAAAACCCGTGCGTATCCAGCTTTACGGGCCTGTTCGCCAATCAAGTGGCTGATCGCCTCCGAGTCATTGACCGGATTGCTCAATGGTGAACAACATACGGTTGTCACCCCACCTTTCACAGCGGCATAGGTTTCCGATTCAATTGACCCTTTTTGCTTGAGACCCGGCTCGCGCAACGAAACACTCAAATCTACAATGCCGGGCATAATCCACTTACCACGGGCATCCACCAATACCGCTTCCGCAAAACCATCGCACGAATCCCCTACCGCAACGATTTTTCCGGCATCAACATACAGATTGGTCTGGCGCTGCCCGGCAACCGGACAACGCAATACACCATTTTCTATTCGATACTTTGTCATGATCCCTTAACTCCGATTCTGAGCGCTTGCAATCTGACCACTCATCGCCATCGACATCACAGCCATTCGAATTGCAATACCATTGGTGACCTGATTCAGAATCACAGATTGGGGTCCGTCCGCAACTTCGGACGCAATTTCCACCCCTCGATTGATCGGGCCGGGGTGCATCACGATGGCATCAGGCTTCGCATAGGCCAATTTTTGATCATCGAGACCATACAGTTTGAAGTACTCGCTCTCACTGGGCAGAAGCGCCCCTTCCATACGCTCTTTTTGCAGGCGTAGCATTATGACAACATCAGCATCACGTAAGCCTGCCTGCATGTTATGAAAGACACTTACACCCAAAGCCTCCGGCTCAAAAGGTAATAAAGTCTGCGGTGCGATAACCCGCACCTCTGCAGCCCCCAAAGTGAGCAGAGCTCTAATTTGAGACCGCGCTACCCGGGAATGGAGAATGTCCCCCACAATTGCAACAACCATCCCCTCTACACGGCCTTTATGTTGACGGATTGTCAACATATCCAACATCGCCTGAGTCGGATGCGCATGACGACCATCGCCGGCATTGATAATCGCCACTCCGGGACACACAGATTTGGCAATGAAATGAGGCGCTCCACTTTGGGCATGACGCACAACAAACATATCACTCGCCATGGCCTCAAGGTTTTGCAACATATCGGAAAGAGACTCGCCCTTGGAGGTAGCCGAGGTACTGATATTCAAGTTAAGTACATCAGCAGAGAGACGCTGCGCTGCGAGTTCAAAGGTGGTACGGGTACGGGTACTGGGCTCAAAAAAAAGGTTAATTACCGTTTTACCCCGCAATAACGGCACCTTTTTTATCGATCGGGCACCCACTTCAATAAAGGAGTCAGCAGTGTCCAGAATTTCTTCCAGAAGTGCCTTTGATAAACCTTCAACGGTCAGAAAATGCCTGAGCTGGCCATTTTGGTTGAGCTGAATTTCATCAGCATGCAACGGATACGACATGATAATCCCTTGAAATGATTTATCAGGAACAAAATTTAAAGCTCACCCGAATAGCCCTGACAGCACACTCGGCTTGCTGCGAGCACATTGTATGCAGTTTCTGGAATACAGCAATACCTACTTTATTACGGTGCAGCCTTCAACTGCACTTTCAACCCGTCCGGCCCGGTCAATTTGACTTGTTGATTTTTCTCCAACGTCATCACCTCACCCACCAAGTCTGGCTGAATCGGCAGCTCCCGACGTCCCAGATCAATCAACGCCATAAGCGTGATACTCGCGGGACGACCGTAATCAAAAATCTCGTTCATCGCTGCCCGAATCGTACGTCCGCTCATGATTACATCGTCAATTAGCACAATATGACGGTCTTCAGTTTCAAAAGGCAAACTGCTGGGTTTGACCGTAGGGTTCAACCCGATCCGGGTAAAATCATCCCGGTAGAACGAAATATCCAGCTCTCCCATCGGCGAGGGCAAAGCCAGCTTCTTATGAATATAGTCGGCCAGCCATACACCACCGGTTCGGATACCAATCAATCCAACCTGTTTGATATCGACACCAGCCGATTCAATCCTGACGACCAAATCATCACACAAGCGGTCCAATATGGCTTCCACATTGATTAAAGATGTCATACTGTTATTTTCCCTGTTGCCAATCAATTGTCGACGTTGTCCCGGAACCATCCTTCCAACAACAGCATCGCTGCCAAACCATCCACCGAATTTTCACCAAAATTCCGGTTACCCCCGCGTTCGATGACCATACCTTTGGCTTCAAAGCTGGTCAGTCGTTCATCGGAGAAAATCAATTTTTTATGGAAACGCCCGTGTAAACGGTTGCCAAATTTACGAGCCCGAAGACTCATTTCACTCTCCGAACCATCCATATTCAAGGGAATCCCCACTAAGACGGCGTCCGGTTTCCATTCTTCCAGTAAACGACCAATCTGCTCCCAATCCGGTATGCCATCACGGGCGGACAGTGGCGATAAGGGCGTGGCGGTTCCGGTAATGGACTGGCCTACAGCAACACCAATGCGTTTAGTGCCAAAGTCGAAAGCCATGATCGTGGCCAATGCTTGTGAAGCCTGCTTCTCAGTCGACATTTTCAGGCATGCCCCGTGAACTGGCTTAAATTGGATAAATCAATGCCCACTTTGGCGACGGCAGCATCAAACCGTTCGGAAAAAGGCATGTGAAACAGGATGTTTTCGTCTGCAGGGCAAGTTAACCAGCAATTGGCCATAATCTCTTGCTCCAACTGGCCAGCCCCCCACCCGGAGTAGCCGAGGGCAATCAGGCAATCTTCCGGACCTTCATCCCTGGCATAGGCCCGGAGAATATCCTTGGAGGTTGTCAGGCAAACCTCATCCTGAATCGGCATCGTTGCCTGCCAGTCACCTGCCGGCTTATGGAGCACAAAGCCACGATCCACCTGTACCGGCCCGCCTGCAAATACCACATCATCACGATGATCACCGGTCATCTCAAGCTGGTCAAAGATCTCGGCTAACGTGATGTCCAATGGCCTATTGATCACCACCCCCAACGCGCCGTGCTCATTATGATCGCAGATATACGTCACGGTACCCGAAAAATTAGGATCCTGCATATGCGGCATTGCAATCAAAAAATGGTGCTGTAACGATGTTGCTTCATTGCTCATAATGAATTCCGGGTAACCAGGAGAATGTCATTAACAGAATACATCCAGTTGGGGTGACTTTCCATGTTGCCTGGCCATCTCATAGCGACTGAGCGGCCCACATAACTGAATCAATAGCTGGACAGGCCTTTTTTCTGGAAAGACCAGGTTCGAATAATTTCCAGGACATCACGTTCATTACGAACATCCTCAGGGAACGGCGCAAAGGGCGCAGCCAGCCTGACGATCCGGATCGCGGCATCATCAAGAATCCGATGCCCTGACGATTGCAGTATCTTTATATCCTTTACCGTACCGTCCGCATACAACGCCACCATCAAACGCAAACTACCATAGATATTACGCCTTCTGGACTCTTCGGGATAATTCAGGTTCCCGATTTTTTCCACTTTTTCCAACCAGGCTTTCATGTAGTATGCGTCACTTGTCCGCATCGTGGAGGCAGCAGTTAAACGCTCCACGCGAGGCCGTTTGGCATAAGCCCGCTGCTGTTTCTCCAGTTTGGCTTCCAAGGTTGCGATTTCAAGGCTACGTTGTAGCAGTGTACGCTTCCGCTTCGGTTGTTCTGTCTTGGGGGTTTCGTCAAAAACTGCCGGGCTTGCGTTTTTCGACGGGGCCGTTGTGGTAATCACCGTCCGACCTTTCACCTGCTCAGTGGGTGTGGCACTGAGGGGCTCGGGTTGTCCGGTCTCACGAATACGGTCATCAGGTACAATACCGTGCTCAGAAGTGCTGAGCTGGGCTTTCTCCTGAGCTTCGCCACTGCCTAACTGATTTGTTTGTGCCAGAAAGTCAGCCTTTTCGACTTCGTCCAGGTCATCATATTGAGCAAGTGTGATTTCCATCGTTCTCGATGGTGGTGGCGGGTCTTCCCGCTCAATGCCCGTAAGAACAATGCCAACATGCAATATTAAAGCTACAAACAAGGCAAAACTGATTCGGTCATTTGCCCCAGCCAGCGCTATACTCGCTTTATTCATATACTATCTCAGCAAAACCTCAGCGCTCTGGTAATCTTTCGACCGGGAAATGGCCACGACAAAATCATTTTAATTAAAATTAGCTCAGTGTCGGCGATCTTCAACTGCAGGCATAACGGAAATCAAGACTACTGCACAGTTTGGCCCAGCGCGTATACCCAGCATGCACGTTCAACACTTAAACTATGCCGGTAACTCACTTTGCTTTGCCGCAATCACATCCATCAATTGCCCGGCTATGTCCAGTTCGAATTGCTTATCCAGCTCACGAATACAGGTTGGACTGGTTACATTGATTTCAGTCAGGTAGTCACCAATCACATCAATACCAACAAACAGCAAGCCTTTCTCTTTCAACGTGGGGCCAACCTGCGCGCAGATCCAGCGATCCCGGTCGGAAAGCGGTTGACCCACGCCTGTGCCACCTGCAGCGAGGTTACCCCGGTTTTCGCCTTGCATGGGGATCCGGGCGAGGGCATAGGGAACCGGTTCGCCATCGATCAGCAAAATACGCTTATCCCCGGCACTGATTTCAGGAATAAATTTCTGGGCCATAATCTTCTTTTGGCCATGTCCGGTCAAAAGTTCAATAATAACGCCCAAGTTCGCATCATTTGCTTTTACCCGGAAAATGGAATTTCCACCCATGGAATCCAATGGTTTCAAAATAATATCCTGATGCTCAGCGTAAAATGTCCGGATACGCTCAGCACTTGCAGAAACCAGGAGAGGCGGGCAACATTGAGGAAACTGGGTTGCAAACAGTTTTTCGTTGAAATCTCGCAGGCTTTGCGGCTTATTGACAACCAGCACACCCAATTTCTCAGCCT